>NZ_JBFASK010000047.1:0-39118 GCF_040677675.1 Streptomyces sp. NPDC053755 | reverse complement strand
TGACCATCCACGCCACCACCGCCCACGGCGACATCACCGCCCGCAGCCTGTGAGCCAGCCCGTCCTCGACGGCGGCGGTCCGCCCGGCTCCCCCCGGTCGGCCTCGAAGGCCGACGGCGACCCGCGGTAACGGCGAGGGGAACGCGGGACACCTCCCGCGAGGCGCGACGGCCCGCCGAGGGCCCGGGCGCGGGAGACGACTCAGGGCCGGCGGCTGAATGCCGCCGGCCCTGATAGCCGTTTCGGAGTCTCACCGGCTCCGGCCTGCGCTTACAGCACCGGCAGGTTCTTCCGCAGCTCGAAGGCCGTGACCTCGGAGCGGTACTCCTCCCACTCCTGCTTCTTGTTGCGCAGGAAGAAGTCGAAGACGTGCTCGCCCAGCGTCTCCGCCACCAGCTCGCTCTTCTCCATCAGCGCGATCGCCTCGCCCAGGTTCTGCGGCAGCGGCTCGATCCCCATCGCGCGGCGCTCCGCGTCCGAGAGGGCCCAGACGTCGTCGTCGGCGCCGGCCGGGAGTTCGTACCCCTCCTCGATGCCCTTGAGGCCCGCCGCGAGGAGGACCGCGTAGGTCAGGTAGGGGTTGGCGCCGGAGTCGATGGAGCGGACCTCGACACGCGAGGAGCCCGTCTTGCCGGGCTTGTACATCGGGACGCGGATCAGGGCCGAACGGTTGTTGTGGCCCCAGCAGATGTACGAAGGGGCCTCGCCGCCCGCACCCGCGCTGCGGGCCGAACCGCCCCAGATGCGCTTGTAGGAGTTCACCCACTGGTTGGTGACCGCCGAGATCTCGGCGGCGTGGCGGAGCAGGCCGGCGATGAAGGACCGGCCCACCTTGGAGAGCTGGTACTCAGCGCCCGACTCGTAGAACGCGTTGCGGTCGCCCTCGAAGAGCGAGAGGTGGGTGTGCATGCCCGAGCCCGGGTACTCCGAGAACGGCTTCGGCATGAACGTCGCCTGCACACCCTGCTCCAGCGCGACCTGCTTCATGACCAGGCGGAAGGTCATGATGTTGTCCGCCGTGGAGAGCGCGTCGGCGTAGCGCAGGTCGATCTCCTGCTGGCCCGGAGCACCCTCGTGGTGGGAGAACTCCACCGAGATGCCCATGGACTCCAGCATCGTGATCGCCTGGCGGCGGAAGTCCATCCCCACGTTCTGCGGGGTGTGGTCGAAGTAGCCGGAGTTGTCGGCCGGGGTCGGCTTCGAGCCGTCCAGCGGCTTGTTCTTCAGCAGGAAGAACTCGATCTCCGGGTGGGTGTAGAAGGTGAAGCCCAGGTCCGAGGTCTTCGCCAGGATGCGCTTCAGCACGAAGCGCGGGTCCGCGAAGGACGGCGAACCGTCCGGCATCAGGATGTCGCAGAACATCCGGGCCGTGCCCGGGGCCTCCGCGCGCCAGGGCAGGATCTGGAAGGTGCCCGGATCCGGCTTGGCGATCATGTCCGATTCGTATACACGGGCGAAGCCCTCGATCGCCGAGCCGTCGAAGCCGATGCCCTCGTCGAAGGCCTGCTCAAGCTCGGCGGGTGCCACGGCCACCGACTTCAGGAAGCCCAGCACGTCGGTGAACCACAGCCGCACGAACCGGATGTCACGCTCCTCGAGCGTCCGGAGCACGAATTCCTGCTGCTTGTCCATTTCCACACCCATCTTTGCTGGTCAGGCCGCCTGTTCCCACCGCCTCGGGCACATCGGGGGGCACCTGAGCATCCCACCACATGGTTTCGCGCACGTTGCATACCCATAGTGCCTGGTCGCTGTGACGCAGGTAACGGGGGACCGGCCGATTCCGCGTGCCAGCCCGCCCGCCTCCGCCATCGATCGGTACCCCGTCCGGCCCACGGACGGCCTTCTCCCACTACGATCTCCGCCCATGGGGGCCCCGCGGCTCGTACGGCCGCCTCGGCACGCGCGTCCCACGGCACTGGTGAGTGCCGTGGCGACGCTCCTCGCCGCGCTCTTCGTCTGCGCGGGCACCACCGACGCCCCGGCGCACCACGCCGGGGAACGCCGGGTGACGCTCGCCGTCCCGGCCCACCATCCCGGTGAGGCACGGGTGGCGCTCGGCGCCCGGGCCGACGAGTACGTCTGCCCGTACGACCGCGGCGACTGCTCCCTCTTCCCCTCGCTGAGCCCGGCGGTGCTCACCGCGCCGCCGCTCGACCCGCCGCCGCACGCGGAGGGCCGTCTCCCGCGCCTCGACACGCCGCACCACCCCGGCCGGGCGCCCCGCTCCGGCGCGCAGCCCCGCGCGCCGGACCTGCACGTCCTTCAAGTCCTGCGGACGTAGCGGCCGGATCTGCCTCACCGCTCTTCCCGTACGCCACGTCACGTCACGACCCCCCTCACCGAAGAAGGACGACATCACCATGGCCGCCAACCGCTCCTCCACCGCCGACCGCCGCGCCCGAATAGAGGAGATGCGCCGCACCGAGCAGGCCCGCGAGCGCCGCAACCGCTTCCTCACGATCGGCGTCGCCGGCGTCGTCGTGCTGGGCCTCGTGGGCTTCGGTGCCTACGTGCTCAACGAGGAGTCCGAGAAGAAGGAGCAGAAGGAGGCCGTCGCCAAGGCTCCCATCAAGGACGAGAAGTCCTGGGACGCCAAGAAGCTCGGCCGCAACCACGTCACCACGGCCGTCACGTACCCGATGAAGCCCCCGGTCGGCGGTGACCACGACCAGGTCTGGCAGAACTGCGACGGCGACGTCTACAAGGCGCCGATCGCCGAGGTGAACGCGGTGCACGCGCTGGAGCACGGCGCCGTCTGGGTCACGTACAACAAGAAGGCCGCCGAGGCCGACGTGAAGAAGCTGTCCGACAAGGTCGGGAAGACCCCGTACTCCCTGATGAGCCCGGTCGACGACCAGGCCGGCGCCATCATGCTGAGCGCGTGGGGGAAGCAGGTGACGGTGGACAGCGCGAGCGACCCGCGCGTGGACGCCTTCTTCACGAAGTACGTGCAGGGCCCGCAGACCCCGGAGCCGGGCGCCGCCTGCACCGGCGGGATCGGCCAGTGAGCGGCGTCCGGCCCACCCGTACGCAGTGGGCGGCGATCACCGCCGTCGTCCTCGCGCTGCTCTTCGCCGGGGGCGCGGTCACGGTCGCCTCCGCGCAGCGCGAGGAGGCGCCGAGCACGCCCGCGTCCCACTCGGCGGACGCGGGCTTCGCCCGTGACATGTCGGTCCACCACCAGCAGGCCGTCGAGATGTCGTTCATCGTCCGGGACCGTACGACGGACGAGGAGGTGCGCCGGCTGGCCTACGACATCGCCAACACCCAGGCCAACCAGCGCGGCATGATGCTGGGCTGGCTGGACATGTGGGCCCTGCCGAAGGTCGAGTCGGGCACCGAGCCGATGGCCTGGATGGACATGGGCGGGCACGGCCACGCCGGTCCGTCCGACGGGGCGCTGATGCCGGGCATGGCGACCAGGACCGAGCTGGACCGGCTGCGGAAGGCCGACGGCAAGGCGGCCGAGATCCTCTACCTCCAGCTGATGACCGACCACCACGTGGGCGGGGTCCACATGGCCCGGGGCTGTGTGGAGAAGTGTTCGGTGGAGGTCGAGCGGAACCTCGCGCAGGGCATGGTCGACGCCCAGGAGTCGGAGATCTCCCTCATGGCGCACCTGCTGGCGAAGCGGGGCGCCAAGCCGCGCGCCTGACGCCCGCGGCCCGCACCGCACGACGGCCCCCACGCCCCTCACCGGTCGCGGGGGCCGTCGCGTACGCGGAGAATGGTGGGGGCTCGGGGACGTAGGCACGACGACGTTCTACGGAGGTACGCACCCCATGACCACGGCGAAGGACATCATGCATTCCGGGGCCACCTGGATCCCCCGGCACGAGACGCTCGACCGCGCGGCGCAGATGATGCGCGACCTGAACGTCGGCGCGCTGCCGATCGCCGACGAGGACGAGCGGCTCTGCGGCATCATCACGGACCGTGACATCGTGGTCGGCTGTGTGGCCGCGGGCCACGACCCGTCGAAGATCACCTGTGGCGAGATGGCGCACGGCACCCCCCGCTGGATCGACGCCGGCTCGGACGTGAGCGAGGTCCTCGACGAGATGACGGGCCACCAGATCAAGCGGCTCCCCGTCATCGAGAACAAGCGCCTGGTCGGGATGATCAGCGAGGCCGATCTGGCGCAGCACCTCGACGACGAGCAGATCAAGGAGTTCTGTACGCGCGTCTACGCCACATCCTGACCGAGCGTCAGCACCGCCCGCGCGACGGCGTCGGGGCGGTCCAGCATCATCAGATGGCCCGACGGCTCGACCGCCTCGTAGCGGGCGCCGAGCCGCCGGGCCAGTGCGCGCTGGCGGCCCGCCCAGCGCGCCGAGCCGTCGGGGGCGGCGAGGACGGTGACGGGGACGCCGGCGGGCATCGGGAAGCGCTCGCGCAGGGCGAGGAGTTCGGCGGCGACCGCGCGGTAGTGGGTGTTCTCCAGGAGCGCTCCCCGAAGGACGCGCGAGGTGCCGTAGACACGGCGCAGGAGCGCCGCGGGCGCCGGGTCCCCGCCCGAGGCGCGGGAGAGGCGGACGGTGGCGCGGCGGACGGCGGGCCCAGCGGCGGCCGGGGCGCCGACGGCGCCGACCAGGGCTCCGAGCCCGCGCGCGGCGGCGGTGCGCAGGGCGGGGGCCGCGGGCGTGCGGGCATGCTCCTCGACGGACGAGTCGACCAGGACGACCCCGGCGGCGCGGTCGGGGTACAGCCGGGCGAACGCCTCCGCGTGGAATCCGGCGATGGAGTGCCCGACGACGACGGCCGGGCCCGGCAGGCCCAGGGCGTCCAGGAGGGCCGCGACGCGGTGGGCCTCCCCCGCGGCGTCCGGGGCCACCGCGGCCGGGGCGGAGAGGCCGTGTCCCGGCCGGTCGAAGCGGACCACCGTGCGGTGCGGGGTGAGCAGCGGGACGACCGGGTCCCAGTCGAACCAGCTCATGGCGAGGCCGGCGCTGAGGACGCAGACGGGCCCGGAACCCTCGACGACGACGTGGTGGGCCACGCCGCCGATCCGTACGAACACGCTCAAGAACGCTCCCTGCCACGAGTCGGCGAGTAGTCCCGCCAGCCTGCCACGCGGCGGACCGGCCGCCGCCGCCGGGAGGCCCTGCGGGCCCTGCCCCAGGACATCGCGTCGCTTTGACGATTACACTGGGCGGGTGCCTCAACTACGCCTCGCTCTGAATCAGATCGACTCGACCGTCGGCGATCTCGCCGCGAACGCCGAGGCGGTCGTCCACTGGACCCGGCACTCCGCCGCGCAGGGCGCGCATCTGGTCGCGTTCCCCGAGATGGTGCTGACCGGCTACCCCGTCGAGGACCTCGCGCTGCGGTCGTCCTTCGTGGAGGCGTCACGGACCGCCCTGCGGGCGCTCGCGCGACGGCTCGACGACGAGGGCTTCGGGGATCTTCCCGTGATCGTCGGCTATCTCGACCGCTCCGAGCGGGCGCAGCCGAAGTACGGCCAGCCCGCCGGGGCCCCGCAGAACGCCGCCGCGGTCCTGCACCGGGGCGAGGTGGTGCTGTCCTTCGCCAAGCACCACCTGCCCAACTACGGCGTCTTCGACGAGTTCCGCTACTTCGTGCCCGGCGACACGATGCCCGTCCTGCGGGTCCACGGGATCGACGTGGCGCTCGCGATCTGCGAGGACCTGTGGCAGGAGGGCGGCCGGGTCCCGGCGGCCCGCAGTGCGCGCGCCGGCCTCCTGGTGTCCGTCAACGCCTCGCCGTACGAGCGGAACAAGGACGACACCCGCCTCGAACTGGTCCGCAAGCGCGCCCGGGAGGCGGGCTGCGTCACGGCGTATCTCGCGATGATGGGCGGCCAGGACGACCTCGTCTTCGACGGTGACTCGATCGTCGTCGACGCGAGCGGCGAGGTCGTCGCCCGTGCCCCGCAGTTCTCCGAGGGCAGCGTGATCCTCGACCTCGACCTGCCGGCCGCGGCGGCGGACGCACCGACCGGTGTGGTGGACGACGGGCTGCGGATCGACCGCGTGGTCCTCTCCGAGGACCCGCTGCCGGCGTACGAGCCGGAGCTGACGGGCGGTTACGCCAACCGGCTCGACGACGACGAGGAGATCTACTCGGCGCTGGTCGTCGGCCTGCGGGCGTACGTCGCGAAGAACGGCTTCCGTTCCGTCCTGATCGGCCTGTCGGGCGGGATCGACTCGGCGCTCGTCGCCGCCATCGCCTGCGACGCGGTCGGGGCCGCGAACGTCCACGGCGTCTCCATGCCGTCGAAGTACTCCTCGGACCACTCGCGGAGCGACGCGGCCGAGCTGGCACGCCGCACGGGGCTCGACTTCCGCACGGTGCCGATCGAGCCGATGTTCGACGCGTACATGGGATCGCTCGGTCTCACCGGCCTCGCGGAGGAGAACCTCCAGTCCCGGCTGCGCGGCACGATGCTGATGGCCCTCTCCAACCAGGAGGGGCACATCGTCCTCGCACCGGGCAACAAGTCGGAGCTGGCGGTGGGCTATTCGACGCTGTACGGCGACTCGGTGGGCGCGTACGGCCCCATCAAGGACGTCTACAAGTCGACCGTGTTCCGGCTGGCGCGCTGGCGCAACCGTGCGGCGGAGGAGCGCGGGCTGACGCCGCCGATCCCGGAGAGTTCGATCTCCAAGCCGCCGAGCGCCGAGCTGCGGCCGGGGCAGGTCGACACGGACTCGCTGCCGGACTACGACGTCCTGGACCGGCTCCTCGAACTGTATGTCGACCGCGACCAGGGCAAGGACGCGATCGTCGCCGCGGGGTTCGACGAGGAGCTGGTGGCGCGGACGCTGCGGATGGTGGACGCCGCGGAGTACAAGCGGCGCCAGTACCCGCCGGGCACGAAGATCTCGGCGAAGGGCTTCGGCAAGGACCGCCGCCTGCCGATCACGAACCGCTGGCGGGAGTCGACGGCCCGCTGACCCGTTCGGGCGCGGCCGCCGGGGGGCTTCCCGCGACGACGCGGGAGGCCCCGTCGGCCGTACGGCCCGTCCGGTCCGCGACGCCCGCCACCGCGGCGATCGCGAGGCCCAGCACCGCCAGGCCCGCGCCCACCAGGGTCGGCGAGGTCCAGCCCCAGCCCGCGGCGACGGCCGCGCCGCCGGCCCAGGCTCCGCCCGCGTTGGCGAGGTTGAACGCGGAGTGGTTGGAGGCCGAGGCCAGGGTGGGCGCGTCCTTGGCCTTGTTCATGACCAGCATCTGGAGCGGGGTGGTGGTCATGAATCCGACGGCGCCGAGGACGACGACGGTCGCGAGCGCCAGCCACGGCACGTGGATCGTGAAGCGGAAGGCGACCAGGACCACGGCGAGGGCGCCGAGGGAGCCGTACAGGGTCGGCCGCAGCGCCCGGTCGGTCAGCGGGCCCGCGGCGAGCGCCCCGGCGGTCATGCCGATGCCGAAGAGGGCGAGGACGAGCGTGACGGAGGACTCGCCGAAGCCCATCACCTCGGTGGTCATCGAGGCGAGGTAGGAGTAGACGGCGAAGACGCCCGCGAAGCCGAAGACGGCGGTCAGCAGTCCGAGCAGCACCTGCGGACGGCGGAGCGCGCGCATCTCACGGCCGAGGCTCTGGTGGGACTCGACGGGGACGTACGGGACGAGCCGGGCGAGCGCCGCCATGGCCAGCAGGCCGATGACGGTCACGACGAGGAAGGTGGCGCGCCAGCCGAGGTGCTGGCCGAGCAGGGTCGCCGCCGGCACCCCGAGGATGTTGGCGACCGTCAGGCCGAGGAACATCGTGGCGACCGCGCGCGCCTGCCGGTCCTCGGGGACGAGGCGGGCGGCCACGACCGCGCCGACGCCGAAGAACGCCCCGTGGGGCAGGCCGGCGAGGACCCGGCCCGCGATCAGCCAGCCGAAGCCGGGCGCGAGCGCCGACGCCAGGTTGCCGACGACGAAGAGGGCCATCAGCAGGACCAGCATCCGCTTGCGCGGGACGCGGGAGCCGAGGGCGGTGAGCAGCGGGGCGCCGATGACGACCCCGATGGCATACGCGGAGACGAGGTGGCCGGCCGTGGGGACGGAGGTGCCGAGATCGCCGGCGACGTTGGGCAGCAGGCCCATCATCACGAACTCGGTGGTGCCGATGCCGAAGGCGGAGACGGCGAGCGCGAGCAGCGCCAGGGGCATGAGGAGAGCCTTTCCGGACGTTAGTTCTTCGTCGGAACAAATATGCTCACGTGGAATGTTCCCGTCGGCTTCGGCCGGATGAAGGCGAGGTTTCGGGCGGGCGGCCGCCCGTGCCGCCCGCCCGGCCGTACGGCCGTCGGCTGAGGTGCCGGGGCCCGCCCGGTGCCGGTCAGAGCCGGACGCGGGCGGCGATCGGGAGGTGGTCGCTCTTCGTCTGCGGGAGCGACCAGGAGGACACCGGTTCGAGGCCCTTCACCATGATCTGGTCGATCCGCGCCATCGGGAAGGACGCCGGCCAGCTGAAGCCGAAGCCGTCGCCCGAGGCGCCCTGGGTGGAGCGCATCTGGGACGTCACGGCGTTGAGCGAGCGGTCGTTCATGGTGCCGTTGAGGTCGCCGAGCAGCACGATCCGCTCGTTCGGCTCCCCGGCGATGGCCTCGCCCAGCGCGTCGGCGCTGTCGTCCCGCTGGTTGGCGGTGAACCCGGCGTTCAGCTTGACCCGTACCGACGGGAGGTGGGCGACGTACACCGCGATCTCGCCCTTGGGCGTGTCGACGGTGGAGCGCATGGCGCGGGTCCAGCCCATCTTGATGTCGACCTCGCGCGTGTCGCTCAGCGGATACGTGCTCCACAGCCCCACGGTGCCCTGCACGGAGTGGTACGGATAAGCGTCGGCCAGGCCCCGCTCGTACACCGGGACCATCTCGCCCTTGAGCTCCTCCAGGGCCACCACGTCGGCGCCGGACGCGGCGATCCGGCGGGCCGTGCCCTCGGGGTCGGGGTTGTCGGCGTTCACGTTGTGGGTGGCGACGGTGAGGTCGCCGCCCGCGGAGGACTTGTCGGTGACCAGCCCGCCGAAGAGATTGAGCCAGACCACGGCCGGGAGCAGCAGGGCGATCAGCGCGGTCGCCGAGCGCCGCAGCAGGGCCGGGACGAGCAGGACGGGCACGAGGAGGCCGAGCCACGGGAGGAAGGTCTCGGTGAGGCTGCCGAGGTTGCCGATCCGGTTGGGGATCTCGGCGTGGAAGATCATCAGGAACGTCAGCACGGCCGCGCAGACGGCGAGGAGGATGCCCCGGCGCCAGATGCCCCGGTCGCCCCGCCAGCGGTCGAACGCCGATCGGACCCGGGAGGCGGAGCGCTCGTCCCGTGCGCCGCCGTGCTCGGTCTCCGCCATGTCCACCCGCGCCATGTCCGCTGTCCTCACTGCCTTGCTGCCGTGCTGCCTTGCCGTCGTGCGTGGTGCGTCGTGCCACCTTCTCGGACCCGACGTCGACCCTAGGTGATGACGGGCCGGTCGCACTGCCCCGAGGGACGACGGAAGGCGCGCGGCGGGTTCCTGCGCGGGGCGCGTGCGCCGGGGCTGTGACAGAACGCGCACATTCGTGCGGGGTCGGTCAGGCCGTGGGGCGCACGCCCGCGAGGACGGCGTCGACGACCTCTTCCGGCAGGCCGGGGTCGAGCGCGGCGCCCGGCCGGATGACCGTGCGCAGCAGCAGCGGGCCGACGAAGAGGTCGTTGACCAGTTCGAGGTCGAGGTCGGCGCGGATCTCCCCGGTCTCCACCCCGCGTCGCAGCACGTCCAGGCCCATGCGGCGGCGCGGCTCGACGACCGTGTCGTGGTAGGCGTCCCAGAGCCGGGGATAGGACCGCATCTGCGAGAAGACGTTGTGCAGGAGGGCGGAGGTCCGCTTGGCGAGGCCGCGCCGCCGCAGCGACTCGAGCAGGGTGACGAGGTCGTCGCGGACGGAGGCGCCGGGCAGCTCGGGGTCCGGCGGCTCGACGGAGCGCAGGAGGTCGACGAAGAGTTCCTCCTTGCCGGGCCAGCGGCGGTAGATGGTCGCCTTGCCGACGCCTGCGCCGCGGGCGATCTTCTCGATCGAGAGATCGGCCAGCGGGATCCCGTCCTCGAGGAGCGTGATCGCCGCCGCGAAGACGGCCTGCTCGACCCCCTCGGTCCGCGGCCGGCCCCGACGCGGGGCGGACCCGGCGTCGGCCGCCGCGGCGGGGCCGGCGGGCGCGGGCGCGTCTTTGTGCGGGGTGCGCGCGGGGGCCGCAGGGGCGTCCGTGCGCGGCGCGGGCTCGCGGCCGTCGCGTGGGTCTGCCGGGACGCCGCCGTCATCCAGGGACACGTTCCGCTCCATCTCTCGCCGTCACCGCGGGTCACCTCGGTCTATCGCCGAGCCGATTCTCCCGTCCCGGCGGTGGGTCCCGGCACGGAGGGCCGCGCCGTGTCGCCGTCCGAGCCGTCCGAGCCGGCCGGACCGCCCGCCCCGGAGGCGGAGCCCGCCGCCGTGGCGCCGCCCGGCCCACCGGCGCCGCCCGCCGCCTCCGGCCCCTCGTCGCCACCGGCGCCGCCCGTCGGAGCGCGGCCCGGGAGAAACACCGCCACCACGACCGCGCCGATGAGGGCGACCGCCGCCGAGCCGATCGCCGTCATGTGCATCGCGTCGAGGAAGGCGTCGTACGCGGGCGCCACCAGGGACTCCCCGGAGGGGCCCAGCTTCTCGGCGACGCCGAGGGTCGCCTCGATCGACTCGCCCGCCGCCGCCCGCAGCGCCGGCGGCAGGCCGGTCAGATGGCCCTCGATCTCGCCCCGGTACGTCGTGGAGAGCACCGACCCCAGGACGGCGACGCCCAGCGCCCCGCCCACCTGCCGGAAGGTGTTGTTGATCGCCGAGCCGGACCCGGCCTTCTCCCTCGGCAGGGTCTGCATCACCGAGACCGTCACGGGCGGCATGATGTGGGCCATTCCGGCACCCTGGAGGAAGAAGACGATCTCCAGCACCCAGACGGGCGTCGACGCGTCGAAGAAGGTGAAGGCGGCCAGTCCCGCGGCGACGGCCACCATGCCCGCCGTGCACACCGCCTTCGCGCCGAAGCGTTCGACCACCAGCCGGGCGCGCGGCGCGAAGATCATCTGGGCGACGGCCAGCGGCAGGATGAGCAGGCCGGCCTGGAGCGCGCTGTAGCCGCGCACGCTCTGGAGGTAGAAGGCCGAGAAGAAGGTCACGCCCATGAGGGCGAAGAAGACCAGGGCGATCGCGGCGACGGCGGCGGAGAACGCCGGCTTCCGGAAGTACGCCATGTCGATCGCCGGGTGGTCGCTGCGCCGCTCGTACAGGACGAAGCCGACGAGGACCGCCAGGCCCGCGAGGAGCGGGGCGAGGACGGTGCCGTTGATGAAGTCCGCCAGCTCCCCACCGCGGATGATCCCGTACACGAGCAGGACGAGGCCGACCACCGAGAGCAGCACGCCCGGGACGTCGATCCGGCCCGGCTTCGGGTCCTTGGAGTCAGGAACCAGCCACATCATCAGCACCAGGGCGAGGATCACCACCGGGACGTTGACGAGGAAGATCGAGCCCCACCAGAAGTGCTCGAGAAGGACGCCGCCGGTGATCGGGCCGATCGCGATCGCCAGGCCGACGCTGCCGGCCCAGATGCCGATCGCCTTGGGCTGCTCGTCGCGCTCGAAGACGTTCATCAGGATCGCGAGCGTCGCCGGCATGACGAAGGCGGCGCCGAAGCCCATGACCGCGCGGTAGCCGATGAGCTCGGCGGGCGACCCGGAGACCGCGGCGAGCGCGGAGCCGATGCCGAAGACGGTGATCCCGAAGAGCAGGACTCTCTTGCGGCCCAGCCGGTCGCCGAGGAGGCCGGAGGTGAAGAGGAGACCGGCGAAGACCAGCGTGTAGGAGTTGATCGCCCACTCCAGCTCGCTCTGGGTGGCGCCGATGCCGGCCGGCGCGGGGGCCGCGATCGTCTTGACCGCGACGTTCAGGATCGAGTTGTCGAGGACGACGATCAGCAGGCTGAGCATCAGCACGCCGAGGATCGCCCACCGGCGGCGGTGGACGGCGTCGGGCACGCGGGACGGCGACGGGCGGGGCGACGGCGTGGTGGAGGAGGACGGCTGGGACATGCCACCAGCGTAACGAGATTTCGATACGAGACCGTCTCGTATAGGAATCCTTTGCTCTGCTTTGCGCCATCGTTGCGGTCGTGTGAACAGCGCCACTCCGGCCCACTTCCCCCACTCCCGCGCGAAGTGCCACCATGGACGTGGTCCGGGGACGCCGTCAGGGCGCCTCGAGATGACGAAGGAGCCGTTCACCATGACGCTTCAGGCTGCCTCCAAGAACTCCCCCGACAGCAGCAAGGCGCTGTACGGCGGGACGGGCACGCGCCGCATCACCGTCCACGACATCGCCGCCGCCAAGACCCGCGGCGAGAAGTGGCCCATGCTCACCGCCTACGACGCGATGACCGCGTCCGTCTTCGACGAGGCCGGCATCCCGGTCGTCCTGGTCGGCGACTCCATGGGCAACTGCCACCTCGGCTACGACACCACCGTGCCCGTCACGATGGACGAGATGACGCTGCTCTCCGCCGCCGTCGTACGGGGCACCAAGCGTGCCCTCGTCGTGGGCGACCTGCCCTTCGGCTCGTACCAGGAAGGGCCCGTCCAGGCCCTGCGCAACGCCACGCGGCTCGTCAAGGACGCCGGCGTCGGCGCGGTCAAGCTGGAGGGCGGCGAGCGTTCGCTGCCGCAGACCGAGCTGCTCGTCCAGGCCGGCATCCCGGTCATGTCCCACCTCGGCCTGACCCCGCAGTCGGTGAACACCATGGGCTACCGCGTGCAGGGCCGCTCCGACGAGGCCGCGCACAAGCTGCTCCGCGACGCCAAGGCGGCCCAGGACGCGGGCGCGTTCGCGGTCGTCCTGGAACTCGTGCCGGCCGAGCTGGCCGCCGAAGTCACCCGCTCCCTGCACATCCCGACCATCGGCATCGGCGCCGGACCCGAGACGGACGCCCAGGTCCTCGTCTGGACCGACATGGCGGGGCTGACCGGCGGCAAGGTGCCGCGGTTCACCAAGCAGTACGCCGACCTGCGCCGCACGCTGGGCGACGCCGCGCGCGCCTTCGCGGACGACGTGGCCGGCGGGTCGTTCCCCGCCGAGGAGCACACCTTCCACTAACCACCGCGGCACCAACGACAGCCCGCCGACTTCCCCCATCGGCGGGCTGTCGGTCGTCTGTCGGCGGTTTGTCAGTGGTGCCTGGTCTAGTGGGGGCCATGACGCGATCCGCACGCAACGCCGTCGAGGTACGAGGCCTCGTGAAGCACTACGGCGAGACGAAGGCCCTCGACGGGGTCGACCTCGATGTCCGGGAGGGCACGGTGCTCGGGGTCCTCGGGCCCAACGGCGCCGGCAAGACCACGCTCGTCCGCTGCCTCTCCACCCTGATCGTCCCGGACTCCGGGACCGCCGTCGTCGCCGGCTGCGACGTGGTGAGGCAGCCCCGGCGGCTCCGCCGGGCCATCGGCCTCACCGGTCAGTACGCCTCGGTCGACGAGAAGCTCTCCGGCTGGGAGAACCTCTACATGATCGGGCGGCTGCTCGACCTCTCACGGGGTGACGCCCGGCGCCGCGCCGACGACCTCCTCGAGCGCTTCTCGCTCACCGAGGCCGCCAAGCGGCCCGTGATGAACTACTCCGGCGGCATGCGCCGCCGGCTCGACCTGGCCGCCTCGATGATCGGGCAGCCGGCCGTCCTCTATCTGGACGAGCCCACCACGGGCCTGGACCCGCGCACCCGCAACGAGGTGTGGGACGAGGTGCAGCGGATGGTCTCCGAGGGGGTGACCGTCCTGCTCACCACCCAGTACATGGAAGAGGCCGAGCAGCTCGCGAGCGAGCTGACCGTCATCGACCGCGGTCGCGTCATCGCCAACGGCAAGGTCGACGAGCTCAAGGCGCGGGTCGGCGGCCGGACCCTCAAGCTCCGCCCGGTCGACCCGTCCGACCTGCCCGCGATGGCCGACGCCCTGCGCGAGACCGGCCTCGACGGCATCGCCGGCTCGACCGTCATCCCCGACGAGGGCGCGCTGTACGTCCCGATCCTCAGCGACGAGCAGCTGACCGCGGTCGTGGGCCTGCTCGGCGCGCGCGGCTTCGCCATCGCCCACATCGGAACCCATCTGCCCAGCCTGGACGAGGTGTTCCTGGCCATCACCGGCCAGAAGACGTCCGTGTCCGACGCGATTCCCGAGGAGGTCGCCGCGTGAGCGCCACCACGACCACACAGCCCGCCACGTCCCCCGTCGACGCGTCGGGCCCGGCCCCGGCGCGCGGCGGGCGGGGCGGCGAGGGCCGGATCGGCCTGCGGGCCAACCTCCGCCACATCGGTGCCCTCGTCCGGCGCAACGCCCTGCAGATCAAGCAGGACCCCGAGTCGATGTTCGACGTCGTCCTGATGCCGATCATCTTCGTCCTGCTCTTCGTGTACGTCTTCGGCGGCGCGATCTCCGGCAAGGGCAACAACCAGGAGTACGTGAACTACGTCGTTCCCGGTCTGATGGCGATGATGGGCATGAACATCGCCATGGCCGTCGGCACGGGGATCAACGACGACTTCAAGAAGGGGGTCATGGACCGCTTCCGGACGATGCCGATCGCCCGGTCCTCGGTCCTCATCGCGAAGATCGTCGTCGAGATCGGCCGGATGCTGGTCGCCGTCGCCATCCTGCTCGCGATGGGCTTCCTGCTCGGCCTGGAGATCAGGACCTCGATCCTGGACCTCTTCGCCGCCATCGGCCTGTCCATGGTGTTCGGCGCCTCGCTGATGTGGATCTTCATCCTGCTCGGGCTCACCATGAAGACGGCGCAGGCCGTCCAGGGGATGGCCATGATCGTGCTGATGCCGCTCCAGTTCGGTTCCTCGATCTTCGCCCCGCCGACCTCGATGCCCGGCTGGCTGGAGACCTTCACCGACTACAACCCGCTCTCCAACCTAGCGGACGCGGCGCGGAACCTGATCAACGGCGGCCCGGTCGCCGAGTCGGTGTGGATGACCCTCGGCTGGGCGCTGCTCATCACGGTCGTCACGGCACCGCTCGCGGTGGCCAAGTTCCGCAAGAAGACCTGAGCCTCAGGGGGTTCACGACTCGGCGCGCCTGGTGATCGCGTCGGCGGCGCTGTCGAGCAGGGCGGTGGCCTCCCCGAGGGAGAGGCCGCCGCCCGCGGCGTACGCCGCCTCGTAGGCGGCGTCGCCGAGGGCGGACCGGGCCAGCCGGGTGGCCGCCTCCAGGCTCTCCCGCTCGGGGGGCGGGAGCAGATGGCCCTGCGGAAGGAGCCCGGCGCGGGCTCCGAGCAGCCGGGCCCCGATCTCGGCGCAGGCGCCGCCGAGGCCGGCCAGCGACCAGGCGGCGGTGACCAGCTGAACCGCCGGCATCTGAGGCGCGACCACCATCGACAGGGGGCCGACGGAGCGTTCCATGGCCTGCCGGGCGAGCGGGAAGGCGGACTCGTACCGCCCCTCCAGGTTGTCCAGCCAGGCGAGGCTGCCGAGGGTGAAGCCGCCGAAGATCGACAGGGTCTCCGAGCTGAACTCCTCCAGGACCGCCTGGAGATGCTCGCGGGCCTCGGCGGTCCGGCCGGTGCGGCCGAGGTACAGCGCCAGGAAGAGCCGGGCGGCGATCATCGGCTCGTGGCCGCGTGCGGTGCCGGCCTCCAGGACCTCGCGCAGGATCGCCTCGCCCTCCTCGGCCCGTCCGGTCACGTTGAGCATGTCCGCGTAGCGGGCCCGCAGCAGGGCCTTCTGGGACTGGGCGCCGATCCGTTCCGCGTAGCCGATGGCGGCCGCGTAGTCCTCGGCGGCGTCCTCGAACTCGCAGCGCTTCTCCCGGGCCTCGCCCCGCGAGGAGAGCGCCTCGGCCGCTCCCCAGGCGTCGTCGAGGCGGACGAAGATCTTCAGACTCTCGTCGGCGTCGGCGCTCGCCTCGCCGGCCCATTCGCTGCGGTTGGCCAGGACGTTGGCGCGCAGCTGGAGGGCGTTGGCCAGTTCCCAGTCGTAGCCGTAGGCGCGGCATGCCTCGACGGTGGTGTCGAGCATCTCCCGCAACCGGCCCACCTCGCCGGTCAGCAGGACGGCGAAGACGGCGAAGGAGCCGGGGAGCCGGCAGGTCTGCGGCAGCCCGGGGCGGTACCGGGCGGTGATCCGGCGCAGCCGCTCCCCGCCCTCGGGGGTGATCCAGGTGCCGTGCTGGTGGTCCATGTTGAGCAGCTCGACCAGCCGCACCCCGCGCCGGGCCTCCCACAGCCGGTCCTCGTCGAGCGGGGGCGGAGCGGCGGTGACGGGTTCGTGGAGCGGCACGACGGGCGGCGCCGAGGGCTCGAAGGGGTCGGGGCCGAGGGCGGCGACGGTCTCGGCCCAGTGCAGGGCGTCGGCGCGCAAATCGCGCATCTGCCAGTACCAGAGCAGGGAGTGGACGAGGCTGAGGGCCTCGTGCTCGTCGCGGGCGGAGACGGCACGGCGCAGGGCGGTGCGCAGGTTCTCGTACTCGAGGGTCAGGCGGGCGATGGCCGAGACCTGACCGCCGCCGCGCAGCTCGGGGTCGGTGGTGCGGGCGACCTCGCGGTAGTGGACGAGGTGCCGTCGCTCGACCGCCGCCCGCTCCCCCGCCTCGTCGAGCCGCTCGGCCGCGTACTCGGCGACGGTCTCCAGGAGGCGGTAGCGCATGTCGCCGCCGTCGACGGGCGCGGCGATGACGAGCGACTTGTCGACGAGGGAGCCGAGCGCGTCGAGGACCTGCCCGGCGGCGGGTCCGGCGTGAGCCGCTGCCGTACGGGATGCCCCGGCCGGCCGGTGGGAGGCGACGGGCCCGGGGGCTCCGATCCCGGGGGCAGAGCCGGCCGCGGCCTGGTCCGGGGTCGCGCAGACCGCCTCGGCCGCCTCCAGGTCGCTGCCGCCGCTGAAGACCGACAGACGGCGCAGGACCGCCCGTTCGAAGTCGTCCAGCAGCTCCCAGGACCAGTCGACGACGGCGCGGAGGGTCTGCTGGCGGGGCAGGACCGTACGGGCGCCCGAGGTGAGCAGGCGGAAGCGGTCGTCCAGGCGGTCCGCGATCTGGCGCGGGGTGAGCATCCGCAGCCGTGCGGCGGCCAGTTCGATGGCCAGGGGAAGGCCGTCCAGGCGCCGGCAGATCTCCTCGGCGGCCCGCGGATCGTCCTCGATCCGGAAGCCGGTCCCCGCGGCCGCCCCCCGGTCGGCGAAGAGCCGGAGCGCGGTGTCCTGTGGCAGCGGGCCGACCGGGCGGACCGACTCCCCCGGCACCCCGAGCGGTTCGCGGCTGGTCGCGAGGACGGTCACCCCCGGGCAGCGCGCCAGCAGCGTCTCCGCGAGCTCCGCAGCCGCGCCGACGACGTGTTCGCAGTTGTCGAGCAGCAGGAGCATCCGCCGGCCGGCGCAGTGCTCGACGAGCCGCCCCACCGGGTCGTCGGTTCCGCGCAGCTCCTCCGCGCCCGCGCCGCGCAGCACGGTCTCGCGCGCGCCGACGGCTCCGAGCGTGGCCTCGGGGACCGCCTCCGGGTCGGTGACGGGCGCGAGTTCGACCAGCCAGACGCCGTCCGGCCACTCTCCGGCGACGGCCGCGCGTTCGGCGGCCTCCTGCGAGAGCCGGGTCTTGCCGGCCCCGCCGGGGCCGAGGAGGGTGACCAGGCGGGCGCGCGTCAGGTCGTCCCGTACGGCGGCGATGTCGTCCTCGCGCCCGACGAAACTGGTCAGCCGGGCGCGGAGGTTGCCGACGACGGCGACGGGCGGCGGCGGGGCACCGGGCATCCGGAAGGCGGACCGGCCGGCCCCGGACCCGGACAGGGAATCGGCGTCGGCACCGGATGTGGTGGTGAAGGAGGAAGCGCCGACGGTGCTCCGGCCGGGCGCGGCTCCGGAACCGACGGCGGCGACGAGCCCACCCGGAACGGGCCCCGTACCGGAACCGACGGTCCCACCCGGAACGGGCCCCGTACCTGAGCCGGAACCGACGGTCCCACCCGAAGCGGAACCCGTACCGGAGCGAACGGCGGCGGTCCCACCCGGAACGGCCACCGGCGCGTCGGCGGAGGGGGCCGCCCGCCCGCCTCCGGACGCCCCGGCCCGCGGGGTCCCGGCGGACGGGCCGGGGCCGCCCGTGCGTTGCACGGCCCGGGCCCCCGGGGGCGCCGCCGCCGGAGTCTCCTGGCGGAGCAGGTCCGCGTGGAGGGCGCGCAGCGCCGGGGAGGGGTCCGTGCCCAGGCGGTTGGCGAGCGCTCGGCGAAGCGTCTCGTAGGCGAGCAGCGCCTCCGCCGTCCGCCCCGTGTCGCGCAGGGCCCGGATCCGCAGGGCCTGGAGCGGCTCGTCGAGGGGGTGGGCCTCGCAGAGCGCGACCAGCTCGGGGAGGGCCGAGGCCGCGTCGCCGAGGGCCAGGGCCGCCCCGAAGCGGGCGCGCCGGGCGTCCATTCGGCGGGCTTCCCAGCGCGCGGCCTCAGCGGCCCGGTCGGGCAGGTCGGCGAGGGCGGGGCCCCGCCAGAGGCCGAGCGCCTCGTCGAGGAGGGCCGCGGCCCGGGCCGGGGCGCCGTCCGCCAGTTCCCGCGCCCCTTCCGCGGCCAGCCGCTCGAAGCGGTGCGCGTCGACGTCCTCGGGGCCCGCGGCCAGGGCGTAGCCGCCGTCCGCCGAGATCACGGCCTCGCGCCCGAGCGCCCGCCGTACCCGGCCCACCAGGGCCTGGAGCGCGGCGGCGGCGTCGGCGGGCGGTTCCCCGCCCCACACCTCCTCGACGAGGAGGGCGACCGGCACGGACCGTCCCGCTCGCAGCGCCAGGACGGTCAGCAGGGCGCGCAGCCGCGGCCCGCCGACCGCGACGGGGGTCCCGTGGGCGGTGTGGACCTGGGTGGGGCCGAGGACGGAATAGCGCACAGGCCCTATTCTCCGTGAGCCGGGGATCATCGCAGGAACTCACCCCCGCCCCGGCACGTTCCTCGCACACACCCGCCGCTTCCCAGGGAGTCCCACCGATGTCCACGGCCACCACCCGCAGCCACGAGCGCAGGATCAGCCCGGTCTTCCTGGCGATCCTCGCCGTCATGGGCGTCACCGGCTGGGCCGTGTGGACCGGCTTCGCGGCCTCCCCGGGGCTCGCGGTCTTCCTCTTCGTGACCTCGGCGTGGGTCGTCTCGCTCTGCCTCCACGAGTACGCGCACGCCCGCACCGCGCTGCACGGCGGGGACATCACGGTCGGCGCGAAGGGCTACCTCACGCTCAATCCGCTCGCCTACACCCATGCCGTCCTGAGCATCATCCTGCCCGTGCTCTTCGTGATCATGGGCGGTATCGGTCTGCCCGGCGGCGCGGTCTTCATCGAGCAGGGCCGGGTCAAGGGCCGCTGGAAGCACAGCCTGATCTCGGCCGCGGGGCCGCTCACCAACGTCCTGTTCGCGATCGTGTGCACGGCGCCGTTCTGGCTGGACGCGCTGGACGGCGTCCCGCTCGCCTTCCGGTACGCGCTGGCGTTCCTGGCGTTCCTCCAGGTGACGGCCGCGCTGTTGAACTTCCTGCCGGTGCCGGGCCTCGACGGGTACGGGGTGGTCGAGCCCTGGCTCTCGTACAAGGTGAAGCGCCAGATCGAGCCGTACGCCCCGTACGGCTTCTTCGTCGTGATCGCGCTGCTCTTCGTCCCGGCGGTCAACGGCGCGTTCTTCGACGCCATCGACGCGCTGATGCGGGCGCTCGGTGTGCCGGAGATCTCCCGCTACTGCGGCTCGAACCTCTACCGCTTCTGGCAGGAGGCGCCGGACCTCTGCCGGATCTGAGGGGTGTCAGGATCCCTGGATCCTGGCGCGGCGGAGGTAGTACCAGGCCATGTTGGAGGAGAGGCCGGCGAGGAGCACCCAGATCACGCCGAGCCAGCTGCCCGAGACGAAGGAGACGACCGCCGCCACGACGGCGAGGGCGCAGACGGCGAGGGCGTAGAGAGCGAGGCGGGGCATGGGGGTCGGCTCCTGTCCGGGTACGGCTGATGGTGCCCGTCCAGTGTCCCCCATGCCCGAGGGCGCTCAGACGTCGGTGACGCGCAGGCCCGCGTGCGCCTTGTACCGGCGGTTGACGGAGATCAGGTTGGCGACGAGCGACTCGACCTGGTGCGCGTTGCGCAGCCGGCCCGCGAAGACGCCCCGCATGCCGGGGATCCGCCCGGCCAGGGCCTGGACGATCTCGACGTCGCCGCGCTCCTCTCCGAGGACCATCACGTCCGTGTCGATCTCGACGATGGAGGTGTCCTGGAGCAGGACGGCGGAGAGGTGGTGGAAGGCGGCGGTCACGCGGGAGTCCGGCAGCAGCGCGGCGGCCTGCTCGGCGGCCGAGCCCTCCTCGGGCTTGAGGGCGTAGGCGCCCTTCTTGTCGAAGCCGAGGGGGTTGACGCAGTCGACGACGAGCTTGCCGGCGAGCTGCTCCCGCAGGGACTTCAGGGTGTCGGCGTGGCCGTCCCAGGGGACGGCCACGATCACGATGTCGCTGCGCCGTGCGCACTCGGCGTTGTCCGCGCCCTCGACGCCGAGGCCGAGCTCCTCGGCCGCGGCGCGGGCGCGGTCGGCGGCGCGGGATCCGATGATCACCTTCTGGCCGGCCCGGGCGAGCCGGTAGGCGAGGCCGCGCCCCTGGTCGCCGGTGCCGCCGAGGACGCCGACGACCAGTCCGGACACGTCGGGCAGGTCCCAGGGGTCCTTGGGCGCGGGGGTGGGGTTCGTGGAAGTCATGGCCCCGACATTA
Organism: Streptomyces sp. NPDC053755; assembly: GCF_040677675.1. NCBI lineage: Bacteria > Bacillati > Actinomycetota > Actinomycetes > Kitasatosporales > Streptomycetaceae > Streptomyces > Streptomyces sp. NPDC053755. Next base: position 18,406 of record NZ_JBFASK010000047.1, on the reverse strand, counting down.
CTGGCCGGTCGCTCCGGTCCCATCCCCTGCGGGCCGGGAACCCGGCGTCCCGTGCGACCGGGGCCGCTGCGCGCCCCGTACGGGTGGAACCCCGGGCGACCGGCCGCGCGCGGGGGCCGGCTGCGGCAGGATGCGGCCCCATGGATGCCGTACGCGTCGCGTTGCTGCGGGACGTGCTCGCCGGGACCGAGTGGCCGCGCGCCGCCCGGCGGTTCGCGGGCACCCTCCGGTCGTCCGTGGTGCCGCACCGGGGCGGCCTGCTGCTGGTGGGGACGGCGGAGTACGAGCCGTGGCACCTCGCGGCGCATCTGGTGGACGAGGCGGCCTGGTCGGGGCTGCCGGAGCTGGCGCCGACGCTGGTGCGGCATCGGACGCGGCCGGGCGACCCGGCCCATCTGGCGGTGGGGCTCGGCCGCCTGGAGTCGGCGGGGCGCGGGGCGACGCTGCTGATGGTGGCGCCGGAGCGGCCGGACGCCGGTCTCCTGGAACGCGTCCACGACGCCCGACGGGCGGGGGCGACGGTCATGGCCCTGGACCGGGGGGATCCGGAGGTGCGCGGACTGGCCCACGAGGAGCTGACCGTGGACCCGGCGGCCGATGTCGACCTGGACCTGGTCCAGCACCTGGTCAGCGCGGCGGCGGGCGAGAACAGCCTGCCGTCGCCGCGTGGCCGGCGTCGCTTCCGCGACCGGCTCTCCCGGCTGGCGGACCATCTGACGGCGCCCCCGCCGCCGCGCTGGTAGCGGGAGAGCTTCGGCCGCAGCACGGACGGTGGGGCTCGGGCCGGAGTACACGACGGTGGTGGCCCGGGCCGGAGAAGGGCCGGGGGGCGAGAGCGGAGACCGTGGCCGGCCGGCCCTCGGCCCACGGCCGGTAAATTCGGTTGCCCTCGGTGACGGGCCGACGGAGCATGGCCGCTCGTGATGGCGAAGCTCTCCTCCCTCCTCCCCGATCCCGCTCCGTGGCGGGCCTCGGCAGACTTCCGGCTGCTGTGGATCCAGGGGCTGGTCACGTACTTCAGCAGCTTCATGGCGATGATCGCCCTGCCGTTGCAGATCAAGGACCTGACCGGCTCGCCGCTGGCCGTGGGCGCGATGGGTCTCGTCGAGCTGGTGCCGCTCGTCGTGTTCGGGCTCTACGGCGGCGCGCTCGCCGACGCCGTCGACCGGCGGAAGGTGATCGTCGCGACCGAGGCGGGACTCGGGCTGCTCGCCCTGATCCTGCTGGTCAACGCGGTGCTCCCGTCCCCCGTGCTGTGGCCGCTGTACGTCGTCGCCGCCGGCGTCTCGGCGCTGGCCGGGCTTCAGCGGCCCGCCCTCGACTCCCTCATGGCGAGGATCGTGCCGCACGAGCACCAGACGGCCGCGGCGGCGCTGAACTCGCTGCGCTGGCAGATGGGCGCGATCGCGGGACCGGCGCTCGCGGGCCTGGTGGTGGCGTACGCGGGGCACGCCACGGCCTACGGCGTGACGGTCCTCGGCTTCGCCGTCTCCGTCCTGCTCTGCCGTCGGCTGTCCCCCGCACCTCCCGCGCACGACGCCGAGAAGCCGTCCCTGCGGGGGATCGCGGAGGGCGCGCGGTACGCGTGGTCGCGGCCGGTGCTCCTCGGCACGTACGCGATCGACCTCGCGGCGATGTTCTTCGCGTTCCCGAACACGATCTTCCCGTTCCTCGCGGACGACCTGGACGCCGAGTGGTCGCTCGGTCTGATGTACGCGGCGGGGTCGGTCGGCTCGCTCGTGCTCGGCCTGACCAGCGGCTGGACCTCGCGGATCCGCCGGCACGGGCTGCTCGTGGTGTGCGGGGCGGCGGGATGGGGCCTGGCGATCGCGGCGGCGGGCTGGTTCTCGAACGTGTGGCTCGTGTTGCTCTGTCTGGGTTTCGCGGGCGCCGGCGACATGCTGAGCGGCCTGGGCCGCTCCACGATCTGGAACCAGACGATCCCCGAGGAGCTGCGCGGTCGCCTGGCCGGCATCGAGGTCCTGTCGTACAGCGTGGGCCCCCAGCTCGGCCAGGTCCGCGCGGGCGCGATGGCCGGCTGGACGGGCACGCGGGCGGCGGTGTGGACCGGCGGTGTCGCCTGCGTCGCCTCCGTGGGTCTGCTCTGCCTCGCCCTGCCCAGGCTCCTCACCTACGACGCGACGACGGACGCGGACGCGGCGCGTCACAAGGCGCGGCAGGAGCGGGAGCGCGGGCGGGGAACGGAGGAGGCCGGGGCCGGGACCCCGGCCTGACCGGCCGCCGGACCGGGATCCTGGCCTGACCACCGCCGGACCGGGATCCTGACCGACCGCGGCACCGACCGACCGCCGGACCGGCCGCCCGGGGCGCTATTCCCCGGGGCCGTCCGGCTTCGGGTCGTGCCACTTCGGGTCGTTCTCCCACTCCAGATTGCGTTCCCGCGCGGTCTCCATCGCGTGGGACGCCTCCTCACGGCTGGTGTACGGGCCGAAGCGGTTCTTGGAGGGGCACTCCGGGCCCTCCTCGACCTTCTTGTGCTCCAGGCAGTAGTACCACTCGCCCGGTTTGCCCGCCGTGCGCTTCTTGAACAGGGCCATCGTCGGCTCCTTCCTCTGTCGCCATGCTGCCCCAGACGCGGTCGTTAGACTCGCTGGTATGTCTGGCCAGTCGCTTCTCGTACCGGGGGAGCTCTCCCCCCACCGCTCCGTTCCCGGAGCCATCCGCCGTCCCGAGTACGTCGGCAAGCCCGCTCCTACCCCGTATTCGGGACCCGAGGTGCAGGATTCCGAGACCATCGAGCGGATGCGGATCGCCGGCCGCATCGCCGCGCAGGCGATGGAGGAGGCCGCCAAGCACATCTCACCCGGCGTGACCACGGACGAACTGGACCGGGTCGCGCACGAGTTCATGTGCGACCACGGGGCCTACCCGTCCACCCTCGGCTACCGCGGCTTCCCGAAGTCGCTGTGCTCCTCGGTCAACGAGGTCATCTGCCACGGCATCCCGGACTCGACCGTGCTGCGCGACGGCGACATCGTGAACCTCGACGTCACGGCGTACATCCACGGCGTCCACGGCGACAACAACGCCACCTACCTCTGCGGCGACGTGGACGAGGAGTCGCGGCTGCTGGTGGAGCGGACGCGGGAGTCGCTGAACCGCGCGATCAAGGCCGTGAAGCCGGGCCGGCAGATCAACATCATCGGCCGGGTCATCGAGTCGTACGCCAAGCGCTTCGGCTACGGCGTCGTGCGCGACTTCACCGGCCACGGCATCAACTCGTCCTTCCACTCCGGACTGATCATCCCGCACTACGACTCCCCGCACGCGACGACCGTCATCCAGCCCGGCATGACGTTCACCATCGAGCCGATGCTGACGCTGGGCACGCACGAGTACGACATGTGGGACGACGGCTGGACCGTGGTCACGAAGGACCGGAAGCGGACGGCCCAGTTCGAGCACACGCTGGTCGTGACGGACACCGGAACCGAGATTCTGACGTTGCCCTGACGTCCCCGCGGGGTAGCGTTTTTACCGACAGGCAGTCGGGAACCAATTGACTGAGGTATGCCTAAGTAGCAGGATCCTCTCAGGTTCCCGTCCCCATCGGTCCCGGAGGCTCGCCTTGGATACGCCCTTCTCGACGCTCATCCGCACCGCCTCGCACCAGCAGCACACCGAGGCCGAGACGTCGACCTTCATGAGCGACCTCCTCGGCGGGCGGCTGGCCGTGGACGCGTACGCGCGCTACACGGAGCAGCTCTGGTTCGTCTACCGCGCCCTGGAGGGCGGGGCCGAGACGCTGAAGGACGACCCGGTCGCCGGGCCCTTCATACGGCCGGAGCTGTTCCGCACGGCCGCCCTGGAGCAGGACCTCGCCCACCTCCGGGGCCCGGACTGGCGCACCGCGCTCTCCCCGCTGCCCGCGACCGCCGCCTACGCCGAACGGGTGGCGCAGTGCGCGCGGGAGTGGCCGGCCGGATACGTGGCGCACCACTACACCCGCTATCTCGGCGACCTCTCCGGAGGCCAGATCATCCGGGACAAGGCGGAGCGGACCTGGGGCTTCGCGCGCAAGGGCGACGGCGTGCGGTTCTACGTCTTCGAGCAGATCGCCAACCCGGCGGCCTTCAAGCGCGGGTACCGCGAGCTGCTCGACGCCGTGAACGCCGACGACCTGGAGAAGCAGCGCATCGTCGACGAGTGCAAGCGCGCCTTCGACTTCAACGGCGCGGTCTTCCGGGAGCTGGGCAGCGAGTTCCCGCTCAGCGCGTGAGCGGGAACGCCGTCGCCTGAGGGTGAGCTTCAGCGCGCGAGGGTGAGGGTCCGCTCCAGGCGGACCCGTCCGCCCAGCTCGATCAGGCCGTCGGGGCCGGGGGCCGTCAGAATCTGCGACCCCCGGCCCTGCGTGATGTTCAGGGCCCGGCCCAGCTCGGCCGTGAGCAGCAGGGCGGCGGCGCCCGTCGCCTCGTCCTCGTCGATGCCGTCCCCGCGCCCCGGGAAGGCGCGCGCCCGGATCCGGCCGGCCGCCTCGTCCTCCCAGGCCCAGGCGTAGATCCACTCCCCCGGCTCGGGCACCTCCAGTGCGTCGACCTCGGCGGCCGATCCGTGCCGCCGCAGAGTGCGCGGCGGAGCCCACTCGGCACGCGCCTCGATCCAGGTGAACTCCCCGTCCCCCCGCGTCCAGACCTCGCCGGCCGGCGGCTGGACGACCTCCAGATCGAGCAGCCAGGCCGCGCCGACGAGCGGATGGCCGGCGAACGGCAGCCGCACTCCGGGCGTGTAGATGTCGACGTCCCCGCGCTCCGGATCGTCGACGAACACGGTCTCGCTGAAGCCGAGTTCCTTGGCGAGCGCCTGCCGGGACGCCTCGTCGGGAAACGTACGCCCCTCGCGTACGACCCCCAGGGCGTTGCCGTACCGGCCGTCGCCCGCACAGAAGACGCGCAGCACGTCGATGTCGGTGGCGCTACTCGTCACGGTCGTGTTCATGGCGGAATTCAAGCATCCACGCGTCCCACTCGGCGGCGCCACCCGGAATCGGCCAGGCGAACGTGCGGGCTTCCTCGTACGGAAGGTCCGCGACCGTCCAGCCGTACCGCTCCGCCACGTCGGCCCGCTGACGCTCGGGGTCGGGCCCGCGGAAGCCGCGTTCCAGCATCCCCTGGAAGTACGTGCCGACCGAGGCGGTCGACTCGGTCAGCCACTGCTCGTCGTGTCCGGCCGCCAGCACGATCGTGCGCGGGTCCCGCCCCTCGGCGAGTGCGGCCACCGCGCGGTCGTGGCCGTCCAGCAGCAGCCAGCCGTCGAACGCCGTCACCCACCACAGCAGGACGGGCGCGAGGCTGCCGTCCCTGGCCTGCTTGCGGTACGCCTTGACGCGCGGCGCGTCCGGGGCCGACGGCGGCCTCAGCGGGATGACACCGTTCCAGCCGTCGTTCCAGTCCAGACGGCCGTCCGGCCACGTCGCCAGGAAGTCGCCGCGCCAGACGTAGGGCGGGAACACCTCCCGAGCCCTCAGCACCCAACGCCCTTCGTGCAACGGACCCTCCTCCGCCGCCTCCAGCCGACCCGCGTACCGGTGCGACCAGTCGGGCCCCCGCCGGGCCTCGTCCGCGCGTATCGGCGGCAGCGGCGAGCGGTAGCCCTCGCGACGGTGGACCCGCACCCCGCCCCGGTCCTCGTCCACCCGCGCGAGCAGCACCGGGCGGTCGCCCTGGCGCAGCAGCATCCGACGGCCGTCCGTCATCTCCATGCGCAGGGGCGGGGGTTCGAGCGGGCCACCTTCGACGTGCAGGACGAGGGCCCCGGGAAGGTTCTCTCGGCTCAGGCGCTTGGACATGTCCCGCACGCTAGCCGGGAAGACGGCGGGGTCGCACCGCCGTTTCCGGTGCGCGTCGGTCACGGGGGCGATCGCGGTGGCCGACTGGTGGAACACTCCACGCCGGAACGGACAAATCCGGCTCCTTGACCCGCACTTGACCTCCCTATGGGGCACCGATGAGAGCACTGTGACCTTGCCGTGGCCGGAAGGCGAACGTGAGAGCCGTATCACTGGACGCCCCGGTTTGCGTGAGGTAAGCCTCGGTTAAGTTAGGCCCGCCTCACCGTGTCCCCGCCCTTCCTGGAGCCCCTATGCGACCCGTCCGTCTCTCCTTCGTCACCGCCGCCGCCACCGCGGCCGCTCTGACCGCCGTCACCGGCTGCACGGAGAAGAGCGACGCCAAGGGCGGCGACGGCTCCGTCCGCGTCGTCGCCACGGACGACTCCTGCGAGGTCTCCGCGAAGGAGTTCCCCGCGGGCCATGTGAAGCTCGCCGTGGAGAACCGGGGCACGAAGGTCACCGAGGTGTACGTCCTCTACCCGGACGACCGGATCGTGACTGAGCGGGAGAACATCGGCCCCGGCACCAAGGCCACCATCACCGCCGAGGTCAAGGCCGGCGCGTACGAGATCGCCTGCAAGCCCGGTATGACGGGCGACGGCATCCGCCAGAAGGTCACCGTCACCGGCGGCGCCGCGGCCGCGAAGCGGTCCCCCGAGATGGACGCCGCCGTCGCCGCGTACCGCCAGTACGTGCAGGCGCAGGCCGACGGCACCCTGCCGAAGGTGAAGGTCTTCACCGACGCCGTCCGGGCCGGTGACGTCGAGGGCGCGAAGAAGGCGTACGCCGACTCGCGCATCGGCTGGGAGCGCACCGAGCCGGTCGCGGAGTCCTTCGGCGACATCGACCCGAAGGTCGACGTCCGCGAGGACGGCCTGGAGGAGGGTCAGGACCCGGCGAAGGACTGGACCGGCTGGCACCGCCTGGAGAAGGCGCTCTGGCAGGACAAGAGGATCGGCGACGCGGAGAAGAAGCTCGCCGACACCCTCGACAAGGACCTCGCGGACTGGGTGAAGCGCGTCGGCAAGGCCGACATCACCCCCACGTCGATGGCCAACGGCGCCAAGGAGCTCCTGGACGAGGTCGCCACCGGCAAGGTCACCGGCGAGGAGGAGCGCTACTCCCACACCGACCTGGTCGACTTCAAGGCGAACGTCGAGGGCGCGCAGAAGTCCTTCGAGCTGCTCAAGCCGGTCGCCTCGAAGAACGACCCGAAGCTGGTCGCCGAACTGGACAGGCAGTTCGCCGCGCTGAACACGCTGCTCGACAAGTACCGCGCAGACAAGGCGAGCTACGTCTTCACCTCGTACGACAAGGTCGGCGAGGCCGAGCGCAAGGAGCTGTCGGACGGCGTCAACGCGCTGGCGGAACCGCTCTCCAAGCTCGCCGCCGCGGTCGTCAAGTAGAAGCAGAAGCAGGGGACGGGGACATGTCCGAGGAGACCACAGACGGGGCCCGGGCGGCGGACGCCCTCCCGGCCGAGAAGACGGGCGGCGGGGCGGCCACCCGGCGGACGGTTCTCGGCTGGGGCGGTGCCGGGCTCGCGCTCGGCGCCGTCGCGGCCGGCGGCGCCGTCGCCGTGACCCGCGCCGGCGACCCCACCGTGCCGGCCGCCGACAGCGGCGCGGCCGTCCCCTTCCACGGCCCCCACCAGGCGGGGATCGCGACCGCCGTCCAGGACCGGCTGCACTTCGCCGCCTTCGACGTGAAGACGACCGACCGCGCCGAGCTGGTCCGGCTGCTGAAGGACTGGACGCGGGCGGCCGAGCGCATGACGGAGGGCCGCGAGGTCGGCGAGGGCGCCTACGGCGGTCTGCCGGAGGCGCCGCCGGACGACACCGGCGAGGCCCTCGGCCTCAAGCCGTCCCGGCTCACCCTCACCATCGGCTTCGGGCCGTCCCTCTTCGACGGCCGGTTCGGCCTGAAGGACCGGCGGCCGGGCGCCCTGGTCGACCTGCCGCGGTTCCCCGGGGACAATCTGGACCCGGCCCGGGGCGGCGGCGACCTGTGCGTCCAGGCGTGCGCGGACGACCCGCAGGTCGCGGTGCACGCGATCCGCAACCTGGCGAGGATCGGCTTCGGCAAGGTCGCGGTGCGCTGGTCGCAGCTGGGCTTCGGGAAGACGTCGTCGACGACACCGGACGCCCAGACCCCGCGCAACCTCTTCGGTTTCAAGGACGGCACCCGCAACGTCGCGGGGACCGACACGGCCGCTCTGGACCGGCACGTGTGGGTCGCCGCCAAGGACGTCCCGGGCCGGGCCGCGTGGATGACCGGCGGCTCGTACCTCGTCGCCCGCCGGATCCGGATGAACGTCGAGACCTGGGACCGGACTTCGCTCCAGGAGCAGGAGGACATCTTCGGCCGCGACAAGCGCGAGGGCGCTCCGGTCGGCAAGGCCCGGGAGCACGACGAGCCGTTCCTGAAGGCGATGAAGCCCGAGGCGCACGTCCGGCTCGCGCACCCCGACTCCAACAACGGGGCGACGCTCCTGCGCCGGGGCTACTCCTTCACGGACGGCACGGACGGTCTGGGCCGGCTGGAGGCGGGGCTGTTCTTCCTCGCCTACCAGCGGGACGTGCGGACCGGCTTCATCCCCGTACAGACGTCCCTGGCGCGCGCGGACGTCCTCAACGAGTACATCCAGCACGTGGGTTCGGCCCTGTTCGCGATCCCGCCCGGCGTCCGCGACAAGGACGACTGGTGGGGACGGGAACTGTTCGCGTGAGCGCCGTCATCCGCCGTTACCGAAGGGAGCCGGCGTGTTCGGCAACTACCTGATCGGCCTGCGCGAGGGGCTCGAGGCCTCCCTGGTCGTCTGCATCCTCGTCGCGTACCTCGTGCGGACGAAGCGCCGTGACGCCCTGGGGCCGATCTGGACCGGGATCGGGGTCGCCGTCGCACTGGCCCTCGGCTTCGGCTTCGCGCTCGAGTTCGGCTCCCAGGAGCTGACGTTCGAGGCGCAGGAGCTGCTCGGCGGCTCGCTCTCCATCGTCGCGGTGTGCCTGGTGACGTGGATGGTCTTCTGGATGCGGCGGACGGCCCGGCATCTGCGGCGGGAGCTGCACGGCAGGCTGGACGAGGCGTTGCGGATGGGCACGGGCGCGCTCGTGGTCACCGCCTTCCTGGCCGTGGGCCGGGAGGGGCTGGAGACGGCCCTGTTCGTGTGGGCGTCCGTGCGCGCCTCGCAGGACGGCACGTCGGCCCCGCTGGCCGGGGTGCTGCTCGGCATCGGGACGGCGGTCCTGCTCGGCTGGCTGTTCTACCGCGGCGCGCTCAGGATCGACCTGGCGCGGTTCTTCACCTGGACCGGCGGCATGCTGGTCGTGGTGGCGGCCGGGGTGCTGGCCTACGGGGTGCACGACCTCCAGGAGGCGCGCTTCCTCGGGGGTCTGGCGGACAAGGCGTTCGACATCTCGGCCACGATCCCGCCGGACAGCTGGTACGGCACGCTCCTGAAGGGCGTCTTCAACTTCCAGCCCGACCCGACGGTTCTTCAGGTCACGGTGTGGGCGCTCTATCTGATCCCGACGCTCGCGTTCTTCCTGGCCCCGGTAGGGTCGGGTCCGTCCGGGAGGGACGAGCGGGTCGAGGGGCAGAAGGCAACCGATGAGAAGGCTGGGGCGACCGCTGACGGCGGTCGTGACGACGACGGTGCTGGCGCTGACGGCGAGCGGCTGCGTGACGGTGCACGGCGAGCTGGAACTGCTGCCGGCGGCGACGAAGGCTGAGGCCGAACAGGCCCTCGCGGACTTCACGAACGCGTACAACAAGTCCGACAAGGCGAACGACCCGGCCTTCTCCGCCGGCCGGGTCACCGGGCCGCTCGGCGAGATCAACCAGGCGGGCCTGAGGTCCCGTTCGGTCACCAGTCCGGGTAACAACGCGAATCACCGCCCGCTGGAACTGGCGGACGCGACGTTCGTGGTGCCGAAGAAGGCGGGCTGGCCGCGCTGGTTCGTGGCGAACACCGACTCCAACCGGGACACCGACCAGGGCGCCGGGGACAACCGCTGGCTGCTGGTCTTCGTCCGCAACGGCGCCGACCAGCTGTGGGAGGTCGCCTATCTGGCGGTCCTGACCCCGGACGAGGTGCCGGTGTTCGCGACGGAGGGCGGCTACGCCGTGCCGGTCGCCGCCGACTCGGGTCGGCTCGCCGTCGCGCCGAAGGACCTGGGCGGGAAATTCACCGCCTTCCTCCAGGGCGGGGAGCAGGCGCCGTTCGCCGCGGGTCCGCACACGACGGCCTGGCGCGAGCAGCGGCAGCGGTCGGCGAAGCGGGCGGGGCTCGCGACGCAGTACCTGGACCGGGCGGAGAACTCCGGGGACTTCGCGCCGCTGGCCCTGGCCACGGAGGACGGCGGGGCACTGGTGTTCTTCGCGACGCGGTACTTCGAGCGCCAGACGGCCGCGCAGGGCTACCGGCCGAAGGTGGGCCCGGAGGTGAAGGCCCTGATGACCGGCGAGGTGGCGAACACGGTCACCAAGGAGTGGGTGACGAGCCAGGCGGTGCTGGCGAAACCGGCGGGCACGGACCGCGACGGGGTCGTGGTCGTGAGCCGGCTCCAGGGCGTGACGGGGGCGGTCGGCTCCTAGGGAGCGCCCGCGCGGGCCCACCCGGGCGGCCGGGTCGGCCGGCTCCTGGAGTTCCCGCCTGGGCGCCGGACCCGTTCCGTCAGGTCGCTCCCTCTCCCGCCTGCGCTCCGCGCCTCCGCCGGCCGACGGCGCGGTGGGAGCGCGGGTCCCGGAGGTGTCCCGTGCGGCCCGGGGCCGCCGACGGCATCCGAGGGGTCCCTCAGCGGCCCAGGGGCCAGGCCGCCTCGCGGTCGGAGCGGCGCTCCTCCTCCGTCTGGACGGCGGCGTGCCGCGCGCAGGCCTCGGTGAGGGTCTCCAGCAGGTTCAGCGGGTCGGGCAGCGCGTGCTCCGGGCCGCGGACCCAGGCGACGGACGGCTGCGCGTCCTCGTCACCCAGCAGCCGCGCGGGCGGTACGAGCACATAGCTGCCGCGGCAGTGCCAGCGCAGCCCCGGGTGCTCGTCCATGGTCTCGGGGTGGCAGTCCAGCTCGCAGGGCCACCACTCGTCCTCGTCCTCGGGGGTGCCCCGGGTCGCGGTGAAGAAGAGCATCCGCCCGCCGTCGCCGGCGCTCTCCCCCGCCTCGGCGACCGGTCCGACCTCGACGCCCTCGGCGAGCAGCCGCTCCAGGGCGTCGCGGCCGGCCCGCAGGGGGACGTCGAGGACGTCGTGGACCATGCCGGTGGCGGTGATGAAGTTCGCCTCGGGCTGGGCGAGGGCCCAGCGCTGGATCTGGGCGCGGTCGGTGGTCGACTGGGTCTGCCAGGCGAAGGAGACGGGGTGCCGGGCCGGGGTGGGGCAGCCGACGCGTTCACAGGAACAGCGGTATCCGACGGGGTACGCGGCGGGGGCGATGGGCATTCCGGCGGCGGCGGTGGCCAGGAGCAGGATCTCGCGGTGGTTCTCGTCGTCGGCGGAGCCCGTGCGTTTGGGGCGCCTGCGGAGCCACTGTGCGAGTTTGCTCTCCGTGCCGCGGTAGCGGCCGATACCGTCGCCCATCTATCCCCTCACACCTCATGCTCGCCCGTTCGGCTCTGCCCATGGTCCCACCATCCTGCGCTCCGGGTGACCGGACCGCTCAACCGGGGTGGGTCAACCTCGTGGCGCGAGCCCGCCCAGCGCGTACCGGACGAGGGTGTCGGCGTAGGCGTGGGTGAGCGGCAGCGTGCGGTGGAGCCAGCGGTGGTTCAAGGGGCCGACCAGCAGTTCGAGGGCGATGCGCGGGTCGACGTCCGGGTCGATGTCCCCGGCGGCCTGGGCCCTCTCGATACGGCGTACGTAGTACTGGAGCTGGGGTTCGAGGAGCGCCTCCACGAACCGGGCGCCGAGCTCGGGGTTGACGATGCCCTCGGCGGCCAGGGCCCGGGAGGGGGCGTCGAAGACCGGGTTGTTCAGCTCGTCGACGGTGGCCCGCAGCACGTACGAGAGGTCGGCGGCGAGGTCGCCGGTGTCGGGGATCTCACTGTCGGCGTCGCCTCCCAGCGCCTCGTTGGCCCGGGCGGCGAGGTCGAGGAAGGCGTCGAGGAGGACGGCGGCCTTGGAGGGCCACCAGCGGTAGATGGTCTGCTTGCCGACACCGGCGCGGGCGGCGATGCCCTCGATGGTGGTCTTGGCGTAGCCGGCCTCGGAGACGAGGGCGAGTGCGGCGTCGAAGATCGCGCGGCGGGAGCGCTCGCTGCGGCGGGAGGCGTCGGGCGCCTTGCCGTCGGGAAGCTTGGTGTCGGACATGCGGCCAATCTACAGCGTACGAGACGCCACGTCTCGCGAGAGGGTGGTACGGCGCCCCCGGGGCGCCCGTCGCCGGGCGCCGATATTCGGCCGAATCACCCGAACGGTTCACTGCGCGGACGCCGGAGAGGGCGGACCATGGGGTCCATCCGACCCACGTCCGTGAGGAGCCCTCATTGCGCCACACTCCGCGCGAGGCTTCGCCCCGCCGTTATCTGATGTGCCCACCCACGCACTTCAAGGTGACGTACTCCATCAACCCCTGGATGGACCCCACGAAGCCGGTCGACCTGCCGCTCGCCCACGCCCAGTGGGAGGACCTGGTGGACCGCTACCGCTCACTCGGCCACACCGTCGAGCTGCTCGAGCCGCATCCCGACCTGCCGGACATGGTCTACGCCGCGAACGGCGCGACCGTGGTGGACGGCCGGGTGCTCGGTGCCCGGTTCGCCTACCCGGAGCGCGCGGGCGAGGCGGCGGCCCACCTGGACTGGTTCCGTGCCCACGGCTACACCGACGTGCGGGTGCCGGAGCACGTCAACGAGGGCGAGGGCGACTTCGCGGTCACCTCGTCGTGGATCCTGGCCGGCCGGGGCTTCCGCGCCAGCCCGCTGTCGCACGGCGAGGCGCAGGAGTTCTTCGGCCGCCCCGTGCTCGGCCTCGACCTGCTGGACCCGCGCTACTACCACCTGGACACGGCCCTGTGCGTCCTGGACGACACGCGCGACGAGATCATGTACTACCCCGGCGCCTTCTCCCCCGGCAGCCGGGCCGTCCTGGCCCGTCTCTTCCCCGACGCGCTGATCGCGACGGAGGAGGACGCCGCCGCCCTGGGCCTGAACGCGGTGAGTGACGGACTCCACGTCCTGCTCCCCCAGGCGGCGGTCGGCCTGTTCGCCCCGCTCCGGGAGCGCGGCTACACCCCGGTGGGCATGGACCTGATGGAGCTGCTCAAGGGCGGCGGCAGCGTCAAGTGCTGTACGCAGGAGCTGCGCGCCTGACCCGACACCGCCCCGGGCGGCGCCCCGGCCTCACTCCGGGGGCCAGGCGTCGCCCCACTCCACGTCCCTCGCCGCCTTGTACAGCGTCCCGTGCCGCTTGGTGACCGTCTCCCGGGCCAGACCGTCCGGTCCGCAGAGGTCCAGCAGGACCTGACCCTTGCGGATCTGGGGCCTGCGGGTGACGCGGGCGGCGGCCGGGGCCACCGGGAACCTCGTCGCGGCGACGTAGCTGAACTTCTCGTCCTCGTAGGGCAGCGAACCTCCCTTCACCTTCCGGTGGAGCGACGACCGGCTCACCCGCGCCGCGAAGTGGCACCAGTCCGTTCCGGGCACGATCGGGCAGGCGCCGCTGTGCGGGCAGGGCGCGGCCACGGTCATACCGGCCTCGACGAGGAGCGTGCGGGCCGCGATGATCCGTTCGTAGCCGTCGGGCGTGCCCGGCTCGACGATCACGACCGCGCGCGCCACCCGCGCCGCCTCGGCGACGACCGCCCGGCGGTCCGCCTCGGTCAGCTCCTTCAGGACGTACGAGACCGTGACCAGGTCCGTGTCGTCGAGCGTCAGGGAGCCGCTGATCCTGGCCCGTCGCCACTCCGCGTCGAACACCCCCTCCGCCAGCTCCCGGCCCAGGGCCAGCGCCGGCTCCGCCCAGTCGAGCACCGTCGTCCGCGCCGCGCCGCCCCAGGCCTCCGCGACCGCCCAGCCCGCCGCGCCCGTGCCACCGCCGATGTCGGTGTGCGTCGCGGGCTCCCAGTCGGGCGCCGCGTCCCGGAAGGCGTCGAGCACCGCCCGTACCGCCTCGAACGTGGCCGGCATCCGGTAGGCGGCGTACGCCGCGACGTCGGAGCGGTCACGCAGGACGGGCGCGTCGGTCGGAGTGGTCCCGCGGTAGTTGGCGATCAGCCGCTCGACGGCCTGGGCGGCCTGCCGCGGCGGCAGCCCGTCGAGGAGTCCGGCGAGGGCGGCGCGCAGCGCGTCGGCGGTGGGAGGGGGCGGGGGTGCGGCGTTCACCCCCGTATTTTAGGCGGCCCGCGAGGCCCGCCAGGGACGGCACATCCCCAGGAAGCAGGCGAGGGCCGCGACCGCGCACACCAGCTGCGTCACCGCCATCGGCACGGCCGTCGCCTCCCCCGCGATGCCCACGAGCGGTGAGGCCACGGCCCCGATCAGGAAGGAGGAGGTGCCGAGCAGCGCGGCGGCGGAGCCCGCCGCGTTCGTGGTGCGCATCAGGGCCTGCGCGTTGGTGTTGGGCAGGGCCAGACCCATCGCCGACATCAGCACGAACAGGCCCGCGGCGATCGGCACCAGGCCCGGGTCGCCGAACACGCCGCTGGTCATCACGACCAGGGCCACCGCGGCCAGCAGGATCACGCCCAGGCCGAGGCCGAGCGTCTTGTCGAGGCTGACCCGTCCGACGAGCAGCTTGCCGTTGATCTGGCCGACGGCGACGAGCCCGATGGAGTTCAGCCCGAAGAGCAGGCTGAAGGTCTGCGGCGAGGCGCCGTAGATCTCCTGGACGACGAACGGCGAGGCCGAGATGTAGGCGAAGAGCGCGGCGAAGGCGAGCCCGCCGGCCAGCATGTAGCCGGTGAACACGCGGTCGGCGAGCAGTCCGCGCATGGTCCGCAGCGCCTCGCCGACACCGCCCGCGTGCCGCCGCTCGGGCGGCAGCGTCTCGTCGAGGAAGCGCCACACCACGACGGTGAGCAGGACGCCGATGACGGCGAGGACGTGGAAGACGCCCCGCCAGTCCGTGACGCGCAGGATCTGCCCGCCGATGAGGGGCGCGACGATCGGGGCGGCGCCGGAGATCAGCATCAGGGTGGAGAAGAAGCGGGCCATCTCGACGCCGTCGTACAGGTCGCGAACGACGGCGCGCGCGATCACGATGCCCGCCGCGCCCGCCAGGCCCTGGAGGAGGCGGAAGGCGATGAGCAGTTCCACCGTGGGCGCGAGGGCGCAGACGGCCGTGGCGGCGACGTACACGACCATGCCGACGAGCAGGGGGCGGCGGCGCCCCCACTTGTCGCTCATGGGGCCGACGACGAGCTGGCCGAGGGCCATGCCGGCGAGGCAGCCGGTGAGGGTGAGCTGCACCGTCGCCGCGGGTGAGCGCAGCGACTGCGTGACCTCCGGCAGCGCCGGCAGGTACATGTCCATGGAGAGCGGCGGAAGGGCGGTCAGCCCGCCGAGGACGAGAGTGACGAGCAGCCCCGCGCGCCGGGCCGCGACGACGGGGGTGGTGACTAGGGGACCTTGCGCGGTGGTGCGGCCGCTCTCCGGCATCGACTGCTCTCCACTTCGTTGAAACCTTCCCTATGCTCTCAGCTCGTCCGGAGTGGTCGAGACCTTTTCGCCCGCGCGGCCCCTCCTGTCGGAGCGCTGCGCCGCCACGGCGAGGACGCGGAGCGGTCCGCCTCCGGCCACGGCGCCCCTAGGCGGCGCTCCTTCCGGTCCGAGGCGGCGGCGGGCGTGCGGTGCCCCCGGGCCGGCGGGGCCGGGTCGCCGCCGGTGCCGCCGGACGGGCCGCTCGCGGTGATGCGGCGCTCGACGCGGTGCGGGACCGCGTCGACGCCCGCCGGCCCCGGGATCCCCCTCGGGAACGGGCCCTCCCGTCGACGTCGCTCCGCCCGGCGGCTCGCGCCGCCGGGCTGTCGCTCACGCCGGCTTGAGGCCCGGGTCACCGGCCTCGGTGACGTAGGACCCGGCCGTGACGACCGGGGCGCCCGGGGTCGTCACGGCCGCGACGGTACGGAAGTCGGCGCGGGCGTTCTCCTCGCCGAGGGCGACCGTCACATAGCCGCGGCGCCCGTTGTAGAACCGCAGGTGCGGGTTGGCCGTGGTGAGGTCGTCGTAGTTGGCGGGCCGGTCGGCGCCGTCCTTGCCGCTGCTGATGGAGGTGGCGACGATCTCGGTGCCGACGGTCCGTGAGGCCGGGTCGCGGAAGTCGGCCTTGATGTCGAGGCCGTAGCCGACGTGGACGTCGCCGGTGAGGAACATCAGGTTCTCCACACCGGCCGCGGCCGCTCCGTCGAGGACGCGTCGGCGGGACGCCGGATAGCCGTCCCAGGAGTCCATGGACACCGTGTAGCCCGCGGTCGGATTGCTGCGGCGCTCGGAGAGGACGACCTGCTGGGGGACGACGTTCCAGCGCGCGTCGGAGGCGCGCCAGCCGTCGAGCAGCCACCGCTCCTGGGTCGCGCCGGTCATGGTGCGGGCGGGGTCCTCGGACTCCGGGCCCGGGACCCGCCAGCCGTCGCCGTACGCCTGGTCGGAGCGGTACTGGCGGGTGTCGAGGATGTCGAACTGGGCGAGCCGGCCGAAGCGCAGGCGGCGGTAGAGCCGCATGTCGGGGCCGTCGGGCCGCTGGGGCGCCCGCAGGGGCTGGTTCTCCCAGTAGGCGCGGTAGGCCGCGGCGCGGCGGAGCAGGAACTCCTCCGGCGGGACGTCGTTCTCGGGGGTCCCGTCCGCGTAGTTGTTCTCGGTCTCGTGGTCGTCCCAGGTGACGACGAAGGGGTGCGCGGCGTGGGCGGCCCGCAGGTCGGGGTCCGACTTGTAGAGGGCGTAGCGCAGCCGGTAGTCCTCCAGGGTGAGGGTCTCCCGGTTGAAGACGGCGGGCAGGCGCCGGTCGGTGTAGGCGCGGGCGCCGCCGGTGGCGTTCACGGCGTACTCGTAGAGGTAGTCGCCGAGGTGGAAGACGACGTCGACGTCCTCCTGGGCGAGGTGGTGGTAGGCGGTGAAGTAGCCGTCGTGGTACGCCTGGCAGGAGACGGCGGCGAGCGTGAGCGCGGAGACCCGGGCACCCGGGGCGGGCGCGGTGCGCGTGCGGCCGACGGGGCTGATCCAGTCACCGGCGCGGAAACGGTAGAAGTACACGCGGCCCGGGGCGAGGTGCTCGATCTCGACGTGGACGGTGTGGTCGAACTCCGGATGGGCGGTCGCCTTGCCCCGTCTGACGACACGGGTGAAGCGCTCGTCGTGGGCGAGCTCCCAGCGCACCGCCACCCGCTCGCGGGGCAGTCCGGCGCCGCTCTCGAAGGGCCGGGGCGCGAGCCGGGTCCACAGCAGGACCGAACCGGGCAGCGGGTCGCCCGACGCCACCCCCAGGGTGAACGGGTCCTCGGTGATCCGGCGGCCGTCCGACTCGGCGCCACTCGCCGCGCCGGCGGCCGGGAGGTTGACGGCGAAGGCGAGGGCCGCGGCGGCCCCGGTGAAGGTGAGGAAACGCCGGCGGCCGAAGTGGCGTGCGGCGGACCGTAGTTCGGCGGTGTGGGTGTGCGTGGTCGGCATGTGCCCCTCCCCAGACGGATGATGTCCGTCCGGTATTGGAGTGGCCCGGGACGACCCTGGGTTGTCGGGTACAGAACATCCGCGTGTCGGACGGATGAGTTCCCTGTGCACCGATCTCCCGTACGCTGCGCGCCCATGAGCATCGCAGTGGTGACGGGAGCGGGTTCGGGCATCGGCCGGAGCGTGGCACGGGCCCTGGCCGGGGCGGGCTGGTCGGTGGCGCTCGCGGGCCGTCGACGGGAACCCCTGGAGGAGACGGCGGCGGCCGTGCCGGACGGGGCGGCGCTGTGCGTCCCCACGGACGTGACGTCGCCGACCGAGGTGGCGGCGCTCTTCGAGGCGGTACGCGACCGGTTCGGCCGGGTCGACCTGCTCTTCAACAACGCGGGCACGTTCGCCGGCGGCGGGGTCCCCGTCGAGGACCTGGAGTACGAGACCTGGCGCTCGGTCGTGGACGTGAACCTGACGGGGTCGTTCCTCTGCGCCCAGGCGGCGTTCCGCGCGATGAAGGCGCAGGACCCGCGGGGCGGCCGGATCATCAACAACGGCTCGGTCTCGGCCCACGTCCCGCGCCCGCACTCGATCGCCTACACGGCGACGAAGCACGCCATGACGGGCCTGACGAAGTCGCTGTCGCTGGACGGGCGGCCGTACCGGATCGCCTGCGGGCAGATCGACATCGGCAACGCGGCGACGGAGATGACGGCGCGGATGCAGACCGGCATCCTGCAGGCCGACGGCGAGCTGGCGGCGGAACCGGTGATGGACGCGGCGGACGTGGCGGCGACGGTGGTGCACATGGCGGGGCTGCCGCTGGAGGCGAACGTGCAGTTCGCGACGGTGATGGCGACCACGATGCCGTACATCGGGCGGGGCTAGCCGTACCGCGCCCGCCCGAGCCGGGCCCCGCGCCATCGCGCCGGAGGCCCCGTCCACGTGCACCGGGATGTCGAGGCCGGTGCGCTC
>NZ_JBFASK010000046.1:24099-39765 GCF_040677675.1 Streptomyces sp. NPDC053755 | reverse complement strand
GGCGGCTGGTGGGACTGCATGCCCCGCTGGTGACGGCCGGTGGGGGACGGGGCTCCTGTCTTCGGAGCCGGAGCCGGAGCCGGAGCCGGTGCCGGTGGGAGGTTTTACCCAACGGTCGACCGGCGATCGTCCCTCCTCGGATAGCTTTCCGGCATCCGAGGAAGGCGATGCGCGGGCTGCTCACACCAGGGTGGAAGCGGCCCCGAAGGAGGCATGCGATGAGTTCGATCAATGTCATGGAGACGGCGGCCGCGCTGCCGGCCGCCTGGAGTTCCTCCTCCTTGGCCGAGGTGGGAGGTGCCTGCATGAAAGTCCTGCGCATGGACAGCGCTTCGGTCCCTGAAGAGGTTCACGCCGCCGCCGAGGTGCTGCTGGTGCTCGACGGGCGGCTCGAACTGCTGTTGGAGGGCGTCGAAGTCGCGGTGGAGACGGGCGAGATGTACCGGGTGCCGGCCGGTGCTCGACACGCTGTCGGCCCGGGCAGCCGGGGCACGTTGGTGATCGTGGAGAAGGCCGGGGCGTGAACGCCCGGCACGGGCCGCCCCTCGATGGGGGATCAGCCCCGGGCCCGGCATCCGGCGACGGTGTCCGTCCCGCTCGGGTACGCACCCACCGGCACGCCATACCGACAGCCCTCACCTGCACATCGTGCGCCCGTCCGGGCGGGGACCTGCCCCACCTGCCCCATGAGTCCCACCAGCATCCGTGGCGATGGATGCGGGATGGTCCGCCTCCGCCTACCGCCGGGCGGTAGGCGGCAGGCCGGGCGGCCCTCACCTGCACATCGTGCGCCCGTCCGGGCCGGGAAGTGCCCCACCTGCCTCGCGAGTCCCACCCGCATCCGCCCCGTGTGGTGATGGATGCGGGACGGTTCGCTTCCGCCCCGCCCTTACCGGCATGGCACCCCGCCGGGCATGAAGCCCCGCCGTCCACGCACTGGCAGTCGCTGAGCAGAGCAGGGCAGCCCGGTGACCTCACCGGCACCTGCCCGCCCCGTGCGCCTGCCCCGGCGGGCGGGGTGGGGCGCTCCTCCTCGCCCCACCCTCACCCACGCCCCCGCGTCTTCCGTCAGCCCGTGAAGCCCAGCTCCCGTGCGATCAGCATCCGCTGGACCTCGCTCGTGCCCTCGCCGATCTCCAGGATCTTGGAGTCCCGCCACATCCGCGCCACCGGATACTCGTTCATGAAGCCGTAGCCACCGTGGATCTGCGTCGCCTCGCGGGCGTTGTCGACCGCCACCGTCGAGGAGTACAGCTTCGCCAGCGCCGCCTCCTTCTTGAACGGCTCGCCGAGGACCAGCCGCGAGGCCGCGTCACGCCAGCCGACCCGGGCCATGTGCGCCCGCATCTCCATGTCCGCGATCTTGAACTGCACCGCCTGGTTGTCGCCGATCGGGCGCCCGAACGCGTGGCGCTCCTTGGCGTACTTCACCGACTCGTCCACACAGCCCTGCGCCAGGCCCGTCGCCAGGGCCGAGATGGCGATCCGGCCCTCGTCGAGGATCCGGAGGAACTGGGCGTACCCGCGCCCCTCGTCGCCCAGCAGGTTCGCCGCCGGGACCCGTACGCCGTCGAAGGACAGCTCGCGGGTGTCCGAGGCGTTCCAGCCCACCTTGGAGTAGGGCGCGGCCACGGTGAAGCCGGGCGTGCCGGAGGGCACGATGATCGAGGAGATCAGCGGGCGGCCGTCCTCCTTGCGGCCGGTCACGGCGGTGACGGTGACCAGGCCGGTGATGTCCGTACCGGAGTTGGTGATGAAGCACTTCGAGCCGTTGATGACCCATTCGTCGCCGTCGCGCACGGCGGTGGTGCGGGTGCCGCCCGCGTCCGAACCGGCGCCCGGCTCGGTCAGCCCGAACGCGCCCAGGATCTCGCCGGAGCACATCCGGGGCAGCCACTCCCGCTTCTGCTCCTCGGTGCCGAAGCGGTAGACCGGCATGGCGCCGAGGGAGACGCCCGCCTCCAGGGTGATGGCGACGGAGGAGTCGACCCGCGCGAGTTCCTCCAGCGCGATGCCGAGGGCGAGGTAGTCGCCGCCCATGCCGCCGTACTCCTCCGGGAAGGGGAGGCCGAACAGGCCCATGCGGCCCATCTCGCGCACGATCTCGTACGGGAACTCGTGCCGCTCGTAGTAGTCGCCGATCTTCGGGGCGACGACGTCGTGGGCGAACTCCTCCACGGTGCGGCGGAGTTCCTCGTGCTCTTCGGAGAGCCGGTGGTCGAGGGACATGGCTAGGACTCCTTGTGAGAGTTCGCCGCGAGCGCGCGGACGGTACGGGAAGGGCTCGGTCGGCCCAGCTGTTCGGCCATCCACACGCTCGTGGCGGTGAGGGCGGCCAGGTCGACCCCGGTCTCGATGCCGAGGCCGTCGAGCATCCACACGAGGTCCTCGGTGGCGAGGTTGCCCGTGGCGCTCTTCGCGTACGGGCAGCCGCCGAGGCCGCCGGCGGAGGCGTCGACGGTGGTGACGCCGTGGCGGAGGGCGGCCAGGGTGTTGGACAGCGCCTGGCCGTAGGTGTCGTGGAAGTGCACGGCGATCCGGGAGGTGGGGACCCCGGCCTCGTTCAGCGCCGTGAGCAGCGCCTCGACGTGTCCGGGGGTGGCGACGCCGATGGTGTCGCCGAGGCTCAGCTCGTCGCAGCCCATCTCGGCCAGCGCCTTGGTGACCCGGACGACCTGCTCGACCGGGACCGCGCCCTCCCACGGGTCGCCGAAGCACATGGAGAGGTAGCCGCGGACCTTCAGGCCCTGCTCTATGGCCCGCGTGACGGTCGGCGCGAACATGGCCAGCGCCTCGTCGACGGTCCGGTTGAGGTTGGCCTTGGCGAAGGACTCGGTGGCGGAGGCGAAGACCGCGATCTCGCGCGCGCCGAGGGCGAGGGCGCGGTCGAGGCCGCGCTCGTTGGGGACCAGCACGGGAAGGCGGGCCGGCAGGCCCCGCAGGAGGGGGAACAGCTCCTCGGCGTCGGCCAGCTGGGGCACCCACTTGGGGTGGACGAAGCTGGTCGCCTCGACGGTGGTGAGCCCGGCGCCGGCGAGCCGTCGGACGAACTCGGCCTTGACGGCGGTCGGCACGACGGTCTGCTCGTTCTGCAGCCCGTCGCGGGCCCCCACCTCGTGGATGCGGACCCGGGCGGGGAGCCCGGCGGCGGGCACGGTCATCGGCAGGCCCGTGGTCATGATTCCTCCCTCGGGGTCACCACGGCCAGGATCTGGTCCATGGCGACGGTGGTGCCGGGCGTGACGTCCAGCTCGGTGACGGTGCCGGCGTGCGGGGCGGAGATGACGTGCTCCATCTTCATGGCCTCGACGACGAGCAGGCTCTGCCCGGCCTCGACCTCCTCCCCGACGGACACCTTCACGACGGTCACGGTCCCCGGCATGGGCGCGGCCAGCGTGTCGGCGCCCCCGAGCCGGGCGCCGGAGAGCGCGGCGGCGACGGGGTCGTGGTCGAGGAGGTGCCAGGAGTCCCCGTCCCGGCCCAGCCAGATCCCGTCCGGGGACGGGGCGAGCCGGAAGCGATGGGTGAGGCCGTCGAGGTGGACGGTGACCGACTCGTCCGTGACCCTCGCCCCGGCGGGGGCCTGCGCCGTGACGGGTTCGACTCCCGCGATGCGGAAGGGGAAGTCCAGGGGGGCCGGACGGCCGCCCACGCGCCAGCCGTTCGGCACCGAGAACGGGTCGGTCCAGCCGGCCGTGGGGGAGGGGGCCAGCCCGGCGAGCCGTACGGCGGCCGCCGCGGCGTAGACCTCGTCCGGTACGGACTTGGGGACCAGGCCGTCCGCCTCGCGTTCCACGAGGCCGGTGTCCAGGTCGCCGGAGACCACGTCCTTGTGGGCCAGGAGCCTGCGCAGGAAGCCCGCGTTGGTCGGGACGCCGAGGGTCACCGTGTCCGCGAGGGCCGCGCGCAGCCGGCGAAGCGCCGTGGGGCGGTCGGGGGCGTGCACGATGACCTTCGAGAGCATCGGGTCGTAGAGGCTGCCGACCTCCGTGCCCTCGCTCAGCCCGGAATCCGTGCGGACCCCGTCGCCCTGCGGCTCGTTCAGCGACAGGACCGTTCCGCCGGACGGCAGGAAGCCGCGGGAGGGGTCCTCCGCGCAGATCCGTGCCTCGATCGCCCAGCCGTCGAGCCGTACGTCCGCCTGTGCGAAGGAGAGGGGCTCCCCGGCGGCGACCCGCAGCTGCCACTCCACCAGGTCGATGCCGGTGATCAGCTCCGTCACCGGGTGCTCCACCTGGAGGCGGGTGTTCATCTCCATGAAGTAGTACGAGGAGGGGTCCACGCCCGGGACGATGAACTCGACCGTTCCGGCGCCGACGTAGCCGCAGGACCGGGCCGCCTCCACGGCCGCCGCGCCCATCGCGGCGCGCGTGCCCTCGTCGAGCAGGACGCTGGGCGCCTCCTCGATGATCTTCTGGTGGCGCCGCTGGAGGGAGCACTCGCGCTCCCCGAGGTGGACGACGTTCCCGTGGGCGTCGGCCAGCACCTGGATCTCGATGTGCCGGGGCCGGTCGATCCACCGCTCCACGAGCAGGGTGTCGTCGCCGAACGAGGACCGGGCCTCGCGCCGAGCCGCCGCGATCTCCTCCGTCAGCACCGCCAGGTCCCGCACCAGGCGCATGCCCTTGCCGCCGCCGCCCGCCGACGGCTTCAGCAGGACCGGCGCGCCCAGCTCGCGTGCGGCGGCCTCCAGCTCGGGGTCGGCGGCGCCGGGCACGACGGGGACGCCCGCCGCCTTCACGGTCTCCTTGGCCCGGATCTTGTCGCCCATGAGCGAGATGGCCGGGGCCGGCGGCCCGATGAAGACGAGGCCGGCGTCCGCGCACGCCTGGGCGAACGCGGCGTTCTCCGCGAGGAAGCCGTAGCCGGGGTGGACCGCCTGCGCGCCGGTACGCCGCGCGGCCTCGATCAGCCGTTCACCGGAGAGGTAGGACTCGGCGGCGGGGGCGGGACCGAGGCGCACCGCCGTGTCGGCCTCCCGCACGTGGCGGGCGTCGGCGTCGGCGTCGCTGTACACGGCGACCGAGCGGACACCCATGGCCCGCAGCGTGCGGATGACGCGGACCGCGATCTCGCCGCGGTTGGCGACGAGGACTGTGTCGAACATGGTCATCTGTCACTCACATCCGGAAGACGCCGAAGGCGGGTTCGGTCAGGGGGGCGTTGGCGCAGGCGGTGAGCGCGAGGCCGACGACCTGCCGGGTCTCCATCGGGTCGATGACCCCGTCGTCCCAGAGCCGGGCCGTCGCGTAGTAGGCGTTGCCCTGCGTCTCGTACTGCTCGCGGATGGGGGCCTTGAAGGCGTCCTCCTCCTCGGCACTCCATCCGTCCCCGAGCTGGTCCCGCTTGACCGTCGCGAGGACGGACGCGGCCTGCTCCCCGCCCATGACCGAGATCTTGGCGTTGGGCCACATCCACAGGAAACGGGGGGAGTAGGCCCGGCCGCACATCGAGTAGTTGCCCGCGCCGTACGAACCGCCGACGACGACCGTCAGCTTCGGGACCCGGGTGCAGGCCACGGCCGTGACCATCTTGGCGCCGTGCTTGGCGATGCCGCCGGCCTCGTAGTCCCGGCCCACCATGAAGCCGGAGATGTTCTGGAGGAACAGCAGCGGGATGCCGCGCTGGTCGCACAGCTCGATGAAGTGGGCGCCCTTCTGGGCGGATTCGGAGAACAGGATGCCGTTGTTGGCGACGATCCCCACCGGGTGGCCGTGGATCCGGGCGAAGCCCGTGACCAGCGTCTGTCCGTACTCCGACTTGAACTCCTGGAAGCGCGAGCCGTCCACGATCCGCGCGATGATCTCGCGGGCGTCGTAGGGCGTGCGGGAGTCCACCGGCACCGCGCCGTACAGTCCGGCCGGGTCGACCTTCGGCTCCACGACCGGCTCGACCGACCAGGGCAGCGGGCCGCGGTCGGGGAGCGTCGCGACGATGTTCCGGACGATCCGCAGCGCGTGGGCGTCGTCCTCGGCGAGGTGGTCGGTGACCCCCGACGTACGGGAGTGGACCTCGCCGCCGCCCAGCTCCTCGGCCGTCACGACCTCGCCGGTCGCGGCCTTCACCAGCGGCGGGCCGCCCAGGAAGATCGTGCCCTGGTTCCGGACGATCACGGCCTCGTCGCTCATCGCCGGGACGTACGCGCCGCCGGCCGTGCACGACCCGAGGACGGCCGCGATCTGCGGGATGCCGGCGCCGGACATCCGGGCCTGGTTGTAGAAGATCCGGCCGAAGTGCTCCCGGTCGGGGAAGACCTCGTCCTGGAGCGGCAGGAAGGCGCCGCCCGAGTCCACGAGGTAGAGGCAGGGGAGACGATTCTCCAGCGCCACCTCCTGGGCCCGCAGGTGCTTCTTCACGGTCATCGGGTAGTAGGTGCCGCCCTTGACCGTCGCGTCGTTGGCGACGATCACGACCTCGCGGCCCGAGACCCGTCCGATGCCCGCGATGACCCCGGCCGCCGGGGCCTGGTCGCCGTACATGCCGTGCGCGGCGAGCGGGGCCAGCTCCAGGAAGGGCGAGCCCGGGTCCAGAAGCGTGTCCACCCGGTCCCGCGGCAGCAGCTTGCCGCGCGCGGTGTGCCGGGCGCGGGCCTTCTCGCCGCCGCCGAGCGCGGCCTCCGCGAGCTTGGCGCGCAGGGTCGCGGCCAGCTCGTGGTGGGCTGCCTCGTTGGCCTGCCAGGCCGGCGAGGCGGGGTCCGCCGCGCTCGTCAGCACAGGTGCCTGCTGCATCGACTGAGCTCCCTTGCTCGGTTAATGAGCGTTAACGTATGTCGTTCAGGTTAACGACCGCTAACCGCGTTGTCTAGAATCGATCCCATGACCACCACCGCCAGGGTTGACGCACCGACGCGACGCGAGCAGATCCTCAAAGAGGCCGCCCGCCTCTTCGCCGAGCGCGGCTTCCACGGCGTGGGCGTCGACGAGATAGGAGCCGCCGTCGGCATCAGCGGCCCCGGCCTCTACCGCCACTTCCCCGGCAAGGACGCCATGCTGGCCGAGCTGCTCGTCGGTATCAGCGAACGGCTCCTCGACGGCGGACGGCTCCGCGTCGGCGAGACGACCGGCGACCCCCGGGCGCTGCTCGGCTCCCTCATCGACGGGCACATCGACTTCGCCCTGGACGACCGGCCCCTGATCACGCTGCACGACCGCGAGCTGGACCGGCTCAAGGACGAGGACCGCAAGCGGGTGCGCCAGCTCCAGCGGCAGTACGTGGAGCTGTGGGTGGCGGTCGTACGGGAGCTCCACCCGACCGCGACCGAGAGCGAGGCCCGCGCGGCCGTGCACGCGGTCTTCGGTCTGCTGAACTCCACGCCCTACCTCGCGGCGCTGGGACGCACCGCGACGGAGGAGCTGCTGCGCCGCCTCGCGCACGGCGCCTTCGGCGCCCTGTCCGTCCGCTCGGACACGCCCTAGGGCGTGTTTCGAAAGTCCCGCCTGCCCCGCCCTTCGGGCGGACGGCGCTCCTTTCGAGACACGCCCTAGCCGCGCGCCGGGCGGGCCTCTTCGCACACGACCCAGACGACCGAGCACGGGGGCACGGCCATGGCACGAGAAGCGACGGACGCCGTCACCCTTCCGGCGGAGGGCGGCCGGCGCATCCAGGAGGTGGACGCCCTGCGCGGCTTCGCGCTCGGCGGCATCCTGGTGGTGAACGCGCTGGTCATCGCCGGCGTCCCGGCCGTCCCCGGCGACACGGCCGACCTGGTGGCCAAGGGCCTGGTCACCGCGTTCGTGGAGACGAAGTTCTACCTGCTCTTCTCGTTCCTCTTCGGCTACAGCTTCACCCTCCAGCAGGAGTCCGCCGAGCGGGCCGGGGCGCGCTTCGTCCCCCGGATGCTGCGCCGGCTCCTCGGCCTGTTCGTCCTGGGGCTCCTGCACTTCGTGCTGCTCTACACCGGCGACATCCTGACCATGTACGCCGTCCTCGGCCTGATCCTCCTCGCCGCGCGCGGAGCCTCCGCCGGCCGGTTGTGGACCGCCGCCCGATGGGTCCACGCGGCGACCTCCGCGCTGCTGCTCGCCGCCGCCGCCCTGCTGACGCTCCTGACCGGGGACGGCGCCGACGGCGCACCGGACACGAGCGCTCAGACCGCGCGGCTGA
Source organism: Streptomyces sp. NPDC053755 (assembly GCF_040677675.1). Classification (NCBI taxonomy): domain Bacteria; kingdom Bacillati; phylum Actinomycetota; class Actinomycetes; order Kitasatosporales; family Streptomycetaceae; genus Streptomyces; species Streptomyces sp. NPDC053755. The sequence continues at coordinate 31,662 of NZ_JBFASK010000046.1, read as the reverse complement.
CCGAGGCCTACCGGGGCGCCCCGGCCGACGTCATCGCCGCCCACCTGTCCGCCTGGTCCGAGGTCGTGGGCGCCTTCCTCTTCGCGGGCGGCCTGATCACCGCGGCCCTGCTGGCGGGCGCCGCGGCGGGCAGACGGCGGCTGCTCGCCGGGGAGACCCTCGGCACCGACCGGCTGCGGCGCATCGGCGTCTACGGAGTGGTCTGCGGCCTGCCGGGCTCGCTCCTCATGGCGGCCGGCGCGACCGGAGTGCTCCCGTACCGCTGGGAGACCCTCACCTTCGTCGTCGGCATGGTCACCGCCCCGGCGCTCACCGCCGCGTACGGCAGCGCCCTCCTGCTGTGGATGCGGACGCCGCGCGGCGCCGCCACCCGCAGGCTGCTGGCCCCCGCAGGCCGCATGGCGCTCACCGGTTACCTGACACAGTCCCTCGTCCTGGCCCTCGTCTTCACGGGCTACGGACTCGCCCTCTACGGCCGGGTCGGCGCGGTCGCCGTCCTCGGCGGCGCCCTGGTCCTGTACGCGGGACAGCTGCTCCTCAGCGCGTGGCTGATGCGCCGCCACCGGCTCGGCCCGGTGGAGTGGCTGCTGCGCGCGGTAACCCTGGCGGGACACCCCGACCAGGGCCGCCGGACCCGAAGCTGACGTCCACGGGGCGAAACGAGGCGGCCACGGGCCGTGGCGGACGGCAGAATGTGCATCATGCCGATACTCAGCCGCCCCGCCCTCGTCGAGCACCTCGTCCGGACCCGGATCGCGGGGGACGTCGCCACCCCGCGCGACAACAACCTCTCGCACTACCGCAAGCTCGCCAACGGCGACCGGCACTACTGGCTGGGCCTGGAGCTGGGCGACCGGTGGACGGACGAGCAGGACGTGCTCGCCGTCATGGCCGAGCGGTGCGGCGTGAACGACGACCCCGCCCACCGGACCGGCCAGGACACCATCGACCCCGAGCTGACGGTCGACGGCCTCGACCGGATGGCCGCCCGGCTGCGCAAGGCCGCCGCCGCCAAGGAGCGGGTGCTGTTCGCGACCGGGCACCCCGGCGCGCTGATCGACGCCCACAGCCGGGTCGCCGCAGGGCTGCGGGCGGCCGGCTGCGAGATCGTGCGGATTCCCGGCGGACTCACCGCGGACGAGGGGTACGTCGTGCAGTTCGCCGACGTCGCCGTCTTCGAGCGGGGCGCGACCCTCTGGCACACCCACTCGCCGGAGCCCATGAACGCGATCCTCGACGGCCTGGAGCTCATGGGCGAGCCGCGGCCCGACCTCGTGGTCGCCGACCACGGCTGGGCCGGACGGGCCGGGCAGCGCGGGATCGACTCCGTGGGCTACGCCGACTGCAACGACCCCGCCCTCTTCATCGGCGAGGCCGAGGGCACGATGCAGGTCACCATCCCGCTCGACGACCACGTCGTCGACCCGCGCCACTACGAGCCGATGACCGCCTACCTGTTGGACGCGGCGGGCCTGACGCAGGGCTGACGCCACCCCGCCCCCGCCGCTGCCCCGCGGGCCGATCGCCCCCACGCGGCGCGTCATGTCCGGCGGGCGGGGGTGGGATCCAGGTACACCCGGCTGACCGCCGGGAAACGTTCCCTCAGCTGCTGCTCGGCCTCCTCGCAGGCCCACTCGACCTGACCCGCCGAGGCGACGTCCCGGAAGTCGATCTTCGCGGCGATCATGACCTCGTCCGGGCCCTGGATGAGCGTGGTCAGCTCCAGCACGCCGATGATGTGCGGCACGGTGAGCAGCTCCTCCACCACCTCCTCCCGCATCCCGCGCGGCAGCGGGCGTCCGATCAGCAGCTGCGCGTTGGAGCGGCCCAGCACCCACGCGACGTACACGAGCAGCACGCCGATGAGGATCGAGGCGATGCCGTCCCACACGCCCGAGCCGGTGATCTGACCGCCGAGCAGGCCGCCGGCCGCCAGCAGCAGGCCCACCAGCGCGGCCGAGTCCTCCATGACCACCGCCTTGACGGTGGTGTCCGGCGTCAGCCGCAGATAGCGCCCGAACGGCGCCCGCACCCGCTGCGCCTCGCCCTTGACCTGTCTGAGCCCCGTGCGCAGCGAGTAGCTCTCCAGGAGGAAGGCGACGCCGAGCACGACGTACGAGACGAGGGGGTCGCCCGGCTCCTCGCCATGGGTCAGGGTGTGGACGCCGTCGTAGACGGAGAAGACCGCGCCGCCGACGAAGGTGGCGACGGCGGCGAGCAGCGCCCAGACGTAGCGTTCGCCGCCGTATCCGAGCGGGTGGTCCTCGTCGGCCGGTTTCGCGCTCCGCTTGAGGGCGGTCAGCAGCATGACCTCGGTGACCGTGTCGGCGACCGAGTGGGCGGCCTCGGAGAGCATCGCGCTCGATCCGCTGATCAGGCCCGCGACCGCCTTGGCGGCGGCGATGCCGAGGTTCGCCACCGCCGCCACGATCACCGTGAACGTGCTCTCACCGTTCTGCGCCATGCTTCGGACGGTATGTCCGATCATCAGCGCGGAACGCGAACGACACCCTCCTGGATGACGGAGATGGCCAGCTGCCCGTCCCGCGTGTAGATGCGCGCCTGGCCCAGCCCGCGCCCGCCCGAGGCGGACGGCGACTCCTGGTCGTACAGCAGCCACTCGTCGGCCCGGAAGGGCCGGTGGAACCACATCGCGTGGTCCAGCGACGCGCCCACCACGTCCCCGACCGCCCAGCCGCCCCGCCCGTGGGCGAGGAGCACCGAGTCGAGCAGCGTCATGTCGGACACGTAGGTCGCCAGGCAGACGTGCAGCAGGGGGTCGTCGGCCAGCTTGCCGTTGGTGCGGAACCACACCTGGGAGCGCGGCTCGCGCGGCTCCCCGACGCTGCCCCACGGCGGCACGTCGGCATAGCGCAGGTCCACCGCCGCGCGCGCCTCGATCAGCCGCTCGGCCACGTGGGCGGGGAGGTGGCGCGGCAGCGTCTCGGCGGCCGTCGGAAGGGTCTCCGGGTCCGGAGCGGCCGGCATGTCGTACTGGTGCTCAAGGCCCGACTCGTACGTCTGGAAGGACGCGGAGAAGTGGAAGATGGGCTGTCCGTGCTGGACGGCGACGACGCGCCGGGTGGTGAAGGAGCGGCCGTCACGGATGCGGTCGACCGTGTAGACGATCGGCGCGCCCGGGTCCCCGGCGCGCAGGAAATACGCGTGCAGGGAGTGGACCAGCCGGTCCTCGGGGACGGTCCGGCCCGCCGCGACCAGCGCCTGGGCGGCCACCTGGCCGCCGAAGACGCGGGGGACGACGGCGGAGCGGGACTGTCCCCGGAAGATGTCCTGCTCGATCCGCTCGAGGTCGAGCAGATCGAGCAGGGCGTCCAGAGCCTCGGGCACTTACAGGCCCATCGACTTGGCGATGATCGACTTCATGATCTCGCTCGTACCGCCGTAGATGCGGTTGACGCGGTTGTCGGCGTACAGGCGGGCGATCGGGTACTCGTTCATGTAGCCGTAGCCGCCGTGCAGCTGGAGGCAGCGGTCGATGACGCGGTGCGCGACCTCGGTGGTGAACAGCTTGGCGCTGGCGGCCTCGGCCGGCGTCAGCTCGCCGGCGTCCAGCGCCTCCAGGGCGCGGTCGGCGACGGCCTCGGCGGCGTCCACCTCGGCCTGGCAGGCGGCCAGTTCGAACTTCGTGTTCTGGAAGTGCGCGACCGGCTTGCCGAAGACCGTGCGCTCCTGCACGTACTGCTGCGCGAAGCGGACGGCGGCCTTGGCCTGCGCGTAGGCGCCGAAGGCGATGCCCCAGCGCTCGGAGGCGAGGTTGTGGCCGAGGTAGTAGAAGCCCTTGTTCTCCTCGCCGAGCAGGTCCTCGACCGGCACCTTCACGTCGACGAACGCCAGCTCGGCGGTGTCGGAGGTGCGCAGGCCGAGCTTGTCCAGCTTGCGGCCGATGGAGTAGCCCTCGGACTTGGTGTCCACGGCGAAGAGGGAGATGCCGAAGCGGCGGTCCTCGGCCGTCGGCGCGGAGGTGCGGGCGCAGACGATCACACGGTCGGCGTGCACGCCGCCGGTGATGAAGGTCTTGGCGCCGTTGAGGACGTAGTGCGTGCCGTCCTCGGAGAGCTTGGCGGTGGTCTTCATGCCCGCGACATCGGAGCCGGTGCCCGGCTCGGTCATCGCCAGGGCCCACATCTCCTCACCGGAGACGAACTTCGGGAGGTAACGCTTCTTCTGCTCGTCGGAGGCGAGCATCTTGATGTACGGCAGGGCGAGCAGCACGTGCACGCCGGAACCGCCGAAGTTCACGCCCGCGCGGGAGGTCTCCTCGTAGAGGACGGCCTCGAACTTGTGCGTGTCCAGGCCCGCGCCGCCGAACTCCTCGGGGACGTTGATGCCGAAGACACCCAGCTCGCCGAGCTTGTAGTAGAAGTCGCGCGGCGCCTGGCCCGCGGCGAACCACTCGTCGTAGACGGGGACGACCTCGGCCTCGATGAAGGCGCGGATGGTCTCCCGGAACGCCTCGTGGTCCTCGTTGAATACGGTACGGCGCACGAGCCGCCTCCTTCGGAGTCCTGGGTGCCTGGGCCTGGATGCCTGACGCGCAATGCCTAAGCGCTTGCTCAGTCAAGTTACCGGTGGGTTCGCGCCGCTGTCCAGATCTGGGGCGCCCAGGGTTGCCCAGATCACGTCCGCTCACTCGCCGGGCACCTCGCCGCGGACCCAGCGGAGGCCGACGGGGTCGTACTCCCACACCGGACGGCCCCGCAGACCGCTCGTGCGGAAGGGGGCGCCGTCCTCGTCCCCGATCCGGACCGTGCCCCGGCGCCCCTCCGAGCTCCACTCCAGCTCCAGGTACCAGCGGCAGTCGCACGCCACCGCCCCCGCCGAGACCAGCAGCTCCTCCGGCTCGGCGGCGCTGACCGCGTACGGGAAGGAGACCGCCGGGAGCGTCCGGCCCTCCTCCCCGGAGGCGTCGTACCCGTCCAGCGCCCGCGCCACCGGCCGCGGCCGGTCCAGGTCCACCTCGAAACGGCGCGGCGTCACCGCCCCGCCGCACCCGCCGCCCATCCGGTACGCGGTCCACGGCAGCGGCGCGCCCCGCTCCACCACCCGCACGTGCAGCGCCTGGAGCACCACCGCCGCCGCGCTCTTCCCCTGCACCGACACCCGCACCAGCGTCTCCCCGCCGTCCACGGCCCCCTGCGCCGCCGCCCAGCTCCGCGCGTCGGCCGACCCCGGCGGGGGAGGGGGCGTCCGCTCCGCGAGGTAGGTGTGCCCGCACCCGTCCTTGTAGATGTGCGAGGCGACCGTCCACGTCAGCGGCGCCGGGGGTTCGGCGGCCCGCTCGCCGGTCTTCCCGGGCAGGAGTACGGCTCCGAGCGTCACCGTCCCCACGACCGCCAGCGTCCCGCCGACCAGGCCCAGCCACCCCCACCGGCGCCTCCGCCGCGCGGACGGGGGGCCCGGCACGCGCGCGTGCACGGGGTCCAGCTCGGGCGTGGGGATGGGTTCGGGCTGGGGCTCGGACGCAGGCTCCGGTTCCAGGCCGGGCACGGGCTCGGACGCAGGCGCAGGCGCAGGCGTGGGCGTCGGCTTCGGTGTCGGTGTCGGTGCCGGTGTCGGGCCGGGCACGGGCTCGGCGTCGGGCTCCGGGGTCGGCTTCGGCTCCGCGTCGGGCACGGACTCCGCGTGGGACACGGGCTCCGCGTCGGGCAGCGGCACCGGCGGGCGACGGGTGCGGTCGGCGCGGCTCCAGGCCGCCTCCAGGGACCGCCGCTCCTCCTCGTCCGCCCCGCACAGCAGGGCGAGGCGGTCGACCACGGCGAACTCCTCCGGGACGGTCGCGCCCGAGCAGTAGCGGTGGAGGGTGGACGCGCTGACGCTCAGGCGTCTGCCCAGCGCCTCGTAACTGCGCCCGTCCCGCGCCTTCAGCCCGCGCACGAGCCGCGCGAACTCCTCGACTGCGGCGTCCTTCGGCATTCCATCCCCCTCGGTCATGCGTCCCACCCTTCACGTCCTTGCACGTCAGCGGGGGTGGAATGGTTCCGGGACGGAGCATGGGCGCGTCACCGTTGCAGGCGGCGGGCGCCGGCCCGAGGCTGGTGGAGCACTGACCGAACGACCCGACGGGGGATCCACCACCATGAACAGGCTCCGTACCGCACTCGCCACCGCCGCCGCTGCCGCCCTGGGCCTCGCGGCCCTCGCCACGGCCCCGGCGCAGGCCGCCGCCCAGCCCGCCTTCCTCGCCGCCTCCCAGATGCCGCCGTCGTCGACGCCGTGGACCGCCACCCAGGTCTTCACCGGCGTCCCGGAGAACGGCGGCGTCCTCTGCGCCCCGTACAAGATCCCGGCGCAGAACACCCGCTACCGCGAGTTCAGCACCGAGCTCGACACCAACGGCGTCCAGATCACCACCGTCGCCCGCACCGAGGCCGACGCCGTGAAGCTGGTCGACACCCTCCGCACGTCCCTCGCCGGTTGCGGGCCCGCGCTGGAGCGGCAGAACCCGGGCCTGGACGCCGTCAGCGCCTACCACGGCAAGCTCGCCGTCGAGGAGGGCGCCTGGGTCTACAGCCTGGACACCGCCGACCCCCAGATCGGCATCACCGACATCCACCTCTTCTCCGTCGGCCGCGACGGCCGCACCGTCACCCTCGTCCGCTGGGGTCAGATGGGCGACTTCGATGACGCCCCGCTGACCGCCTTCCGCACGACGACGAAGACCGCCGTCAACAAGCTCTACTGATCCGGGGGCTCACCACGGCTCCGAGGCGCGCGGCCGGACCCGCACGCGGCGCTGCCGTGCCCCTTCCTGCGGCGGAGGGGGCCGGCATGCCGCCGGGATGCCGCACGACCCGGCCGTGGGCCGTGCGGAGGGGTGTCGCCGAGCCGATGCCGGACGGGCGGTCCGGGGTGGCGGGTGCGGGGAAGACGGCCTCGCCCGGCTCGACGGGCCAGGGCGGCGCATGGGGAGGGGCGACACCGCGTAGCCGCCGATCGTGGATCCGGCTTCGGACTACACCGTCCTGAGCGCGAACCACAGCTCCATGCGTACGTCGGCGTCGTCCAGGTCCCGGCCGAGGAGCGCCGCGCAGCGGGCGACACGCTGGCGGACGGTGTTGCGGTGGATGCCCATCGCCACCGCCGTCCGGTCCCAGCTGCCGTGCAGCGACAGCCAGGTCCGCAGGGTCCCGACGAGTGGCTCGGTCAGCGGTGCCAGGAGCGAGCGGGCGTACGCGGCCGCCTCGTCGCCGTCCACGAGCCCGCCGAGCCCGGTCGCGCGGTGCCGCACGAGCCCCGTCCGCGTGGCCTCCGCTCTCCGCAGCGCCCGCGCGGCCTGCGCGTCGCCGACGGCGAGGTCGCCCGCCTCGACGGGGAAGCCGGCCCCGAGGAACCAGCCGGGCTGAGCGGTGACGGGGGAGGAGGCCGGGAACAGGAGCCGGACGGTCACGGGGGTGCCGTCCGGCCGTGCCCGGCCCGACCGTGTGCCGGTGGCACCACTCACCGCTTCCACCGTGCCGGCGGCTTCGCGTCCCCGGGCTTCCGGTGTGGCGGCTTCGCGTCCCCGGGCTTCCGGTGTGGCGGCTTCGCGTCCCCGGGCTTCCG
>NZ_JBFASK010000046.1:0-24000 GCF_040677675.1 Streptomyces sp. NPDC053755 | reverse complement strand
GTTTTGGCGGCCTCCCGCGCATCCGCACGCGCCTCTGACAGGCCCGTACCCGCCGCCTTCGCGGTCCCCGCCGCCGCGGCGGTGGCCTCGCCCGCGTCCATCAGCGTCGTTCCGAGGGCCGCCGCCAGTGCCGCCGCCGCGAACGGCGTGCCGTCGCCGCCGCGGGCGTGGACCACGGTCCACGGACCGGGGCCCAGCGCGCCCGCCGCCTCGGCCGGGGTCGCGCCGAGGAGCAGGCGGACCAGGGCCGTGTCACGGGAGGAGGCGTCGGCGCCCCGGTGCGGGGCGGTCAGCAGGGACAGCAGGACGACCGCCACCCCGGCGATCGTGTGGTCGGCCGTCTCCCGCCGCGCGGCCGCCACGCCCAGGACCAGTCCCTCGCCGCCGCCCAGCGCGTACGCGGCGAGCCGGAGCCCGCCCCCGTCGCCGCTCGCGGAGGCAGGTCCGCCCGGGCGCGGGCCCACCACCCCCGCAAGTTCCCGCAGCGCGCCGGCCGCCTCCGGCGGGATCGCGCGCCCCGCCGCCGCGTACTCCGTACCGTCCGGCGCGAAGAGCGCCGCCCGTCCGCCGAGGCGGGAGGCCAGCGCGCCGAGCACCGCCGGGACGGGCGCCTGCCGGGCCGCCGCCGTCGCCAGCGACTGCTGCGCCTCGGTCACCCGCCGCAGCTCCCGGTGGCGTGCCTCCGCCATCGACCGCCAGACCGCCCGGGCCACCGCCGTGAACGGCGTGCCCGGCGGCACCTCCAGGAGCGGCAGGCCGACCCGCCCGCACGCCGCGACGAGCGCCGCCGGGACGGTGTCGAAGACCGGGGTGACGCCGAAGCCCAGCGCCGCCGCGCCCGCCTCCACCACCCGCTCGACGTAGTGCGCCGGGTCGGCGAGCTGCACGCCCGCCGTCAGCAGCAGCTCACCGCCGAGGAGGTAGGGGAAGGGGTCGGCCATCTCCGAGGTGTGCACCCAGTGGACGTGGACGTCCTCCGGTCCCGCGAGCAGCCGCAGCCCGAGGTCCCGGCGGCCGAGCAGCGCGGTCAGCGGGACCGGCGGCGCGGGGGGTGTGGGCGTGGGCTCCTGGGCGGGCATGGCGGCGGGCATGGCGATGGACCCTTCGTACATTCATGGGGTCTGAGATGGAGGAAACGTACACTTCAGTGTGGTCTTCCGGCCACCTACTGTCGTCCCGTCCAGGGGCGGCGGGTACGGGCGGACGCCCCCATGTCCGCTCCGGGCCGGCCGGCGGCCGGGAGCCGGCGACCACCACCGGGCCGCCCCGTGCCCCGAGCCACCGGACGCGATCCGTCCGGCACGCCCGACACACCCGACACACCCAGGAGGACCCGACCATGAGCAGCAGCGACCAGAACGCCTTCCGCGGCCCGACCGACTCGTCCCGTGTCCCGCGGTACGCCGGTCCCGCGACGTTCGCCCGGCTGCCGCGGCTCGACGAGGTCGGCACCACCGACGTCGCCGTGGTCGGCATCCCCTTCGACAGCGGTGTCTCCTACCGCCCCGGCGCCCGCTTCGGCGGCAACGCGATCCGCGAGGCGTCCCGCCTGCTCCGTCCGTACAACCCGGCGCAGGACGCCTCGCCGTTCGCCCTGGCCCAGGTCGCCGACGCCGGTGACATCGCGGCCAACCCGTTCAACATCAACGAGGCCGTCGAGACCATCGAGGCCGCCGCCGACGACCTCCTCGCCACCGGCGCCCGGATGATGACGCTGGGCGGCGACCACACCGTCGCGCTGCCGCTGCTGCGCTCCGTCGCCAAGAAGCACGGCCCCGTCGCCCTGCTCCACTTCGACGCCCACCTCGACACGTGGGACACCTACTTCGGCGCCGAGTACACGCACGGCACCCCGTTCCGCCGCGCCGTCGAGGAGGGCATCCTCGACACCGAGGCGCTCTCCCACGTCGGCACGCGCGGCCCCCTCTACGGCAAGCAGGACCTCACCGACGACGAGAAGATGGGCTTCGGCATCGTCACCTCGGCCGACATCTACCGCCGTGGTGCCGACGAGGTCGCCGACCAGCTCCGCCAGCGCATCGGCGACCGCCCGCTGTACATCTCCATCGACATCGACTGCCTCGACCCGGCGCACGCCCCCGGCACCGGCACCCCCGAGGCGGGCGGCATGACCTCCCGCGAGCTCCTGGAGATCCTGCGCGGCCTGTCCTCGTGCAACCTCGTCTCCGCCGACGTCGTCGAGGTCGCCCCGGCCTACGACCACGCCGAGATCACCGCCGTCGCCGCCTCGCACACCGCGTACGAGCTGACGACGATCATGTCCCGGCAGATCGCCGCGAGCCGTACCGCCCAGTAGCCCCCGGGCCCGGACCCGGCGCGGGGCGGGGACGGCCCGCCGCAGGCCGGGAGCGGGCGGGACCCGCCGCGGCCGCCCCCGCCCCGCGCCACGCGCGTCCGGCAGGCGGGCGGGCCGCGCCGGGTCACCGCCCGCGCCGTACGGTGAGCCGCACCGAGCCCGCGCCGTACGGTGAGCCGCACCGCGCCCCAGCCACCCCGAGGGGAAAGACCCATGACCCACGACCACGATCTGGTGCTGCGCCCCACCGCCGCGCAGACCGAGGCCGCGCTCAACCCCCCGAAGGGGCGCAACGGCGGCGACCTCGTCGTCGAGAGTCTCTCCGGCCTGGGCGCGACCACCGTCTTCGGTCTGCCCGGGCAGCACGCGCTCGGCATGTTCGACGCCCTGCGCCGCTCCTCCCTCACCTACGTCGGGCTGCGGGCCGAGAACAACGCCGGCTTCGCCGCCGACGCGTACGGCCGGATGACCGGCGAGGCGGCCCCGCTGCTGCTCTCCACCGGCCCGGGCGCGCTGATGTCGCTCGCCGCGCTCCAGGAGGCCGCGGCGGCCTCGGCCCCCGTCCTCGCCCTCTGCAGCCAGGTCCCGGTGGCCGGCCTCGGCGGCGGGCGCCACGGCTATCTGCACGAGCTGCGCGACCAGCGGGCGTCCTTCCGGGACGTCGTGAAGTCCGTCCACACCGTCCGCACGCAGTCGCAGATCCCGTCGGCGATCGCGGCCGCCTGGGAGTCGGCGCTGACCGCGCCGCACGGACCCGTGTGGGTGGAGATCCCGCAGGACGTCCTCCTGGCCGAGACCACGCTCCCCGTGGTGACCGCGATGGACGCGACCCCCGAGGACGTCGTCCCGCGCCCCGAGCTGACGGCCGTGGCGGCGGACCTGCTGTCCAGGGCGGCCCGGCCCGCGATCATCGCGGGCGGCGGAGTCGTCCGCTCCGACGCGTCCGGCAAGCTCCGCGCGCTCGCGGAGCGGCTCGACGCGCCCGTCGTCACCACCTTCGGCGGCAAGGGCGCCTTCCCGTGGGAGCACCCGCTCTCCCTCCAGTCCTGGCTGGAGGACCGGCACACCACCGACTTCCTGGAGGACGCCGACGTCCTGCTGGTGGTGGGGTCCGGTCTCGGCGAGCTGTCCTCGAACTACCACACCTTCGCCCCGCGAGGCCGGATCATCCAGGTCGAGGCCGACGCCGGGAAGCTGGAGTCCAACCATCCGGCGCTCGGCATCCACGCCGACGCCCGCCTCGCCCTCCAGGCACTCCTGGAGACGACGGAGGTACGCCGGGACCCGACCGCCGGCGAGCGGGTCGAGGCCGTCCTGGCCCGAGTGAGGGAACGGATCGCCGCCCAGGACCTCGACCTGGAACAGCGGATCGTCGCCTCGGTCCGCGAGGCCCTTCCCGGCACGTCCCCCAGCTTCTGGGACATGACGATCCTCGCCTACTGGGCCTGGTCCGCCTTCGACGCCCGCCACCCCAACACCATGCACTCCGCCCAGGGCGCCGGCGGGCTGGGCTACGCCTTCCCCGCCGCCCTCGGCGCGGCGGCGGCCGACCCCACCCGGCCGGTCCTCGCCGTCTCGGGCGACGGCGGCGCCATGTACTCCCTCGCCGAGCTGGCGACCGCGAAGCAGTACGGCTGGGACGTCACCTGGCTGATCGTCGACGACGGCGGCTACGGCATCCTCCGCGAGTACATGACCGACACCTTCGGCGAGGCCACGGCGACCGAACTGGCCCGCCCCGACTTCGTCGCCCTCGCGGAGTCCTTCGGCGTCCCGGCGGCGCTCACCACCCCGCAGACCCTGACCGCCGACCTCGCGAAGGCCCTCGCGACCCCGGGCCCGTCGGTCGTGGTCCTTCCGGCCCTCCTGCGCATGTTCGAGCCGACGCACCTCTGACGGGACTTTCGAAACACGCCCTAAGTCCTCCGGCCCACCCGCCCCGGGACCATCGGCCCGTCCTGCCCCCGGTTCTGTAACGGCGGGATGAAATCGCACCTCACCCGCGTTGGGCCTTCCGGTAGAGCAGGACGACGGGAGGCACCACGTGGCCGCGGCTGGGCAGGAACGACAGGGGTGGGCGCGCAGGCTGGCCGGCTACGCGTGGCGGTACCGGACGAACGTGGTGCTCGCGCTCGGGTCCTCCCTCGCGGGGATGGCCCTCCTCGCCCTCGTCCCGCTCATCACCAAGGTGATCATCGACGACGTCATCGGAGCGGGCACCCGGTCCCTCGCCGTCTGGACCGGTCTCCTCCTCGGCGCCGCCGTCGTCGTCTACGCCCTGACCTACGTCCGCCGCTATTACGGCGGCCGGCTCGCCCTCGACGTCCAGCACGACCTGCGTACCGAGATGTTCGGCACCATCACCCGGCTCGACGGACGGCGGCAGGACGAGCTGTCCACCGGTCAGGTCGTCGGACGCGCCACCAGCGACCTCCAGCTCATCCAGGGCCTGCTCTTCATGCTCCCGATGACCATCGGGAACATCCTGCTCTTCCTGATCTCCCTGGTCGTCATGGCCTGGCTGTCGCTCCCCCTCACTCTGGTCGCCCTCGCCGTCGCCCCCGCCCTCTGGTACATCGCCAAGCGCAGCCGTACCCGCCTGCACCCCGCCACCTGGTACGCCCAGTCGCAGGCGGCCGCCGTCGCCGGAGTCGTCGACGGGGCCGTCACCGGCGTCCGCGTCGTCAAGGGGTTCGGGCAGGAGGACCAGGAGACCGGCAAGATCCGGGACGCGAGCCGCCGGCTCTTCGCGGGCCGGATGCGGACCATCCGGCTGAACTCCCGCTACACCCCGGCCCTCCAGGCCGTTCCCGCCCTCGGCCAGGTCGCCGTCCTCGCGCTCGGCGGCTGGCTCGCCACCCGCGGCCAGATCACCCTCGGCACCTTCGTGGCCTTCTCCGCCTACCTCGCCTCCCTGGTCGGGCCCGTCCGCATGCTCGCCATGGTCCTCACCGTCGGGCAGCAGGCTCGCGCGGGCGTCGACCGCGTCCTGGAGCTGATCGACACCGAGCCGGCGATCCAGGACGGCACGAAGGAGCTGCCGGCCGACGCCGACGCCACCGTCGAGTTCGACGACGTGCGCTTCGCCTACGAGGACGGCCGTCCGGTCCTCGACGGCTTCTCCCTGGAGATCCGCTCCGGCGAGACCGTCGCCGTCGTGGGCGCCTCCGGCAGCGGCAAGTCCACCGTCTCGCTCCTGCTGCCCCGCTTCTACGACGTGAGCCACGGCGCCGTCCTCGTCGGCGGCCACGACGTCCGCGAGCTCACCCTCGACTCGCTGCGCGCCGCCATCGGACTCGTACCGGAAGACAGCTTCCTCTTCTCCGACACCGTCCGCGCCAACATCGCCTACGGCCACCCCGACGCCACCCAGGAGCAGATCGAGGCCGCCGCCCGGGCCGCCCAGGCGGACCGTTTCATCGCCGACCTGCCCGAGGGCTACGACACCACGGTCGGCGAGCACGGCCTCACCCTCTCCGGCGGTCAGCGCCAGCGGATCGCGCTCGCCCGGGCGATCCTCACCGACCCCCGGCTCCTCCTCCTGGACGACGCCACCTCCGCCGTCGACGCCCGCGTGGAGCACGAGATCCACGAGGCCCTCGCCTCCGTGATGGCCGGCCGCACCACCCTCCTGATCGCGCACCGCCGCTCCACCCTCGGCCTCGCCGACCGGATCGCCGTCCTCGACGACGGCCGGCTCTCCGACATCGGCACCCACGAGGAGCTGGAGCGACGGTCGGCCCTCTACCGCAAGCTTCTGACGGACCCCGACGAGCTGGGCGGTGTCTCACCCGGCCACATCACCCCCGTCGACCTGCCCGAGGACCGCTCGCTGCGGGCCGAGCTCGACGCCGAGTTCGACGCCGAACGCGGGATCACCCCCGCCCTGTGGGTACGGGACGAAGCCGGACCGGAGGATTCCGCGGAGCCAGGGGGCCGCGCCGCCGCCCAGGCGGGAGCCACCCCGGAGCTTCTCGCCGCGGTCGAGGCGCTGCCGCCCGCCACCGACGCCCCCGACATCGACGAGGCCTCCGCCGTCACCCCCGAGGCCACCTACGGACTGCGCCGTCTGCTGCGCGGCTTCGGCGTCCCGCTCCTCATCAGCCTCGGCCTGGTCGCCGTCGACGCCGGCATGGGCCTGCTCCTGCCCGTCCTGATCCGCCACGGCATCGACGACGGCGTCAACCGGCTCGCCCTGGGCGCCGTCTGGGCCGCCTCGGCGCTCGCCCTGCTCACGGTGCTCGTGCAGTGGGTGGCGCAGACCGCCGAGATCCGGATGACCGGCCGCACCGGCGAGCGGGTGCTCTACGCCCTGCGCCTGAAGATCTTCGCCCAGCTCCAGCGGCTCGGCCTCGACTACTACGAGCGCGAGCTGACCGGCCGGATCATGACCCGGATGACGACGGACGTGGACGCCCTGTCCACGTTCCTCCAGACGGGCCTGGTCACCGCATTCGTCTCCGTGGTGACCTTCTTCGGCATCATGGTGGCGCTGCTCTTCCTCGACCTCCAGCTCGCCCTCGTCGTCTTCGCGACGCTGCCGGTCCTCGCCGTCGGCACGTACTTCTTCCGCCGTTCCAGCGTGAAGGCCTACGAACTGGCCCGTGACCGGATCAGCGTCGTCAACGCCGACCTCCAGGAGTCGGTCTCCGGGCTGCGGATCGTCCAGGCGTTCCGGCGCGAGCGCGCGGGAGCGGCCCGGTTCGCCGAGCGCAGCGACTCCTACCGCGAGGCCCGCGTCCGCGGACAGTGGCTGATCTCGATCTACTTCCCGTTCGTCACCCTGCTGTCCTCCGTCGCCGCCGCGGCCGTCATGATCGTCGGCGCGAACCGCATCGAGGCCGGCTCCCTGACCACCGGCGCCCTCGTCGCGTACCTCCTCTACATCGACCTCTTCTTCGCCCCCGTACAGCAGCTGTCGCAGGTCTTCGACGGCTACCAGCAGGCCGCCGTCTCGCTGAAGCGGATGCAGGAACTCCTCCAGGAGCCGACGTCGACCGCCGCCGCCGACCGTCCCCGCGAGGTGCCGTCGCTGCGCGGCGAGATCGCCTTCGAGGACGTCTCCTTCGCGTACGGCACGGAGGAGGCCGCCCTCACCGGGATCGACCTGCGCATCCCGGCCGGGCAGACGGTCGCCTTCGTCGGCGAGACGGGAGCGGGCAAGTCGACGCTGGTCAAGCTGGTCGCGCGGTTCTACGACCCGACGGGCGGCCGGGTCACGGCCGACGGCACCGACCTGCGGGACCTGGACCTCACCGCGTACCGCCACCGGCTCGGCGTCGTGCCGCAGGAGGCGTACCTCTTCCCCGGGACCGTCCGCGACGCCATCGCGTACGGGCGCCCCGCCGCGACCGACGCCGAGGTCGAGGCGGCCGCCCGCGCGGTCGGCGCCCACGACATGATCGCGACCCTGGACGGCGGCTACCTCCACGAGGTCGCCGAGCGCGGACGCAACCTCTCCGCCGGCCAGCGCCAGCTCATCGCGCTGGCCCGCGCGGAACTCGTCGACCCGGACATCCTGCTCCTCGACGAGGCGACGGCCGCGCTCGACCTGGCGACCGAGGCCCAGGTCAACCAGGCCACCGACCGCCTCGCGGGCCGCCGCACGACCCTGGTCGTCGCCCACCGCCTGACCACGGCCGCCCGCGCGGACCGCGTGATCGTCATGGACGGCGGCCGGGTCGCGGAGGACGGCACCCACGACGAGCTGCTGGCCCTGGGCGGCCGCTACGCCGCGCTGTGGCGGACCTTCATCGGCGAGGAGGAGCCCGAGAGGGTCTGACCGCGCACGAGAGGGTCCGACCGCGCGGAAGGCAACCGCGGAGGCCTCCCCTGCGTCGTACGCATGTACGGCACCGAGGCGGGAGGGGAAGCGCATGTTCCGTGGGGCGACAGGCAGAGCACACCGCACGAGACTGATCGCGTATCTCCTGGCGACGCTGCTCACCGCCGGCGCGCTCGCCCTCGCGGGCCCCGGCACCGCATCCGCCGCCGCCGCCTCCCTCTGCGGCGGGCGCCCCACCAAGACGATCCCCTTCGCCACCGGCGAGCTGCGCCTCTACAAGAGCCGTCAGTACGTGTGCGCCCTCACCGTCGCCAAGAGCCCCGGCCCGCGCCGGGCGATGTCGGTCTCGCTCCAGCCCAGGGGCGGCCGCGCGGCCGTCAGCAGCGGCCGCTTCACCCGCCAGGCCGGCCCCGTCACCGTCCACGCCCTCAACCGATGCGTCCGCGCCTCGGGGACCGTCGCCGGGCGGAGCGGGTCCACCGGCTGGATCCTGTGCTGATACAGAGGAAAGGGTCAAGAGGGTCTGGCGGTACGTCTGTTGCCCCCGCTAGGTTCGCGACACCGTTGTGAACCAAGGGGAGGGTGAATGCGTAAGTCGCTCGGATGGCTGCTGTCGCTCACGGTGCTCATAGGCACCGTCGGTGCGACCGGCGCGGCTACCGCCGCGGAGCCGGCCATCGGCACCACCGGCGGGACGACCGCCGGCCGTACGTCCGCCACCGCGGACGGCGCGGGCCGTGTGCACGGCGCCGAGGTTCCGTACGGCGCGGACATCAAGGACCGCGTCCTGGCCATCCCCGGGATGAGCCTGATCGAGGAGAAGCCGTACGCCGGCTACCGCTATTTCGTCCTGGAGTACACCCAGCCGGTCGACCACCGACGCCCCTGGGCGGGCACGTTCAAGCAGCGGCTCTCCCTCCTCCACAAGGACACGAGCCGCCCCACCGTCTTCCACACCAGCGGTTACGGCCTGAGCACCACCCCGAGCCGGCGCGAGCCCACCCGCATCATCGACGGCAACCAGGTCTCCATGGAGTACCGGTTCTTCACGCCGTCCCGGCCGCAGCCCGCCGACTGGTCCAAGCTGGACATCTGGCAGGCCGCGAGCGACCAGCACCGCATCTTCACCGCCCTGAAGCGGATCTACGACCGGAAGTGGCTCTCCACCGGCGCCTCGAAGGGCGGCATGACGGCCACCTACTACGAGCGCTTCTACCCGCGCGACATGGACGGCGTCGTCGCCTACGTGGCCCCCAACGACGTGGTCGACAAGGAGGACTCGGCGTACGACCGGTTCTTCGAGACCGTCGGCACGAAGGAGTGCCGCGACCGCCTGGGCGCCCTCCAGCGCGAGGCGCTCGTCCGCCGCGCTCCGCTCCAGGCGAAGTACCGGGCCTGGGCCGAGTCCGAGGGTGCCACCTTCACCACCGTCGGCTCGCTGGACCGGGCGTACGAGGCCGTCGTCCTCGACTTCGTCTGGGGCTTCTGGCAGTACTACGGCGAGGACGTCTGCGGGTCCGTCCCGGACGCGCGCACGGCGAGCGACGACGAGATCTACGAGACGATCGACGCCTACTCCGGCTGGTCCTTCTACACCGACCAGGGCCTGGAGACGTACACCCCGTACTACTACCAGGCGGCCACGGAACTCGGCTCGCCCTCCATCCGGCAGCCGCACCTGGAGGGCCTCTCGCGCTACGGCTACCAGCCCGCCCGGAACTTCGTGCCGCGTGAGATCCCGATGACCTTCAAGCCGTGGGTCATGCGGGACGTCGACGACTGGGTGCGCAAGAACGCCCGGCAGATGATGTTCGTGTACGGCGGCAACGATCCCTGGGGCTCCGAGCGGTTCCGCCTCGGCAAGGGCGCCCGGGACAGCTACGTCCTCACCGCCCCCGGCGCGAACCACGGCGCGAACATCGACGGGCTCGTGGAGGACGAGCGGGCCAAGGCCACGGCCCGCATCCTCGCCTGGGCCGGGGTCGACGCCCCCTCGGCGCAGGCCGCGCGGCCGCTGGCCCGGTTCGACGCGCGGCTCGACAAGCCGGCCGACGAGGAGCTGAGCCGGGAGCACGGTCTGCGTCCGTGACGCGGACGACGGGCCGCGCCCGGGGTGCCAGGACCCCGGGCGCGGCCCGTCGCCGTTCTCCGCGCCGTTCTCCGCGCCGCTCTTCGGGCCGTGCGGCGCAGTCGGGCGCCTGGCTGAGCTGCCGAGCGCCGCCGGGTGCGGTTCCGTCTCAGCGGTACGTCAGGCCGTGGCCGACCGGGTACAGCTCCCGCGACGGATCGTCCGCCCGCTGGACGGGGACGGGCAGCCGGCCACGCGGGCGCGCCGCGCCCGCGATGACCCGTACCGCGGCCCGCAGCTCGACGTCGGTCCAGGAGTAGGCGGCGACGGTCGCCCGCTGGCCCGTCAGCTGGGCGATGTCGTACGGGTTGCGGATCGCGACCGTCACGACCGGCACGCCGGTCGCCACCAGCCGCGCGACGAGCGTCCGCTGCGGGCTGGTTCCGGTCACGTTGTACGTGCCGACGACGACCACGTCCTTGCCCGCGGCGGCGGCCACCGCCTCCTCGATCCTCGCCGCCGTCGGGGTGATCCCGGTGGACAACGCCGTCGCGGCGAAGCCCAGTTCGGTGAAGGCCCGGGCCAGGGTCGTGGTCGGGGGGCCCGTCGTCCCGGACGGCGAGGCCGGGTCGGCGCCGACGACCAGGACGTTTCCGTGGCCGCGCCGGCTGACCGGCAGGAAGGCGCCCTCGTTGAGGAGCAGGGTGGTGGTCTCCTCGGCGATCCGGTCCGCGCGCGCCAGATGGGCGGGGGTGCCGACCGTGCGGTCCACGCCGGCGTGGTCGACGTACGGCTGCCGGAACAGGCCCAGCTTCGCCTTGAGGCGCAGAATCCGCAGGATCGATTCATCGAGCCGGGCCTCGGTCAGCTCGCCGTCCTTGACGGCCTGGAGGACGGCGTTCCACGCGATGTCCAGCTTCGGCGGGTTGAGCAGCTGGTCGACTCCGGCCTTCAGCGCGAGGACGGGCACGCGCGCGTCGCCGTACTTCGTCCGGACACCCTCCATGCCGAGCGAGTCCGTCACCACCACCCCGTCGTAACCGAGCCGCTCGCGCAGGATCCCGGTCAGGATGGGGCGGGAGAGGGTCGCCGGGTCCTCGCTCGGGTCGAGCGCGGGCACGACGATGTGCGCGGTCATGATCGAGTCGATTCCGGCGGCGATCGCCGAACGGAACGGCGGGGCGTCCAGCTCGGCCCACTGCTCCCGGGTGTGCGTGATGGTCGGCAGGCCGTAGTGGCTGTCCACGGCGGTGTCGCCGTGGCCGGGGAAGTGCTTCGAGGTGGCCGCCACCCCTGCCCCCTGGTAGCCCTTGACCTGGGCGGCGACGAGCCCGGCGACGGCCTGCGGGTCCGATCCGAAGGAGCGCACGCCGATGACCGGGTTGGCGGGGTTGACGTTGACGTCCGCCACCGGCGCGTAGTTCTGCCGGATCCCGACGGCGGCCAGCTCGGTGCCCGCGATCCGGGCGGCCTCGCGGGCGTCGGAGCGGGAACCTCCGGCGCCGAGTGCCATCGCCCCCGGGACCAGGGTGGCGGGCCGGCCGACCCGGCAGACGATGCCGTGCTCCTGGTCGGTGGAGATGAGCAGCGGCAGGGGCGTGGGCTGGGCGAGCCCGGCCCTCTGGATGCCGTTGGACAGCTCGGCGATCTGGTGCGGGTCGCGGGTGTTGTGGGCCCACGTGAAATAGATGACGCCGCCGACGTGGTACTTCTCCACCAGCTCGGCGGCGGTGCGGACGCCGATCTCCTGGAGGTTGGCGTCGATGTCGGCCTGGTCGGGGGCGGTGGCGGAGTGGCCGTACACCCGCATGACGAAGAGCTGGCCGACCTTCTCCTCCAGCGACATGCGGGAGATGAGCCGTCGAAGGCCGCGGTCGTGGTCCCGGTCCCGGTCGCGGTCGTCCGTCCCGGCGTGGGCGGGCGGTCCGGTCACTCCGGTGACGGCGGCGGCCGCGGCGGCGGCGGTGACGGTGAGGAGGGTGCGTCTGGAGGTGGCGCGGTGGTGCACTGATGCTCCTTCCGGCCGTGCAAGTTGAAGGAAACTTCCAAGGAGTCACGGATAGCCCGAAAGTAACTGCCAGGTCAAGCATCCGCACAGGATCCGCGTGGTGGCCGGGCCCCGCTGAGTGCGCGTCAGCCGACGGCCGGGGGCGCGCGGGGGCGGCGACGCGGGGTGGTGGCGGGGCGGTCGGCCGGCTCGGCGACGCCGGGTTCGGGGGGCGTGGCGGTCCGGGCGGTTCCGCCGGGCGCCGTGAGTTTCCAGCCGGTCGGTCGCTCAGCCGGCCTCGCCGGCTGCCGACACCGTGGGCCACAGCTCCTGGAGGGTGCGGACGGTCTCCGTGATCGCCGGGCGGCGGGCCGCGCCCGCACGCCACAGCGCACGCAGCCGCCGGGTCGGCACCGGGTCGAGCCGCACCGGGGCCACCTCCGGCGGCAACGCCCCGCGGCCCAGGCGCGGTACGAGCGCGATCCCGAGACCGGCCGCGACCAGGGCGACCTGGGTGTGGTTCTCCTCCGCCTGGTGGACGATGCGCGGCTCGTACCCCGTGGCCCGCAGCGTCCGCGTCAGCCAGTCGTGGCACACCGTCCCCGGTGGCTGCGAGATCCACCGCTCCTCCACCAGTTCCTCCCTCCGCACCGACGCCCGCGACGCCAGCGGATGGTCGCGCGGCACGAGGACGTCGCACAGGTCGTCGCCGACCACGGCCTGCTCCACCCCCGCGGGGGTCGGCATCGGAGCGATGTCCCAGTCGTGCGCCACGGCGAGGTCGAGCACGCCCCGCGCCACCAGCTCGATGGAGAGGTGCGGGTCCACCTCGGTCAGCCGGGCGTCCAGGGACGGGTGCCGACGGGCCAGATCGGCGAGCACCCGGGGCATGAGGCCGCGGGCCGCGCTCGCGAAGCACCCGATCGCGAGCCGGCCGGTCGGCAGCCCGCGCCGCTCCTCCAGCCGTACCTCCGCCTCCTCGACGATCGACAGCAACCGCTCCGCCGTCGAGGCGAGCCGGTGCGCCTCGTCGGTGAGGCGGACCCCGCGGCCCTGGCGTTCGAGCAGCGTGGTGCGGGTCTCCCGCTCCAGTTTGGCGATCTGCTGGGAGACGGCGGAGGGGGTGTAGCCGAGGGCGGCGGCGGCCGCCGCCACCGTCCCGTGGACGGCGACGGCGTGGAGGGCCCGCAGGCGTCCGAGATCCAGCACGGGAACCCCTTCTCGGCCGAGGATGAAGCGATGCTTCATCCCATCATGCAGGAATCCGTGCTGGTGCTACACGGTCGCGGGCGGTGATGCTCGGTTCCATGCGCCCCGCACACATCGCCCTCGCCGCGCTCGTCGCCGCGGTCTGGGGAGTGAACTTCGTCGTCATCGAGATCGGCCTCGACCACTTCCCGCCCCTGCTCTTCTCCGCCCTCCGCTTCCTCGCCGCCGCCCTGCCCGCGGTCTTCCTCGTCGGCCGCCCCACCGTGGCCTGGAAGTGGATCGTGGCCGTCGGCCTCGTGCTCGGCGTCGCCAAGTTCGGCCTGCTCTTCACCGGGATGGACCTCGGCGCGCCCGCCGGGCTCGCCTCCCTGGTCCTCCAGGTCCAGGCGGTCTTCACGGCCCTGTTCGCCTTCCTCGCGCTCGGCGAACGGCCGGGCCCGCCCAAGCTCGTCGGCATGGCGGTCGCGCTGGCGGGCATCGGGGTCGCGGCGGTCGACGAGGGCGCCTCGGGTCCGCTCGCCGGCTTCGCGCTCTGTGTCGCGGCGGCGGCGTGCTGGGGCGTCTCCAACGTCCTGACCCGCAAGGCGTCCCCGCCCGACGCCCTCAATTTCATGGTGTGGGTGAGCACCGTCCCCGTCCTGCCGCTCCTCGCCCTCTCCCTCGTATTCGAAGGGCCCCGGCGGGACCTCGACGCGCTCGCGTCGCTGGACTGGACCGGCGTCGGCGCCATCGTCTACGTCGCCTGGGTCACCACGGTCTTCGGCTTCGGCGCCTGGGGCCTGCTCCTGCGCCGCTACCCCGCCTCGTCGGTCGCCCCCTTCTCGCTCCTCGTGCCGGTCTTCGGCATGTCGTCGGCGGCCCTGGTCCTGGGCGAGACCGTCAGCCCGCTGCGCTGGTGCGCGGCGGCGCTGCTGGTCGGGGGAGTGGCGCTGACGTCGTACGGGCGGCGGCCCGGACGTGAGCATGGCGAGACGGCCGCTAGGGTGCTGGTTCCGACGAGCAAGGGGGAACCGGCGCCATGACGTCTCCGTATCCGCAACAGCACCCGCCGCGGCAACCGCACCAGCCCGCGTCGCGGTTCCCCCAGCAGGCCCCGCCTCCGCCGGCGTATCCGTCGCCTCATCCGCCGCAGGGACAGCCGCAGCCGGGCGCGTACGGGCAGCCGCAGCCCCAACCGGGCGCGTACGGGCCGGTGCAGGGGCCGCCGCAGCCGGGCGCGTACGGGCCGGTGCAGGGGCCGCCGCAGCCGTACGGATTCCCCGGCCAGTCGGGGCCGACCGGGCCGGCGGCCGGCTGCGAGGTCTGCGGGGCGCAGCCGACGGCCGCCGTGACCGTCCGCGCCCACCAGGGCATGGTCGTCATCATGCGCACGGTCACGCGGCGCGGCGTCTACTGCCGCACGTGCGGGCTCGCCCGCTACCGGCAGATGACCTCCGACACCCTGATCACCGGTTGGTGGGGCCTCTTCTCCCTCTTCGTCACGCCGTTCGTGGTCCTGGCGAACGTCCTCGGCGCCCGAGCCGCCCTGCTCCGGCTGCCCGAGCCGTACGGCGCCGTCCGGCAGCCCCTCGACCCCGGCAGGCGCGTCCTGCGCCGCGGCCCCGCGATGCTGATCCTCACCCCGATCGCACTGCTCGCCCTGGCGATCCCGACGCTGGTGGTCGTGGGCCTGCTCTCGGGCGGCGGCGAACCCGTCGCGCTGTCGGTGGGCGACTGCGTACGCAACGAAGCCGAGTGGCCCGAACAGCGGTTGGAGAAGGTGGGCTGCGGCTCTCCGCTGGCGGAGTACCGGGTGGTGGACAAGGCGTCCTGCGGTCCCGGCGACTACCTGCTGCACGCGGAGTACGTGATCGACTCCCCGAAGCCGGGCTCCTGCGTCACCCCCGTCTAGGGAGTGTTCCGCCGCCCTGACGCCGGACCCGCTCGCTCCCTCCCTCTCCGCGCTTCCCCCCTACGCCCCCATCGACCCGAAGGCCCTCCGCATGTCCCTCGATCTCGTGCCGGTCGACCGCGAACCCGCGCCGGGGACCGTCCTCCTGAGCGGCATCCCCGGCAGCGGCAAGTCGACGGTCGCGGCCGCCCTGGCGGCGCGCTTCGCGCGATCCGCCCACATCGAGGCCGACGAGCTCCAGACGCTCATCGTGAAGGGCGGCCACTGGCCCACCCCCGCACACGACCCCGAGGCGGACCGCCAGATCCTCCTCCGCGCCCGCAACGCCTGTCTGCTGGCGGACAGCTTCAGGAGGGCCGGCTTCGTCCCGGTCGTCGACGACGTCGTCGTGCGCCGCACCCACCTCGACTTCTACCGCGCCGCCGTGGGGGCGGGCCCGCTGCACGTCGTCTTCCTCGCTCCGGACCCCGAGGTCGCCTGGCAGCGCAACAACGCCCGCCACAAGCGCCTGACGACGGACTGGGCCTTCCTGGACGAGGCGATGCGGGCCGAACTGCCGGCCGAGGGCTCGTGGATCGACACCGCCACGCTCTCGGTGGACGAGACGGCCGACGCGGTCCTGGACGCGCTCCCGGCGACGTTCGCGACGTTCGCGACGTAGCCCGGACGCGGTCCTGGCCAGGCTCGCGGCGACGTTCGCGACGTCATCGACCTAGCCGCACCGGGAGGGGGCGCGCTGGTGGGGAGTCGCGGCTTCCGAGCGCGGCGGCCTCACCGGACCCGGAGCGACGACCGACGGCCCGTCAGGTGCGCGGCGGGGCCGTCGAGTCGCGGACCATCAGCTCCGCCGCGATTCTCGCGATGCCGCCGGGAGGGGTCGCCTCCGTGCCCATCGCCAGGCGCCCCGCCCGGGCGCCCGCCTCGTGCAGAGGCAGCCGTACGGTCGTCAGCGCGGGCACCGCGTCGAGGGAGAAGGGCAGGTCGTCGAAGCCCGCCACCGACACGTCGCCCGGGATGCTCGACCCCCGGTCCCGCAGCGCCGCGCACGCGCCCAGCGCCACCGTGTCGTTCGCCGCGACGACCGCCGTCAGCGTCGGATCCCGGCGCAGCAGCTCCAGGGTGGCGTCGTACCCGGAACGCCGGTCGTACGAACCGTGGACCGTGGGGCCCTCCGCCACCTCCGCCGCGGCCATCGCCTCCCGGTGCCCCTCCAGCCGGTCCCGGGTCGTCGTCCGGTCCGCCGGCCCCGCGACGTAACCGATCCGCCGGTGGCCGAGCGCGAGCAGGTGCTCGGCCAGCCGTCGCGCCCCCGCGCGGTTGTCGAAGGTCAGCGCCGCGACGCTCGCGTCCCCCGCCACGGGGGGCCGCCCGCACAGCACGACCCGGGTCCCCGCGTCCGCCAGCCTGGCCAGCTTCGCCGCCACGGCCGCCATGTGCTCGGGCACCTCCAGGGAGCCGCCGGTCAGGATGACGGCCGCGGCCCGCTGCCGCTGCAGCAGCGTGAGGTAGGTCAGTTCGCGCTCCGGGGAGCCGCCCGTGTTGCAGACGACGGCCAGCTTCTCGCCGCCGCCCCGCCCCGACGCGCCCTCCCCGATCGCGCTCTGCGCGGCGCCCGCCATGATCCCGAAGAAGGGGTCGGCGATGTCGTTGACGAGGATGCCGACGAGGTCGGAGGTGGCGGCGGCGAGGGAGCTGGCCGGCCCGTTCAGGACGTAGTCCAGCTCGTCCACCGCCCGCAGCACCCGCTCCCGGGTGGAGGCGGCGACCGGGTAGTTGCCGTTCAGGACGCGGGAGACGGTGGCGGGGGACACCTGGGCCCGCGCGGCAACATCCGCGAGCGTGACGGTCATCGCGTACCTCCGAGGTGACGTGGGCCGACCCCTTGTCCGGCGTGATGTCGGCAGGCTAGCGTCATCTCCGGTAGAAAGCGCTTTCTATCGCGCTGTTCCATTCTGGTGTGGAGGGGAATCTTCGTGACACGCAGGACAGTCCGGATCGCCATGAACGGCGTCACCGGCCGTATGGGCTATCGCCAGCACCTCGTCCGCTCGATCCTCGCCCTGCGCGAGCAGGGCGGCATCGACCTCGGCAACGGCGAGACCCTCTGGCCCGAGCCCGTCCTCGTCGGCCGCCGCGAGCACGCCCTGCGCGCCCTCGCCGAGCGCCACGGCCTCACCGAGTGGTCCACCGACCTCGACGCCGTACTCGCCGACGACTCCGTCGACCTCTACTTCGACGCCCAGGTCACCTCGGCCCGGGTCGAGGCGATCAAGAAGGCGATCGCCGCGGGCAAGCACGTCTACACCGAGAAGCCCACGGCGACGGACGTCGATGGCGCGCTGGAGCTCGCCCGCCTCGCCCAGGACGCGGGCGTCCGGCACGGGGTCGTCCAGGACAAGATCTTCCTCCCCGGACTGCTGAAGCTGAAGCGGCTCATCGACGGCGGGTTCTTCGGCGAGATCCTCTCCGTGCGCGGCGAGTTCGGCTACTGGGTCTTCGAGGGCGACTGGCAGGAGGCCCAGCGCCCGAGCTGGAACTACCGCGCGCAGGACGGCGGCGGCATCGTCGTCGACATGTTCCCGCACTGGGAGTACGTCCTGCACGAGCTGTTCGGCCGGGTCACGAGCGTCACCGCGCACGTCGCCACCCACGTCCCGCGGCGCTGGGACGAGCGCGGCAAGCCGTACGAGGCGACCGCCGACGACGCGGCCTACGGCATCTTCCAGCTGGAGGGCGGCGCGGTCGCCCAGATCAACTCCTCCTGGACGGTCCGCGTCAACCGCGACGAACTGGTCGAGTTCCAGGTCGACGGCACGCACGGCTCGGCCGTCGCCGGTCTGCGCAACTGCCGCGTCCAGCACCGCTCGGCCACCCCGAAGCCGGTGTGGAACCCCGACATCCCCGTGACCGAGTCCTTCCGCGACCAGTGGCAGGAGGTCCCGGACAATGCCGAGTTCGACAACGGCTTCAAGGCGCAGTGGGAGCTGTTCCTGCGGCACGTGGCGCTGGGGGAGCCGTACCACTGGGACCTTCTGGCGGGTGCCCGTGGTGTGCAGCTCGCGGAGCTGGGCCTGCGCTCGGCGGCCGAGGGCCGCCGCCTGGACGTCCCGGAGATCACGCTGTGATCCGCCTGCCCCAGCCCGACGGAGGCGTACGGGAGTACACCCCGCGCCCCGCACCCGCACCCGCGCCCCCGGACACGGCCGCCGTTCCCGGAGCGGAGGCCGGAGCCGGACCCGCCGGAGCCGGCGCCCTGACCTCCCGTACCGTCTTCTCCGCCGCGCACGTCGTCGCGGATCCGTACGCCGACACCAGCCCCGACTCGGCCGCCGCCGTCGACTGGGACGCCACCCTCGCCTTCCGCCGCCACCTGTGGTCGCACGGCCTGGGCGTGGCGGAGGCGATGGACACCGCCCAGCGCGGGATGGGCCTGGACTGGTCCGGCGCCGCCGAGCTGATCCGCCGCTCGGCGGCCGAGGCCAGGGCCGTCGGCGGGCGCATCGCCTGCGGCGTCGGCACCGACCAGCTCACCGGCCCGGCGGCCGGCCTCGCCACGGTCCGCGCGGCGTACGAGGAGCAGCTCGCCCTCGTCGAGGAGACCGGCTCGCGGGCCATCCTGATGGCCTCGCGGGCCCTCGCCGCCGCCGCCGCGTCGCCGGACGACTACCTGGAGACGTACGCGCACCTCCTGCGCCAGGCGTCCGAGCCGGTGATCCTGCACTGGCTCGGCCCGATGTTCGACCCGGCGCTCGACGGCTACTGGGGCTCGGCCGACCTCGACCTCGCGACCGAGACCTTCCTGGAGGTCATCGCGGCCCACCCGGACAAGGTCGACGGCATCAAGGTCTCCCTCCTCGACGCCCAGCGCGAGATCGACCTGCGCCGCCGCCTCCCGGAGGGCGTCCGCTGCTACACGGGCGACGACTTCCACTACCCGGAGCTGATCGCCGGGGACGAGGAGGGGTTCAGCCACGCCCTGCTCGGCATCTTCGACCCGCTGGGCCCGATGGCGGCCCGGGCCGTACGGGTCCTGGACACCGGGGACGTCAAGGGGTTCCGCGAGATCCTCGACCCGACGGTCGAACTCTCACGGCACCTCTTCCAGACCCCGACCCGCTTCTACAAGACGGGTGTGGTCCTGCTCGCCTGGCTCGCGGGCCACCAGGACCACTTCACGATGGTCGGCGGCCTGCAGTCGGCCCGCTCCCTCCCCCACCTCGCCCGTGCCTACGAACTGGCGGACGGCCTCGGCCTGTTCCCCGACCCGGAACGCGCGGAGTCCCGCATGAGGTCCCTGCTCACGGTCCACGGAGTCCCGCGGTGAATCCTCTCGCCCGCTTCAGCGTCAATCAGATGACCGTGAAGCAGCTGTCCCTGCCCGAGCTGGTCGACCAGTGCGTACGGCTCGGCGTCCCGGGCGTCGGGCTGTGGCGCGAGCCCGTGCACGCGTACGGTCTGGAGGCCACGGCCAAGCTCGTACGGGACGCCGGACTCGCCGTCACCACCCTGTGCCGGGGCGGTTTCTTCACCACCGCCGACTCGCTGGACGACAACCGCGCCGCGATCGACGAGGCGGCGGCCCTCGGCACGGACACCCTCGTCCTGGTCTCGGGCGGCCTGCCCCCGGGCAGCCGCGACCTGGCCGCCGCCCGGGCCCGGATCGGCGACGCGATCGCCGAACTCGCCCCCTACGCGGGGGAGCGGGGCGTCCGCCTCGCCATCGAACCCCTGCACCCGATGTTCGCGTCGGACCGCTGCGCGGTCTCCACCCTGGACCAGGCCCTGGAGATCGCCGAGCGCTTCCCGGCGGAGCAGGTCGGGGTGACCGTCGACACCTACCACATCTGGTGGGACGACCGCGCCCCGGCGGCCGTGGCCCGCGCGGGCGCGGCGGGCCGCATCCACACCTTCCAGCTCGCCGACTGGACGACCCCCCTCCCGGAGGGCGTCCTCAACGGCCGGGGCCAGCTGGGCGACGGCTCCATCGACCTGAGGGCCTGGTGGGACCTGGTGGACGAGGCCGGCTACACCGGCCCGGTGGAGGTGGAGCTGTTCAACGACGCGCTGTGGGCGCGGGACGGAGTGGAGGTCCTGGAGGAGACGGCGAGGAGGTTCCTGGCGGTCTGACCCGGTGGAGGCCCGAGGCGGGGCGAGGACCGGACCGGGGCACATGTGCGGGTGCCCCGGCCCGCCCGCCGCGGCTTCGGGTCTCCCCGCCCCCGCCCCGGTGTCCGACCCCTTCGCTACCTTCGGTGCATGTCCAACCAGGGTCAGGGCCAGAGTCAGGCGGTGGTCGAAGGGGTCCTCGAGCGGATCACGTACGCCAACGAGGAGAGCGGGTACACCGTCGCCCGCGTCGACACCGGTCGCGGTGGCGGGGATCTCCTCACGGTCGTCGGGGCGCTGCTCGGGGCCCAGCCGGGCGAGTCGCTGCGGATGGAGGGGCGTTGGGGCTCGCACCCGCAGTACGGCAGGCAGTTCACGGTCGAGAACTACACGACCGTCCTCCCCGCCACCATCCAGGGCATACGCCGCTATCTCGGCTCCGGCCTCATCAAGGGCATCGGTCCGAGGATCGCCGAGCGGATCGTCGAGCACTTCGGCACCGACACCCTCGACGTCATCGAGCGGGAGCCGAAGAGGCTCATCGAGGTGCCCGGCCTCGGTCCCAAGCGGACGCGGCTGATCGGGACGGCCTGGGAGGAGCAGAAGGCGATCAAGGAGGTGATGGTGTTCCTCCAGGGTGTGGGCGTCTCCACGTCCATCGCCGTGCGGATCTACAAGAAGTACGGGGACGCCTCGATCTCCGTCGTGCGCGACCAGCCCTACCGGCTCGCCGCCGACGTCTGGGGCATCGGCTTCCTGACCGCCGACAGGATCGCCCAGGCCGTCGGCATCCCGCACGACAGCCCGGACCGGGTCAAGGCGGGTCTGCAGTACGCGCTGTCGCAGTCCACGGACCAGGGGCACTGCTTCCTGCCCGAGGAGCAGTTGATCTCCGACGCGGTGAAGCTGCTCCAGGTCGACACCGGTCTGGTCATCGAGTGCCTCGCCGCGCTCGCGGCGGACCCCGAGGGGGTCGTGCGGGAGCCGGTGCCGGGCCCGGACGGGCAGCCGGTCACCGCCGTGTACCTGGTGCCGTTCCACCGCGCCGAGATCTCGCTGTCCGCCCAGATCGCCCGCCTCCTGCGTACGGACGAGGACCGGATGCCGGCCTTCCGGGACGTGGCCTGGGACAAGGCCCTGGCGTGGCTGGCCGACCGCACGGGGGCGTCCCTGGCGCCCGAGCAGGAGGAGGCCGTGCGGCTCGCGCTGACCCGCAAGGTGGCGGTGCTGACCGGCGGGCCGGGGTGCGGGAAGTCGTTCACCGTCCGGTCGATCGTGGAGCTGGCCCGCGCCAAGCGGGCCAAGGTGGTCCTCGCGGCGCCCACCGGCCGGGCCGCGAAACGGCTGGCCGAACTGACCGGCGCCGAGGCCTCGACCGTCCACCGGCTCCTGGAGCTCAAGCCGGGCGGCGACGCGGCGTTCGACCGCGACCGTCCCCTGGACGCCGATCTGGTCGTGGTGGACGAGGCGTCCATGCTCGATCTGCTGCTGGCCAACAAGCTGGTGAAGGCCGTGGCACCCGGTGCGCACCTGCTGCTGGTGGGGGACGTGGACCAGCTTCCGTCGGTCGGCGCGGGGGAGGTCCTGGGCGATCTGCTGGCTCCGCACAGCCCGGTGCCGGCGGTCCGGCTGACCCGGATCTTCCGGCAGGCCCAGCAGTCGGGGGTGGTGACCAACGCCCACCGGATCAACGCCGGGCTTCCACCCGTGACGAACGGCCTGCCGGACTTCTTCCTCTTCGTCGAGGACGAGACGGAGGACGCGGCGCGGGTCGCCGTCGAGGTCGCGGCGCGCCGGATTCCCGCGAAGTTCGGTCTCGATCCCCGTCGTGACGTGCAGGTCCTCGCCCCCATGCACCGCGGTCCCGCCGGGGCCGGCACCCTCAACGGCCTGCTGCAGCAGGCCGTCACCCCGGCCCGCCCGGACCTGCCCGAGAAGCGCTTCGGCGGCCGCGTCTTCCGGGTCGGGGACAAGGTCACCCAGATCCGCAACAACTATGAGAAGGGCGCCAACGGCGTGTTCAACGGCACGGTCGGCGTCGTGACCTCGCTCGACACCGTGGAGCAGCGCCTGACGGTGCGCACGGACGAGGACGAGGAGGTGCCGTACGACTTCGACGAGCTGGACGAGCTGGCCCACGCGTACGCCGTCACGATCCACCGTTCGCAGGGCAGCGAGTATCCGGCGGTGGTGATCCCTGTCACCACCAGCGCCTGGATGATGCTCCAGCGGAATCTGCTCTACACGGCCGTCACGAGGGCCAGGAGACTGGTGGTCCTGGTGGGCTCGCGCAAGGCGATCGGCCAGGCGGTGCGCACCGTTTCCGCAGGCAGGCGCTTCACCGGTCTCGCCCATCGGCTCGCCGGGTCGCCCGCCCCGCGCAGGTGACGCCGACGGGCCCAGCGCCGGACCTCCGGTCGTGTGAAAGACCACCCCCGACTTCCCCAAGCGGGGCGAAGGGGGCAAGATGAGCAGGTTGGGCGGCACTGAGTGCCGCCGAACGGCCCAATGGTCGACCCCGAGTGCACTCTCCTGAGCCAAATGGGGGATGGTAGAGACAGTCAGGGCACCTCGAAGAAGAGGCACTACGTCGGTGAGGGATGACGTGAGCGACAACTCTGTAGTACTGCGGTACGCGGACGGTGAATACACCTACCCGGTGGTCGAGAGCACCGTCGGCGACAAGGGCTTCGACATCGGGAAGCTTCGAGCCCAGACCGGTCTGGTGACCCTGGACAGCGGATACGGCAACACCGCCGCCTATAAATCCGCGATCACCTACCTCGACGGCGAGCAGGGGATCCTGCGCTACCGCGGTTACCCCATCGAGCAGCTGGCCGAGCGCTCCACCTTCCTCGAGGTGGCGTACCTGCTGATCAACGGTGAGCTTCCCAAGGTCGACGAGCTCGCGACCTTCAAGAACGAGGTCACCCAGCACACGCTGCTGCACGAGGACGTCAAGCGCTTCTTCGACGGTTTCCCGCGTGACGCGCACCCGATGGCGATGCTGTCCTCGGTGGTCTCGGCGCTGTCCACGTTCTACCAGGACAGCCACAACCCGTTCGACGAGAAGCAGCGCCACCTCTCCACGATCCGGCTCCTCGCCAAGCTGCCGACGATCGCGGCGTACGCGTACAAGAAGTCGATCGGCCACCCCTTCGTCTACCCGCGCAACGACCTCGGGTACGTCGAGAACTTCCTGCGCATGACCTTCTCGGTCCCCGCCCAGGAGTACGAGCTGGACCCGGTCGTGGTCTCCGCGCTCGACAAGCTGCTGATCCTGCACGCGGACCACGAGCAGAACTGCTCGACCTCCACCGTGCGCCTGGTCGGCTCCTCGCAGGCGAACATGTTCGCCTCGATCTCCGCCGGCATCTCGGCCCTGTGGGGTCCCCTGCACGGTGGCGCCAACCAGTCGGTCCTGGAGATGCTCGAGGGCATCCAGGCCAACGGCGGCGATGTCGACTCCTTCATCAACAAGGTGAAGAACAAGGAGGACGGCGTCCGCCTGATGGGCTTCGGCCACCGGGTGTACAAGTCCTTCGACCCGCGCGCCAAGATCATCAAGGCGGCGGCGCACGACGTCCTCTCGGCCCTCGGCAAGTCCGACGAGCTGCTGGACATCGCGCTCAAGCTG
>NZ_JBFASK010000045.1:0-42271 GCF_040677675.1 Streptomyces sp. NPDC053755 | reverse complement strand
GCCCGCACCGAGAAGGGCGACATCACCATCGGCGCCGCCCACGGAGTCTCCGCCTGCCTGGACGCCGGCACCGCCTACGGCCGGATCCACAACACCCTGCGCAACACCGACGGCCCCACCCCCGACCTGACCATCCACGCCACCACCGCCCACGGCGACATCACCGCCCGCAGCCTGTGAGCAGAGCGCGCAACCGGCACCCCGCACCGCGCCATCGGCGCCCCGACAGGGAGGCCCGCACCGCGCACCGGGCCCGCCGGTGCCAGACGGCCCGGGCCTCCTCCATCCTCCGGCTCACCGAACGCGGCCCGGCCGGTCTCAGCGCTCCATGCACGGTCGCAGAGAAGTCGGCACCCGGTCAGGGCCGGGGCCCGGCAGGCACACGATCCGCCCCGTCGCACAGCGCGCTGACCCTGAAAGCGCAGGAGGGGCGATGCGCCGCCCGGGCGCCGGACAACCGCCAGGCTCTAACGCGAGGCGCTTGACCCCCTCCCCACCTGCTCGGAGCGTTCGCAGCTCACGCTTCGGCAGCAACCCGGTCGAGCCAGTCCAGCATCAGCGCATCGAACAGGCCGGCCTGTTCGATCTGCAGATTGTGTCCGGCTACGTCGAGAACCGCGAAGCTCGCCCGCGGGTAGTGCGGCAGCAGCGCGAACTGGTCGAGGTAGCCGACACTGTCGTCCTGCCTGCCGGTCAGGATCAGCGTCGGCCGCTGGAAGGGCTCGCCGCCCTCAGGATCCACAGAAAGCCGCCAGCGCTTTTGGATACGGGCCATCGCCACGGTGTCCGCCACGTCAAGGCCGGGAAGGATTTCCTCCCTGAAACGCCGCACCGTCTCGGGACTCTGTACCACCGCGACGCCCTCGAACTCAGCGGCGAGCCGGCGGTCCAGCGATGTGAGCAAGTCGGCATCGGCTCGCAGGACTTGGCGAGCGGGCACGGTGCGCTCAGCACGCTCGACCGCGACGCCGATCGGGCATATCAGAGCCAGCCCGAGGACCTGCTCGGCCCGGGACCTGGCCAGCGCGCGGGCCAGATAGCCGCCGTAGGACTCCCCGACAAGCAGGAACGGCTCGGTGCCGATGGCGCTCTGCACGAAGTCCTCCACCGCCTGCAGGACGTCGTCGGAGCCCGCCATGGACGGCGAGGCGGGCGACCGGCCCATGCCCGGCAGATCCGGATACAGCCGGCGGTACCCGTCCAGCGGGGCGAAGACCGGTTCCAGGCAGCCGAGCATCAGCCGGTGGTCGGGCGTCCATCCGTGCAGCGCCAGCACGGGCGTACCGGCTCCCCGCTCGACGAAGTTCAAGGTCATCGGTGCAGCTGCGGACATGGCAGATCCTTTGTCGCTCGGACAGGGCTGGGACCCGGGAATCCTGCCACCGCCCACTGACATCGCGACCGTTGTCCCCTCGGCCGGCAGCCCGGCCTCAACCGGCAGGCGCCTGGGGGACGCCGAGGCTCTGCGCTCTCGTTCTCCTGCCACCGCAGGGGCGGCACGGGCACAGCCCCCGGCCCCTGACAGGGGAGTGGGCCATGCGGTGATGCGTCTTCGAACGTTCTGCCCGCTGCCACCGACGGACGTGAGCGATGAGCTCCCACGGCCACCCTGGCAGATGGCCTGGGACGACGCAGGCGCTGCACGAACTCGCGCACATGCCCGCGGACGGCAAGCAGCTGGTGACGGCCGCACGAGCGGAACTGGTCACCGCCACGGACCCGTACTACCGGGGCATCGACGCCGACGCGTCCCTGCCGCACTGGATCACCGTCCGCCCCTGGCCTCCACCAGCCCGGGCGGAGCGCACATCGCGGACCTCGCCGGCGGCCGCGGCTGGCTCATCTTCACCTTCATCCGCCGCCACGCCGAACCCCAGATCACCCTCACCGACGCCTTCCGGGGCCTGAGCCGGCCCACAGGCTCCTGACGGAATCTGCAGAGCGGCGAGGCGAGGGGATCCTGTGAAAAATCCCACCGCCCCGGACCTCAAGCCGCGAGCCCCTGCTCGCTGTCCATCGCCTTCGTCCAGGCCGTGACGAGGGCCTGGTAGATCCGCTGCTCATCGGAGGTGAGCGACCGCTGCTCCTCGTGCGCACGGGCCCACAGGCCGCGAATGGCGTTGTTGAGGGCAGTCGGTCCCGGGCGCTCTCTGTGTGTGGGTCTCTGGGGCATACGTCCAGGGTAGGCGGGGGGTCCGACAGATACGGACGTCCCAGCCGTGGGATCCGCCACGTCCCACCCCACGGACGGGTCGTGAGCGGACAACTTCCCAGGGTGATCACCGGGTCCGGTGCCGAGACCGGCAGCCACGAGTCGCCGCGCCGTTTCGACGCCGTCCCCGCCCCGCGCCCGGTGCGCGCAGGCGTCGTACGTGCCCGGCGCAGGCGTCCGTACCTCACACGCCGCGCGCGGCGTCCGTACGCGGGAATCCCGTCCGGCCGCTGCGCACGTCCCGCGCACCCTTCGCGGCCCTCCCGCACACCTTCCCGGCCGGCGCGGCGCGCGAGTCCGCCACCAGCGGCCACCTGCGACCATGGAACCCGTGAAGGCACCCTCCTCGCCCCCGCCGGGCGAGGCCGACCGGAAGGCACGCGGAACATGAGCGAGCAACGCGACCGTTGGGCGGAACTGACCGGCGGCCAAGCCGGAGAGGAATACGCCCGGCGCTTCGCACGGCTCGCCGCATCGGGCCACGACATCCACGGCGAAGCCTCCTTCTGCGCCGCACTGCTGAAGCCCGCCGCCCGGATCCTCGACGCCGGCTGCGGCACCGGCCGGATCGCGATCCGGCTCGCCGAACTGGGCCACCACTGCACCGGCGTGGACGTCGACTCCTCCATGCTCGCCGTCGCCCGCCGCCAGGCCCCCGACCAGGAATGGATCCTCGGCGACCTCGCACGCCTGGACACCCTCGGCCTGAGCCCGGACTTCGACCTGGCACTCGCCGCCGGAAACGTCATCCCCCTGCTGGCCCCCGGCACCGAACAGACCGTCCTGCGGCAGCTGGCCACCGCACTGCGCCCCGGCGGACTGCTGGTCACCGGCATGGGACTGGACGCGGCCCACCTGCCCCTGCCCGAACCGACCGTGACCCTGGAGGAGTTCGACCACTGGTGCACCCAGGCCGGACTGACCTTGCACAGCCGCTACGCCACCTGGAGCGGCGACCCCTACCAGCCGGGCGGCGGCTACGCCGTCAGCGTGCACTCCCGCCCCGCCGGATAAGCCCCCCGCCCGCCTCCTCACGGACCACCCGGGCACCCCTGGGCGCGGTGGCGGCCGCGGACCGACCGGCCGCGCCGGCCCACCCGTTGGCGCCGCCGGCGGCGGGAGGCGGGGACCTGCGGGCGCGGGCGGCGCACGTCAGGGGCTCAGCTGCTCCACGGTGCGGGTGAGGGAGTCGTAGTGCCGGGCGGCCGTCCACTGCCCGCTCACGACACCGGGCGGCATGCCGGCGACGGGGGAGAACACCTCATGGGCCGACACGCTCCACAAGGCGTCGCGCCCCCGGCCGAGCGTGACGTGGGGAACCCAGCGCGCCGGGTCGAGCAGCGGGTTGGGCCCGACGCTGTCCGGCGCGTCGCGCAGGATCCCCCACACCCTCTCCTGCAGACGCAGCAGGGCCTCGTCGGGCCGGACGGCCCAGGCCAGGACCCGCACACGGCCGGAGAACCGCACCAGCCCGTCGAGACACAACGGCACGGGCAGGGCCTCCGCCAGTGCGCGCAGCAGCCGGGCGCGCGCCTGCGGCGGCAGCCGCCCGGCCGTGGCGAGGGTCAGATGGGGCCGGTTCGTCGCATGCCGGTGGCCCGCCTGACTGGGCAGCCCCCGCTCCGCCAGATACCGCCACACCTCCCGCACGGCACGCTCGCTCACCACGTCCGGCAGCAGCTCCACACTGTGCACCCCGCCAGCCTACGGCCGCACAGGCCGCCTGCGAGGACCACGGCCACGGGTGTCACCCCAGCGGTCCCCGGGCACACCGGCCGGCAGAGGAAAAGCCGAATACCGACAACACTTCGGGCGGGCAGCCGCGACGCCACGAGCCAAGGCGGTCCTGCCCCCGGCACGACCCGGCTCCCTCGCCCCGTACCCGCACCGGACGGGCCGGCACCGAGGCGTACCCGAGCCGCCCTCACGGATGAGACCTCATGCAAGGCCCGCTCGGGCCGCCGCCCTGGCGGCCGTCGGGGCGTCCTGGCGCTGCGAGCACCCAGCCGTGCGGGAAGCCACCGCACTCCGGGCCGTTTTCGCCGACGGTGAAGACCAGCCCGGCCGGGAGCCGCCCACCACTACGGTCCCCTTCCATGACGACGATCACCACACGCACGGTCTCCTATCCGGCCGACGGCCTCACGATGATCAGTCACCTCGCCCTGCCCGCAGGCACCGAGCGCCGGCCCGCGGTCCTGATCGGACCCGAAGGGCCGGGCCTGAACGACTTCCAGCGCAGCCGGGCCGACGCCCTGGCCGAACTCGGATACGTGGCCATGGCCTTCGACATCCACGGCGGCCGCTGGTTCACCGACCCCCAGCAGATGCTGGCACGCGTCACACCCCTGCTCGCCGACCCCGACCGGATGCGGGCCATCGGGCACGCGGCACTCGACGTGCTGCGCGCCGAACCGCGGACCGACCCCCACCGCATCGCCGCCATCGGCTACGGCACCGGAGGCGCGATCGCCCTCGAACTCGGCCGCGACGGCGCGGACCTGCGGGCCATCGGAACCGTCAACGCCCTCACCACGGGCCGCCCGGGCGAGGCGGCCCGCATCGGCTGCCCCGTGTGGGCCGCCGTCGGATCGGAGGACCCGATCATGCCCGCCGCACAGCGAGACGCCTTCGCCGCCGAGATGCGGGACGCAGGCGTCGACTGGCGCCTCATGGTCTACGGCGGAGCCCTGCACGCCTTCCACCACCCGCCGGTCGACCACACCGTGCTCCCCGGCGTCGGCTACCACCCCCGCCACGCCCGCCGGGCATGGCACGACATCGTCGCCCTGCTCGCCGAGTGCCTCCCCCTGACAGAGTGACCCGCAGCGACCCCACGCATCCCGGCCACCGGCCACATGGCACCCCACGCCTCCGTCTGTCCGGCCAGGGCCCCACACCCCCGGGGACGGACACCCGCGCTCAGAGAGAGCCGGCCCAGCCGAACACCGCGCTGTAGGCGCGCTGGAACGCGTGCAGGCCCCGGTCGCCGTCAACGTGGACCCAGGTGAGGGCGAGGCAGAACCAGAGCAGGAAGACACCCGAGACGACACCCAGCGCGACGCACTCGCCGAACCAGACCAGTGCCGCCACGGCCACCGCCACGATGACCAGACCGGCATGAGCGGCCCTGAGATCGACAGATGCCGACCTGCGCCTGTGGGCCCGTTCGGCCCGCTCGGCGGCGAGTCTGCGATCCCGCACGCCCTGAGGCTCGTTCTCGTCGAAATACATCCATCCTCCACACCAGGCACGTCGCCCGCTTCCGCACACGAAGACCCACCCCGAGCCCTGCGAGTTGCCCGCCTCCCCCTCCGGCTCCCGGGCACACGCGGCTGGGCGAACAGGACCGGTACGGGCCGGCCGCCGCCCCGGCCGGCCTGGGCCGCGGCCACAGACCATCCCTTAGTCTGATCATCACACCGAAGAGGGATCATGAACGGAAACTCGCTGCTCCACGCCGCGGGGCTGGTCGTCGGCACGCTGCTTCTGATGCCGCTGCCGCGGCTCGAGTCCGTGGAACGCCTGGGCGCTGCCGCGGACTCGGCGGCGGTCAGGGACCGTCGCGAATTCGGCGGCAGCGATACCCCCGGCCTGACCCAGCGGGTCGATTTCACGGCCACCGCCGGCGATGTACACCGCGACCTCGTCCAGACACAGGTGTCTCCGTCCCCCACCGATGTCGAGGAACCGAGCAGGCGTGCGGTGATCCTTCTCGCGCTGACGGCGACGGCCACCCGGTACAACGGCGTTGGGGGCGACTTCCAGGAGTTCCCGCGAAGCGTGCGCCCGGATGCCGGAAAGGCCGGATAGCCGTGGGCCGCCTGTGGGACAAGTGGATGGGGACCCGTCACACCGACGGAAGCAGCAGGGCGCTTCCCACCCAGGAACTACGAGCCGCGCTCCTCGCACTGAACGGCACGGGCGTGCCCTTCGGTGTGCGGGAGGCGGGCACCGGCGGAGCGGACCTGCTGGCGCAGTGGCGGTTCCTGGAGCCGGCCTCGGGCTCCGGCGTGACCCGCCGGCAGGTGGAACGGACCCTGAAGGTGTGGATGCGCCTGTGCCCGTCCGACCGTGAAGTGCGGGCCATGGACGAACAGTGGGAGGTCACGCGAGCGGGCCCCCCACCCGGCCGGACCGTGGCGCGTGCGCACGGCCGCGGGCCGATCCGAGGCGTGCACAAGGAACGGACCGTGGAGAAGGGCCCCGACGGGCGCCGGCACAGGGTCGAGACGTACAGCTTCGACTCACGCGACCTGAAGGACCCCCTGCGGAACACGGTTCTCGCGGCGGGGTGGACCTGGCGCGGTGTCTACAAGCTGTGACCCGAGGACGTGCCCGGACCCGGCAGCCGCCCGCGCACCTGTCCACCCGCCGCGGGAAGGCCGCCGACGACAACTCCCGTCGCCCCGCCCTGGCGGAGGGCTGGGGGCACATCCAACAGCGCTATGACCGGGTGGGCGCGGATGGCGTCGCTGGCGGTGTCGGCGTGCTGGGCGGGCGTCCTGCCGGTCATCGGCGCGCCTCCGTGGGGTGTTGCCGGCAGGCCCGCGGTGTTGCAGGCCCCACCGGAAGCGACTGTCACTCGCCCCGCAGGCCTTTCACCAAGATATCCAGCACGCGGGCGTAGCGCTCCAGCTGGTCGGCGACGCCCTCAGCCTCGTCGGACCCCTTCTCAAGGTCCTCACATTCCAGATCGATCAGGCGAACGCAGTGGCCCAGCTCCTTGACGAGGAGGGCTGCCTGCTCGGGGATTTCGGCGGTGTCGGTCATGGCGATCTCCTAGGCGGTCGGCAAGGCTCGCAGTCTCCCAGAACCTGCGACCAGGTCGAGCTGGTTCAGGTGGCCGCTCGCCCGCCCGACGCGCCCTGTACCAGGGGGCGCGGCTCCTGGGCGCGGCCTTGTTCGCTCCGGACACCGGGGCGCACTCCGTGGCGCCGCCGCGGCCGCTCAGAGGCGGCCGCCGAGGAACTCCCTGACCTCGGCGGTGGTCATGATCCCCGTGCCGTGCGCCACCGCCTCGCCCTGCTTCAGCAGGACACAGGACGGGGCTCCCGTGACCTCGTACCGCTTGGTCGCGGCCGGACAGCGCGTGATGTCGGTGCGGACGACCGTCAGGCGGCCCGCGTACTCGTCGGCGATGCCGCCGACGACGAGGTCCATCGTCCTGCAGGGCTCGATCGCCTTCGGCCAGGTCCCGGTGAAGTACGCCAGCACCGGGACGGTGCTCATCGTGAGGATGAAATCGAACTCCGCGTCCTCACGGGGCTGGTGCACCCGCTTCGCCATGAAGGCTCCTGACCTCGTGTGTTGGCGTGCCACCCCCATCATCCCCCGCGCGGTGTGACGGGGCGGCCCGGACACCAGCGCTCCGCCCGCGCCGCAGCCCCTTCGGCCCTGAAGCAGCCACGTCAGGGGTGATCAGGCGACGACCACCGCACGCATCCCCGACGGCGGCGGTCTCGTGACGACCGCAACCGAAGACATCCTGACGAGGTGGGACCGATGAGTTACCCCTTCCAAGTGGCCGGCAGCCGCACGCTCATCTGGGATCCGGGGATCGGGGTGGGCAGGACGTACGCCGCCTTCGCCGAGCAGACCGGAGACCTCCTGGGCCTGCCCACCGGCCTGGTCTACAGCGAGCGCCTCGGTGGAAGCGACGTGGACCTGGAGGTGTTCCAGCGGTTCACCCAGAAGCTGTACGACGACTACTGCAACACCAATAACTTCATACTGCACAACATTCTCCGAGGGTTCCTGCTGGCCTCGATCGTGATGCTCGAGAACGGCGGCGGCTCGATCGTCCGCGGGGGCGGCCTCGCGGTCCGGCCGCAGCGTGCCGTGCCGGTGCCCGAACGGCGTGGGCCGGCTTGTCAGAGGCGTCCGCTAGCGTGCCGGCGAGGGGAGACGCAGGCGGATCCTTGACGACCCGGTGCCCAGGGGAACTTCACGGCCTCATGCGGGACGCCGGGTTCGAGGCGTTGCGGGACATGATGTTGGTTGCACGGTCCCATGCCGGTGAAAGCGAGGTGCCTTGACGAGCATCATTCGGGTACCGTGCGGGCCATGTCGAGTCCTGAGTCAGACAAGGTGGGGGCTTTCGGTCACGCCGTCAGCCCCCTGAACCGCTGAGCTTGTAGCCCTGTCGTCGCACCGCATCCTGCGGGTGGGCGAGGGTGCACTGAGGGCTGGCCGCGGTGACGAGATGACTTTCTCGTGCTTCTCCTCACCTCGGAGCCACTCGATGCCTCTCCCGCTGTATCTGCTTGCCCTGGCGGTCTTCGCCATGGGCACCTCGGAGTTCATGCTCGCCGGCCTCCTGCCGGACATCGCCTCAGATCTCGATGTCGCAGTCGGGACAGCAGGCACGCTCACCTCGGCCTTCGCGGTCGGCATGGTCATCGGTGCCCCTCTTGTGGCCGCGCTTGCCCGCAACTGGCCCAGGCGCTCCAGCCTTCTCGGGTTCATCCTCACTTTCGCGGCGGCTCACGCCGTGGGTGCCCTCACCACCAGCTTCCCGGTCCTGTTCGCCACCCGGGTCGTCGCCGCACTCGCGAACGCAGGGTTTCTCGCCGTCGCTCTCACGGCCGCCGCCACGCTGGTCCCACCCGACAAGAAGGGACGTGCGCTGGCCGTGCTGCTGTCAGGCACGACGGTGGCCACGATCGCCGGTGTCCCTGGCGGGTCGGTCCTCGGCACGGTGCTCGGCTGGCGGGCCGCATTCTGGGCCGTTGCCGCGCTCTGCCTGCCTGCGGCTCTCGGCATCCTCAAGGCAATCCCGGCGGGACGCGTGAAGCAAGAGCCGACTGGCGGGACAGCCTTGCAAGCGGAGCTCGCCCAGCTCACAAGGCCGCCGTTGATTCTGGTGATGCTGCTCGGCGCGCTGGTGAACGCAGCCACGTTCGGAAGCTTCACCTTCCTCGCCCCCGTCGTGACCGACGCCGCCGGGCTGGGAGAGTTGTGGATCTCTGTCGTTCTGGTGCTTTTCGGTGCCGGTTCCCTCGCCGGGGTCACCATCGCCGGCCGGCTGTCCGACCAGCGTCCCGGTCTGGTCATCGCAGTCGGAGGCCCGCTGCTGCTCATCGGCTGGCCGACCCTGGCAGCGCTGGCCGACAAGCCGGTCGCCCTGTTCGCCCTCGTGTTCGTGCAGGGCGCCCTGTCGTTCGCACTGGGCAGCACCCTGATCACACGGGTCATCTACGAGGCCGCAGGAGCCCCGACCATGGCCGGCTCGTACGCGACGGCGGCACTCAACGTCGGCGCCGCAGTCGGCCCCCTCATCGCCGCGACCACCCTCAGCACCGCAGTCGGAAATATCGGGCCGCTGTGGTCGAGCGGGTTCCTGGTCGCTGTTGCACTGCT
The DNA here is from genome assembly GCF_040677675.1 of Streptomyces sp. NPDC053755. NCBI lineage: Bacteria > Bacillati > Actinomycetota > Actinomycetes > Kitasatosporales > Streptomycetaceae > Streptomyces > Streptomyces sp. NPDC053755. The sequence goes on along the minus strand of NZ_JBFASK010000045.1, from coordinate 32,697 downwards.
CATCGCATTGCCTCTTCGCACAGTGATCGCGGCTGGCCGAAGCGCCGAGGTGCTCCAGTGACGCATGCGAACGCTTCCTTTGCTCTGGGACCGCCCGAGTGTTCCGCACTCCTCACCGACCCAGACCCCGCCCGACGTCGTCGAACGGATTGAGCGGCTGCGGCGGGACAACAGGTGGTCTGCCCGCAGGATCGCACTCGAACTCATGGACCAGGGCGTACGCATCAGTGAACGTACTGTGGGCCGGTGGCCGGTGCGCCTGGGCCTCAACCACCGCCGGTTCCTGGACCCCGACGGCTCGGCCGACCGGCGCCCGCCGAAACAGATCGTGGCCCGCTACCCGGGCCACATGGTCCACCTGGACGTCGAGAAGGTGGGCCGCATCCCCGACGGCGGCGGGTGGCGGGCCCACGGACGCGGCTCCGAGCAGGCAAAATCAGCCCCACGCGTGAGGACCGCCGGGACCAAGGGCGGGTACGTCTGCCTGCCTCCGCCGTCGGCGGGTTCTCCCGCCTGGCCTACACCGAACACCTTCCCGACGCGAAGGCCGCCACCACCGCGGGGGTTCCGCAGCCGCGCCCGCGCATTCTTCGCCGCCCACGGGATCCACCGGGTTGTTCGCGTGGTCACCGACAACGGGGCGAACCACCGCGCCGTCGTCTTCGCACGCTCCTTGACCTCGTGGGCCTCTCGCCACCAGCGGACCAGGCCATGCCGCGGATCGGCCGGCCGGCCTCGCGGCCGTTGGTCTTGTGGCCGCCGCCGTCGGGGATCCGGCCGAGTTTCTTCACGTCGACGTGGATCAGCTCGCCGGGCCGGTCGCGTTCGTATCGGCGGATCACGGTGCCGGTCGGCCGGTCCAGCCATGTGAGCCGGTGCAGGTGGTGGCGGGTGAGGATGCGGTGGACGGTCGAGGCGGGCAGGCCCGGGATCGGACCGATCCGGGCGGGCCCGAGTTTGCGGTACCGGCGCAGGTCGCAGACCCGGGCCTCGATCGCCGGCGGAGTCCGGTGCGGTGTCGAGTGCGGGCGGCTGGAACGGTCGTGCAGCCCGGCCTGTCCCTCGGCTCGCCAACGACGGATCCACGTGTGGGCCGTGGCCCGGGAGATGCCCCTCTCGGCCGCCGCATGAGCGACCGGACGGCCCGATACGACACGTTCGACCAGCAGTCGTCTCCCGAAGACGGTCAGCCGGGCATGACGGTGGGAAACGAAGGCCTCCGTGCGGTGAAGATTCGACACCTCCACCACACACGGGGGCCTTCGCCATGTTCAAGACCCAACCGTGTCAACAACGCCCGTGATCAATACACCTAGAGCCTGCCGTTCGGGTGTGCGAACGCACCCCCTGGGGAGAGCACGCTCGTCCGCCCGACGAGGCGCCGGCCAGCGTGCCCTCAGGACAGCCTGACGCTGGCGATCCGGGAGCGGTAGAACCTGCCCTCGTACCCGTAGTAGTCCAGGCCGCGGCGGTAGGTCGGGTTGCCCGCGGCGTCGAAGAACTGCACGTACTCGTTCCAGTAAAGATCCCTGCCCGGCTCCGGGTTCGTCACGTCCCTGGCCTGGACCCAGAAGAACTCGCCGTCGGCGGCACGGGAGAAGGACTTCACCCCGTAGCTGGCCGGCCGGATGTTCGTCAGGGCGAGGGTCTGCTTGTCGACGGTCCACAGGGCGCCGGCGCCGTTCAGGATGAGCCGGCCCGCGTCGGTGAAGTCCATGTCCAGGCTGTGACCGTGGAAGACGGTGTCCCACACGTGCTTGTCGACGAGCTCGATCCTGGAGTTCCGCAGAGTGCCGGTGATGCGGTACTTGGCGAGCGTCCACGACCCCAGGGCGTACAGGTACGAGCCGTCCCACCACAGGCCGTGCGCGCCCGAGAAACTGATCCGCTGGACCGGCGCGAGCGTGCCGGGGGCGTCCGCGTCCGTCGGCGCGTACACGGTCAGAAAGCCCTCGTAGTCCACCTCGGGCGAGCTCTGCGACGAGGCCACCACCACCAGACCGTGACTGCGGACGTACTCGACGGCGTGCGGGTTGCCGTACGGCGTCGCGGACCACAACAGGGCGTCATCGTCACCGAAGTTGACCATGCCGACCCTGCCGCCGCCGGCGGCGACGAGGCACACCCAGCCATAGCGGTCGCTCTCGCGGAACCGCGCGTCACCGAGCCGCGCCCAGGCGCTCTCGGCGGGCGCCGCCCACGACCACCCCAGGTTCTCGGGCCGCCATTCCTTGTACGCGCGGAACAGCATGACCTTGTTCTTCACCTGCTCCGTCACGAGCACGTCGTAGTTGCCCGCCGCGTGGGCGGGCGTCGCGGCGGCGACGGACGCGAGCGGCGCCCCCAGACCGATCGCGGCAGCACTCTTCAGCAAGGTTCGTCGGTTCACGACAGGTCCCCCCCGGGATGATCATGATCAAAGCCAGCCGACAAGCTAACACGGCGCGCCGGACCGGGCCGCGCCCCTCGTACGTGCCGGAAAGCCGCCCTTCACCGCACCCGGGACGTGACCCGAGCCGCCGGCCGCGACACGGCGACAGCCCGGCGCGCCGCCGGCCCCCCAGCCGGCGCGGCGCCCTCCGCCACCTCGCGACCCGCCGCCCACCGTGCGCCCGGGCCGCCACCTCGTCGCGCCGCCCCCGACCGGAACCGCCCCGCCTCCCCGCCCGCCGGCCCGGCTACGCGGCCCGCCCCTACGGCGCCCGAACCCCGCCGCCCCGCCGCGTACGAGCCGGCACACGGCCCCGAAAGCGCGATCCGCCCCCCCCGTCGAGCCGGCCCCGGGACCTGCCAGGTTCAGTTGACCGGCATGCCGATGCCCGGCAGCCACAGCCGGCCGCGGTCGTTGACCGTCAGCTCCCAGGCCACCAGCTCGCCCGGGCAGACCGACCCACGGCCGCGGACGTCGGCGACCAGCAGCCGGGCCGCCGACCTCGCCGCCTCGGGGTCCTCCTCCGCGAACGCCGCCCGCCACCAGCCGCCGTCGCGCACCTGCCAGCCCCGCTCCCGCATCATCTCCTCCCAGCCCGGCTCCTCGGCCGTGGTCCGGTGGTCCACCATCAGCGACAGCTGCCCGGGGTCCTGGCTGTAGCCCACCCGCAGGTGCCGCGGCCAGTCCCGCGCGCACCCCACGACGAAGGACGCCCAGTCGCCCGGCAACTGCACCGGCAGCTGCTCCGTCCACGACTCCAGAAGCAGTGCGAGCGAGGACTCCAGGTGCTCCCAGGACGCGGCCGTGTGGTGCCCATCCCAGCGGAAGGCGGGCCAGTCGCGCTCCGGCCCGCGGTGCAGCAGCCAGAGGTAGGGGAGCGCGTCGAAGCCGTGCGGCTGCCCCGGCTGCCGGCCGACCGAACCCGACTCCACGGCGGTGTACTCGCCTCCGTGCAGGTCCGATGCCTTGTGCACCGAGAGCGTGGCGCCCTGCGGGCCGCCTGCCAGCAGCACCACATGCGGCCAGCTGTGCCAGCGCACGCTGGGCCCGGCGGCCGAACCGCCGTACAGGGTGGGCTCGCCGAGCTCGGCCGCCACCGCTTCGTACACCGGCCGCAGCGCCGCCTGCCGCGCGGCGCGGCCGTGCCCGGGCGGGTACGGGGCGACGAGCACGGCAGGCGCGTCCAGGTGGGCGTCGGGGCGGTCGTACAGCTCGCGTGCGCGGGCGGCCGCGCCCGCGGGGCCGGGAAGGGAGGGGGACGTGCCGATGATCATGGCTCCATCGTGCCAGGCGGGCCTTGCCCGGCCGGCGCCCGACCGAGCAGCCGGCCCCGGGACCTCCCGGCCCCTACCTGTTCGGTCCGCGGAACAGCGAGAACGTCTTCGTGAGCGCCTTCAGCGGCGAGGCGCCCTGCTCGCCCGCAGCCGGCAGGGGGATCCGGGGCGCCTCGCCGCCGCCGGTCGCCTCGGCGAGCGCGGCGTGCGCCGACTCAGCCGCCTCGCGGTACAGGTCGCAGGACGCCGTCATGGCCTCGAGCGCCTTGGCGTACCGGGTGACCATGGCCCGTGCGTGGACAAGCTCCTCGTCCGGGGTGAGCAGGTGCCAGCCGTGGCGCAGCCGTGTCAGGACCGCTTCGGCGTCGGCCGGCATCGGCTGCGGCAGCGCGGCGAACTCCTGGATCTTCCGCAGGAGTTCGGCCGGTTCCGTACCGTCCAGGAACACATCCCGTACGGTGAACCGCTCCGCGTCGTAGCCCACCACCTGCGGTGTGGGGGACAGGACGACGGCCCCGCCGCGCGGCAGCCCCACACCCAGCTCCCGCTTCATCGCGAAGTCGGCGATCAGCGCCTGCTCCGGCGTCGCCCGGAGCTCGACCACCCGGTGGCGCAGACTCGGCGGCAGGAACGCCGTGACCGGCCGCTGCCCCCGCGCGTCCGGCGTCATCGCCTCGTGCACCACGACATGGATGAACCAGCTCTTGCGGGCGCAGTCCCGCAGCAGGCGCCGCAACTGGCCGTCGTCCTTCGGCAGGTGGTTCACCCCGCGCAGCCGCACCCCCGCCACCCTCTCGTGATCCCACGCGACCTGGTCGCTGTCGGGCCAGAACACGGTGGCGGGCGAGGGCCAGTCCGCTTCCCACGCCCGCTCCGCCTCGGCGGCGAGCACCCAGCCGACGCCCTCGTTCTCGACGCGGCGGGACTCCGGCTCGTACGTGGTCAGCTGCGCGCGCACGGTGACACCGTCGGCCACGCGCCGGCGGGCCTCGAAGATCCGGCGGGCCGAGGGGCCGGCGTCGGCGGACTCGTCCCGGGGGAACAGATCGGTCGAGCGGGCCGCCTCGACCGGGTCGAGGTCCAGGAACCCGTCGATCACCCCGGCCGCCTGGAGGGCGAGCAGATTGCGCCGGACGTCGCGCTCCGGCTCGGGCCCGAGATGACGTCCGTGCCCGAGCCATACGGTGTCGGGAACAGTGGTCGATGGAGAGCTGCTCTTGGCCATGGAACCGTCCAGTGGGTGATCAGGGCCCGACCAGTATGGTCCCCGGCCGGAGCGCCCAGCCACCGGCCCTCGGGCACGCTTCCCGGGGCGGGGACCGCCCGCGTGCGGCCGGGTCCGCTCTGCTCCCCGTGACGGCAGGCCGGCTCCACGCCGTTCGCCCCGCCAACAGCTCCGGCCGTCGGCACGCCCACGGTCCTGCTCGCCGGTGACCCAGCGGCCGGGCGGGCGTGTGCTCGGCGACCGGCAGCTGTCCGCCGCCAGGGTGCGCTCGCCGTCGAACCGGGCCGGAGCGCCGCCTGTCCCGCCCCGGCGGCCTCGTCGGGTGCCCGGCCGACTGCCGCCCGGGCCAGGTTCCGGTCGATACCGAGCGGGCTTGGCGAGTGCTTCTGTGGGGAGCTTCCGGAGGGCGGGGGTTCGGCCAAGTGGGCGCCTGATCTGGCAGGTACCCGCGGGCTTCCCGACCCTGAGTCCAGTGGCCTGCGGCCGCGGGCGCGCCTTTCTCCTTGTCCTCCGGCCGCGGGCTGACCTACCCGCCATCCCTCATGCGAGGAGAGACTCGTGCCCAGAGCCACGACGACAAAGGTGACCCAGCCCGTCACCGACGACAGCATCAAGGTGCGCCAGCTCAGCCACTACCAGTTCAGCTGGGTTGCCGGTGAGCCCGCGGCCCGAGGCACCCTCACCCTGCAGCTCGTCCTCGACGAAGGCGCCTGGGAAGAGGTGCTCACCGTCGACGCCGACGACGCCGACGTGCTCCAGGACCTCCTGCGCAGCACGCCGACCGTGCACTACGACGTCAGCCGCCGGACCCTGATGTTCGGTGTCACCGCCGTCGGCGTCTGAACGGTCACTGCCTCTCGACCCGGCAAAGCCGCAGGTGACGGGCGCCCGCTCGAGCAGCTTCCGCCTCTGCCGCACCGCCCCTGCGCGCCCCCGTACGGCGCCGACCTGGTCCTGCGAGGAGGGCGGCCGCCCCGGTGCCGCCGGACGGCCGCCCTCGTCTTGACGAGCCGCCCCGGGGCGGCAGCCCCGCGATGCGCGGTGAGCCGGCCGGCCATGCCAGCCCGCCCCGGTGCCCCACCGTTCAGCCCCCCGCCAGCCGCCACAGCGGAGCCACCCGGCGTTCCGGCGTCCCCTCCCGCAGCGTCCGGTACAGGACCAGGGCCTCCGGGAGGGTGAGGCCGAGCTCCTCGGTGATCCGGCGGGTGGTGACGTAGCCGAGGCCCTCGGCGAGCCGTGACCGCTCCCACGCGGTGAAGCGGGCGAGGACGCTCTCCGGGTCCGCCGGCGGGCGCGGCGGCGGCACGGCAGGTGCGTGCGCGGCCCGGTGCCTCTCGCGCGCGATCTCGGAGAAACCGCACACCGCCCGCGAGATGTCCTCGGCGTCCTCCAGGCCGGTGCAGCGTTCCAGCGCCACTGCCAGCGGGTTGAGCCGCAGCGCCTCGTCGCGGCCCAGGCGGTGCACCTGGCGCGCGGAGTCGTCCAGCACCAGCGGACGCGGGGCGTCGCGGGTACCGCACACGCCGCGCACCCCGCGGGCCGCGGCGACGAGCATCGCGCCGGCCTCGGAGGGATGCCAGTCGAACAGGCCCAGCACGCCGTCGGTGTCGCCGGCGGTGAGGGCGAAGGCGGGCTCGCCCAGCCGGGGCGCCAGTTGGGGCAGGGGCACTTCGTTGTCCAGGCCGGGCCCGGCGACGTACACGGTCGTGGGGATGCCCGTCGCGGCGCAGGCCGCCAGGGCCAGCGCGTCACCGAGAGGGCTGCGCAGCGTCGCCTCGTCCCCCCGCGCCACGATGTCCCCGCCCACGTCCACGAGGTCGATCCGGTCGGCCCGGCACCAGCGGGCCGCCGCCTGGATCTGCCGGGCCAGGCCGAGCGTCCCGCCGTAGGGGTCGAGCAGCCCCAGGGCGGGCCGCAGGTGTGCGGCCAGACGCGGGAGCAGCGAGCCGGCCGGTGCCTTCGGCGCCGTTCGCGGCGTGATGAGGGTCAGGCCCGGCACGGGCGCGAGGGCGCCGGCGAAGTCCGCGGCGCCGCGCGGGCCGGGCACGGGGTCGACGACCAGCCTCTCCCAGGCGTAGGTGAGCACCAGCGCCTCGGTGTCCCCTCCGTACAGCGCCGCGTGCACCATGGCCGCCGTGATGGCGTCACCGCCACCGCCTGCCGCGATGAGAAGTCGCTTCATGGCGGACAGGGAACCCCATCGAACTCCGCCGCCGCCAGCCGGATCGGACGATTCCGCCGCCCCCAGCCCCCGTACAGACCAACCGATACAAGGGCAGAACCCCGGCTCCGCAAAAAGTGCATACGAAGCTCCATCCGCTGAAAGGGATTTTTTGACAATCACACTACAGATATCGGCCTCGTGGTCGCCCTAGGGTCCCGAGCTGTCACCCAACGTGACACCGTCGTCTGAGAGTGAGTCACCTCGCGCCATGGGCACACCAGTCACGCTTCCGTCGCCGTCGATCCGGCCCCCGGCCCCCGCCACCGACGCGGACACCCCCTACCAGCAGTACGTGTACGCCTACCCCCACCAGAAGGCCTACCGCCTCCTGGCGGACGGCCCGCTCCTGCGCGACCTGTGGGCGGGTGAACGCCTGGACGCCCTTGCCCTCTACGCGCACATACCGTTCTGCGAGATGCGGTGCGGCTTCTGCAACCTCTTCACCCGCACCGGCGCCCCCGAGGACGTCACCAGCGCGTTCCTGGACACCCTGGAGAGACAGGCCCGGGTCACCCGGCAGGCCCTGGACGCCCAGGACAGGCCCTTACGCTTCACGCTCGCGGCCTTCGGCGGCGGCACGCCGACCTATCTGACGGCCGACGAGCTCACCCGGCTCTGCGACATCTGCGAGCACGTCATGGGCGCCGACCTGCGGGCCGCGTCCTGGTCGGTGGAGACCTCCCCGGCCACGGCGACCGCCGACCGCCTCGCCGTCCTCGCCGAGCGGGGCGCCACCCGCCTGAGCATCGGCGTCCAGAGCTTCATCGACGAGGAGGCCCGCGCGGCCGTCCGCCCGCAGAAGCGGCAGGAGGCCGAAGCCGCTCTCGCCCGGCTGCGCGACGCGAAGTTCCCCATCCTCAACATCGACCTCATCTACGGCATCGACGGCCAGACCGAGCGCACCTTCAAGGTCTCGCTCGACGCCGCCCTCGCCTGGGAACCGGAGGAGATCTACCTCTACCCCCTGTACGTACGCCCCCTGACCGGCCTGAGCACCCGGCACGCGGCCACCCCCGCCGAATGGGACGACCAGAGGCTGCGTCTGTACCGGTACGGCCGCGACCACCTCCTGTCGGCCGGCTACGAACAGACCTCCATGCGCGTCTTCCGGCGGCCCGGCACCGCGGCCGTCCAGGACACCGCCGGCAGCAGCATCAGCGAATACAACCAGCAGGCCGGCATGGTCGGACTCGGCGTCGGCGCCCGCTCCTTCACCACCGACCTGCACTACACGACCGACTACGCCGTCGCCGTCCCCGAGGTGCGCCGCATCATCGACGACTACATCGCCACCCCGAGCGAACGGTTCCAGCGCGCGCAGTGGGCGTTCCGCATGGACGAGGACGAACGCCGCCGCATGTACGTGCTCCAGCACCTGCTCGAATCGTCGGGACTGGACCTCGCCCCCTACGAACGGCGGTTCGGCACCCGCTTCGAGGACGACTTCGCCGCGCAGCTCGGCACCCTGCGGCAACACCACTGGCTCCGCGACGACGCCGGCACCCTGCGGCTGACCCTCGAGGGGATGGCCCGCGCCGACGCGATCGGGCCCCTGTTCTTCTCCGCCACCGTGCGGCGGAACATGAGCAGCTACCAGGACCGGTGACACCGCCCGCCGGCGCGTGACAGCCCCCTCAGCCTCCCGCCGGCTGCGGCCGGGAGCCCTTCACCGGCCGGCGACGACCCGGTACGGACACGGCGACCAGCCCGCCCAGCAGCAGCGCGGCGCCCGCCGAGGCGAGCGGCCCCGGCCGCTCCCCGAGCAGCACCACGCCCAGCACCGTGGCGACCAGCGGTTCGGTCAGGCTCAGCGTCCCCACCGTGGCGGCGCTGAGCCGGCCGACCGCCCGGGTGAACAGCAGATAGCCCAGCGCGGTCGTCCCCAGACCCAGCCAGCCCACCAGGACCAGACCGCGCGACGTGACCACACCCTCCGGGGCGAACACGAGGAAAGGGGAGACGAGGAGCCCCGCGCCCAGGACGCTGACAGGAGCCGCCGCGCCCACGTCCGCCCCCCGCGCGCCCAGTTCGCCGGTCGCGGCGATGTAGACGCCGAAGCTCGCCCCGGCCACCACCCCGTACACGACACCGAGCACGTCCGCCCGCCCTCCCGCGCCCGGGAGCAGCATCAGCGCGATCCCGGCGAGAGCGCAGACCGTCCCCGCCACCCACCGCCCCGGCGGCCGCTCACCGCGCAGCAGCCGCCCGCACACCCCGCTGACCGCGGGGACGGTCCCGAACGCCACCGCCGTCGCCAGCGCCGCACCGCACCGCTCGACCGCCTGCAGGAAGCACACCTGGAAGGCGGCCGTCACCACGACACCGACCGCCACCCACCGGCGTACACCGGGGAGCCGTAAGGTGCGCAGACCGGCCGGCCGGACCATGAGGGCCGCGAGCACGGCCCCGCCCACGAGCATGCGGGCGGCACCGAGCGACACCGGATGCGCCCCGGTCCCGGCCCAGATCTGCGCCGGCCCCACGGTGCCCCACAGCACCGCCGCCACCAGCACACACGACACAGCTCTCACACCGACCCCCACCTCGCCCCGCACGGATGGCGCGAACGTACCGAGACCGGACCGGCGCAGGCCCCTGTCGGAAACCATGAGATCCCCGTCCGGCCCACCACGGATCGCGTGTCGTCGCACCCCAGCGCTCCGCAAGGGCCCCGACACCCCCTCGGGCCCGTCGTCGTTCCGAGCGCCGACCAACGTCGGGACGGCAGGAGACCCGCCCCTGGGGGACACACCCTCAGGGCAGCCCGCCCCCCGGACACACCCTCAGGGCAGCCCGCCCTCCGGACACACCCTCAGGGGGGGTCCCCGGGACGCACCCTCAGGGGAAGCCCGACCTCGCACGCACCCTCAGGCGGGCTGCGAACCCGCCCCGGTCTCCCCGCCCGCCGCCTCGTGCGCGGACTGCGAGGAGCGGCCCCGGGCGAGGGCGATGAGGGCCACGTCGTCCGACAGGCGGTGGGTCCACCGCATCAGGTCGTCCATCAGGCGCGCCAGCAGGACGTCCAGGTCCTCGGCCGGAAGGCCGCTCAGACGCTCGGTGAACGGGTAGAAGGTCCCCGAGGCGTCGCGGGCCTCGCTGAGGCCGTCGGTGAACAGCAGCAGGGCCGTCTCCCCGGGCAGCTCCACCCGCGTGGGGACGGGCAGGGTGCCCGGGGCGAGGAGACCGCACCCCAGGGGGAGCAGGGCCGGTACCTCCACCTCCCGGACCCGTGGGCCGGGCCCGATCAGGACGGGGAAGGGATGGCCGCAGTTGACGGCGCTCAGCCGGTCGGCGCCCTCGGGGTGTTCCAGCAGCAGCGCGGTGGCGAACAGTTCGCCGTCCCGGCGGGCGAGGGCGGCCCGCGCGAGATGACGGTCGAGCCGCGCGACCAGTTCGGTCAGGTCGGCGGTCTCGTAGGCCTGGGAGCGGAAGCAGCCCAGGACATCGGCGACGGTCTCCACCGCCTGGAACCCCTTGCCCCGCACGTCACCGATCAGGACACGGGTCCCGAAGGGGGTGTGCGCGACATCGTAGAAGTCCCCGCCGACGCCGGTATCGGCGGTCGCGGGCCGGTACAGCGCGCGCAGGGTCAGATCTCCGGCACGGGCGGGCAGGGGCCGCAGCACCGCCTGCTGCAGCGCTGTCGCACCCGCCCGGGTGCGGGCCAGGCGCTCGGTCTGCCGGCTCCGCGCCCACACGGCCAGCCCGACGATGACCCCGGTGACGACGAACGCCGTCATCGACAGCGGACGCCGCGCGTAGTGGTCGTCGCTGACGGCGGTGACCAGCAGGTACTGGGCCAGCGCGGCACCCGCGACGGCGATGGCGACCGCGGAGCGGCCCAGCACGACCGCGGCCAGCGCCAGGACGGCCACGGTGATCCACAGCAGCCCCTCACCGGTGACCGCGCGCGTGGCCTGCGGGACCACCGACCCGTAGGGGATGCCGCTGACCGCCGCACCACCCAGGACCACCGCCGCGGGATAGGCCGTCGCGACCGTCCCCCGCCCCCGTACGGGAAGGGCGACCAGGAGGCGGGTGGTCCAGGGCACCTGCGCCAGGATGATGCCGAACCCGATCCCGGCGGCGGCCAGGACCGCGAGGACGGTGGCCAGAAGACCACGGCCGTAGGGAAGGACCGGCAGCAGCGCGGTACAGACCGCCGCCAGAGTCAGGCCGAGCGCGGAGGCGGCACGCGCGGCCACCGCACGGCGCATGGCGTAGAGGCCGGCGGCGACGAAACCCGCGCCGAAGCCCATCCACGCCACCATGCTCTCCTGCGGTGTACCGCTCGGCTCGGTGAGCAGCACCAGCAGCACCGTCGCCGTCGCCGACTGCCCGAACCCCCACACACCCCCCGCCATGACGGCCGCACCCACCACCACGCGCGGCTTCCACGCCCCCCGCTCGTCCCGCTCACGCCCGCGTCTGCGGCCACGCCACGACGGCCAGGCCGGCAGGCAGGACACCGTCAGCACGGCCAGCGCCACCGCCAGCAGCGCCACCACCGTGGCGTCCAGCCAGTCGCGCAACGGGATCGCCTGCAAAATCCCGCCCAGCACGACGGTCACCACACAGCCGGCGCCGAAAGCCGGCGGCGCCGGCGACGAGCCGGCCGGTACCGCCGTCACGGGCAGCAGACGGACGGCGGCCGGCAGCAGACACACCGAGACCGCCAAGGGCACGGCCTCCACCGCCCGCCAGCCCCCGACCCCCTCGGCGACCAGCGCCAGCAGCACGCCCGTGGTGAGGGCCGCGGCGAGCACGGCGAACGCCGCACCCACCGCCCGGCTCAGACGCCCCGTCAGGTGCAGCACCGGTACCGACGCCACGTACCCGGCCACCGAACCCATGATCGAGGCGCTCTGCACGACCAGACCCGCACCGTACGCCCACGCGTTCGGCGCGGACACGATGACGGTTCCGCCGACGCATGACCCGACCAGCGACCCCAGGACCACAGGGCGTGTTCCGTACACGTCGACGGCCCGGCCGGCCGTGAACAGCCCGGCCAGCGACGCGCAGACCACCAGCACCTGGGACAGGACCCGCACGCCGTCCCCCATGCCGAGGGCGCCGCCCGCCCCCGACAGGGTGAAGTGGTGCAGCGTCGGCGCCAGAATCCCCAAGGAGAAGCCCACCACGAGCATCAGCCTGACCGGGCGTGCGTGCCCGCCCCCGTTCTCGCGGAGGTCGATCCGTGCGCCGGTCACCACTTCCCCCTCACCGCCCGTTCCGTCCCGAAGATCCTTATCTCACCGGGCCCGAAAAGGACCTGTGACGCACCGGTACTCCTGCCGCCGGCCCCTGCGCCCACGGCAGGAGTACCGGCGCTGCCGGGGCCGGAACGGGCGCACCGTGCCGCAACCCTCACCGCTTCCCCCGGGCAGCGGTGCCGGCACCGGGCGGAAGCGGGCTGGAATGAGTGCGCGACCGCTGTCCGATCCGGTCGGAAGAAACCAGCGAAGAGCTTTGGCGGTGGACCTCATGGTGGCGCGGGAGCGGAGCGCATCTCCCGCACGCTCGATGCTGGACGGCGACGGAGCGATCTCCCGCGAGGAGTGCCTCTCCCGCCGGGCCGTGGGGCGGCGGGACTCGGCCGTGACCCGCACGCCCCCCTGGTCTCCACAGCGCGCTCGCTGCACGGACGTGTCTACCGCGCCACGGACGCCGACGGCGACGGCCGTGTCGACCGGGGCGAGTACCTGACCGCGATCCGGGGCTTCGTCGGCGACGAAGCATCCCCTCTGTACGAGGCGCTGGTCGCCGCCCGCTGACAGGCGGGCATCTCGAGAGATCGGCAGGTGTGGGGGGCGGGATCGGGGGCATTGGGGTGAGGAGCGAATGGGACCGCTCGGGATATGCAGGGCCCTGCCGGACTTCCCCCCTCCGGCGGGCCCGTGGGTGGTCGGACGGCCCGCACCGGACAACGGTGCGGGCCGTTCGGCGTGCCGCCGACGGCGGGAAGAACGGCGCGGTCTGCTGAACCGGCCTCGACGCCACCGCCCCGTCACCACGCGAAGACAGGTACCACACGAGAGACGGCCCCCCCCCCGCGAGGGACGGGCGAGGGGAACAGTCCGGCGCCCGCGATCCACCCCGGCGGGCGGCCCCTCCGGGCGACGTGAGTCGACTCGGTTGAGGCGGACGGGGATTGTGTGCGTGTCAGGTCCATCATGCCTGTTCGCCAGGTGGTTTCGGTAGGACGCACGGCACGTCCGTCCGGCCTTGTGGCAGCCGGTGGCGCGCATCAGACTCGTCGTCATCCACTCTCCGGCCAACGTGCCTTCAGCCTTTCTCGGTTGTCGGCGCGTTCGCCGTGCTGTCTCGCCGTGTGACGTGCACCGGCCGGGGGTGGGGGACGAAGGGGGATCGATGGATCAGGACATGGTCGTGCTGGCGAGGGTCAGGCTGCTCAGTGCCAACCGGCGGGTGGTACGGGGTGCGGAGGGGCTGTGGATCTACCGCCTTCTGACCCAGGTCGCCCCGGAGGCGTACGGCTCGAAGCTGGCGTACGTCCTGGTGGAGGAGAGCGCGTCGCCCCTGGTGCGGGAGTTGCCCGAGCGACGGCTGGCCCTGCTGGAGGAGGCCGTGGAGGTGGCGAAGGCCCTCGGCACGTCGCATCCCTACCGGGCGAAGGTGCTGGCCAGGGCCCTGGCCGCCCGGCAGCGTGAACGGCAGGACCGGAAGGCGGCGCCGCCGGCGGTGTCCGAGGGGCGGAAGCATCGGGCGGCCGTCGGGGAAGAGCCGCGAGAACGCGTGTGACCCGGTGGGGGCCGGGCGCCGACTCCCCGGACGGTCAAGCAGAGGCAGAGGCAGAGGCCGGCCCCGCTGTCCGCAGCGTGCCGGCCACTGTCGGCGAGCCGCGTGTCGTCTTGCGGACGGCCTTGGCGCCGCCGCCCCGTGACCCCTGTGAAGGAGGCAGGCCGATGGCCGTGAACGCTGAGGCATAGACCTCCCGATCCGGGGCATCCGACGTTCTGCTTGACGCTGCCGGGGGCACGGACCCCGGCGCCGGATGCCATGGAGACGGTCACCACCCCGCGGTACGGCCTGGCCGTACCGCGGGAGGGCTGTGAGGGGAGAGGTACGGCGATGATCCTTCCGGCGGAGAAGGAACTGCGCGAGGTGCTGGCTCGGTTCGCTCAGGCGCGCATCGAACACGACGTGCGCCCTACCGGGGCCACCAGCAGGGCCCTTGAAGACACCACGTACACCTTGTGCGTGATGACGGGGGAACGCACCCTGGAGCGGGCGCTGCTCGCGGCGGACGCACTGCTCGACCAGTACACCGGCCGTGCGGGCGTCTCCCAGGAAGACGCGACGCTGGCGGCGTAGCCCCCTTCGCAGGCGGGTGGGGCACGGCTGCCCGGCTCGCCGACAGCGCCCGAGCGCCGTACGAGACCACATCGGGGCCGGGAACCGTCCGACGCACGCGGCGATGACGGCGGAAGGCCGCCCGGGGACACCCGGGCGGCCTTCCGCCGTGTTGTCCGCGCGGCGGATCGGGCCGGGCACGGCGTCCGATCACCCGCTGCGGGACCGTCCACACCCCGGTGGCCGTGCCCGGCCCGCTCCGGCGTCCCTCGGTGATCCGGACACAAGAGGGGCGGGTCCGCCGGCCGTCACACGCCGCACCTCAGCCCGCCTGTCGGCTCTCGCGGTCCGCGCCGGGCCCCTCCAGCCGGCACATGAAGTCGACACCGCCCACCCACGCGTTCAGCGGGCTTCGGCGGCCGTGGGGGAGACCGGTTCGGCCTGCGCCACCCGGGCCCGGTGCGCCAGTCGGCGGGCGGCGTGCACACTGCGACGCGCCAGGCAGAGCTCGCCCGCCGGGACGTGGCAGGTCGGGCAGGGCTCGGCGAAGGCGCCATGACGGAAACGGCGGTGCGTCTCGTAGGCGGCGTCCAGCATCGCGTCGAGCGCCGAGGGCGAAAGAGCGTCAGACGCGCGGGCGGCTGCGCGCACCGACCGGCGGGGGAGGGGCAGGACCGGCGTGAGGCTCATGGCGGGGCATCTCCTGGTGCGGCGGGGGTACGGGGGCGTAGGTCCTCGCACTCCATGCGTCGGGCGGCGGTTCTCCCCGCCTACCCCTGTTACCGCAGCTCAGACGCGACGGATGCGTACTCCATCGCTCCTGGCCACGCCGGCGCCCGGCCGCCCGCGCCCTGGTGGGCACCGCTCCAGCGGGAACGGCCCCGCAGACCACGCCCTCGGACTCCGTCCAGCCTGCCCGCCCGGCCTCACCCGCACCACCGTCGAGCCGTACGTGAAGTCGCCCCGAAACGGTCCGGGTGCCCGGTCTTCGTCGAAGGCGCCGGCGCAGGCGGTCCGGTGGTGCCCATGCACCGCGAGGAGGCCGGTATTCCGTCGGGCGTCGCGTCACGTGACCGGCGTCGGCGAGGAGATCGGGGCGGCCGGTCCCATGGGTAGAGCCCGCGCCGACCAGCCCGCGAACGGCATGAGGCGAGACGGCTCGACAAGGGCGAACACCACCTTCCGGCACCCGGGCGAGCTGTGGAGAACCAGGCCCTGCGCCGGCCGCCCTTCCCCGCTGCCGGCTCCGACCGCGCCCCGGCTCGACGGCGTCGAATGTCCACGTGACCCTGCGTACCTGCGGATCGAGCCGTCGGGCGAGGCGGGACCACCGCGCGGGATGCGGGGGCCGTCGAGCAGTGGGCACCGCGAAGCGGTTCGCGGCACGACGGCCGCCATGGGCACAGTCATCGACGCGATCAAGGGGTATCCCGAGGTGTTCGCCGCGGTGGTGGCGTTCCTCGGCATCGCAGGGGGCGTCCTCGGCGACTTCATCGGCGCGCGGATCCAGTTGCGGGGCGGCCGTGCTCAAGCCGACGCCGCTCGGGACGCCGCGCGCATCACGGCAGAGGCACAGCGGCCGGCCGCCCTGGGGGACGACCGCAGGCGCGAGACGGCCCAGTCTGGACACCTCGTCCACGACGCCCCGCCTTCCGCGGCCTGATGGTCACTCGGTGGCGGCCATCATCTCCACGAAGATGAGACCCGCCGTGACGGCCCACAGCAGCAGGGTCCCGATGGCGGCCAGCACACGTGTGGAGGGGGGATAGACCCCGACCGCCTGGCCGGGGTCGTCCGGGTGGTAGCTGACCTCGATCCGGCCGGCGGACGCGGACCGGTGGTAACGATGGGTCGTGCCGCTCGGATCCGTGTACTCGTACGTCCCCGACGTGCCGTACGGACTGCTGCGCACCGCCACCACCGTGATACCGCGCCGGGGGAACAGCCACATCTGCAGGACCCGCTCCCCGGCGGTGGCGCTCGCGAGGTTGAGGAACACGGTCACGATCCCCATCGGGATCGAGAGGATGAGCATGCCCGCCTCTGCGTGCATGACATACAGCACGCTGGTCACGATGAGCGTCGCGAGACCTGGCACGACAGCGAGCAGGAGCCAGGCCGTGGTCCGGGCCTGCTGCCAGGCGGTGCGGGACGGTCCGGGGTCACGGGGGATGTGCAGGGAGCGGGTCGTCACGAGCGCGGCTCCGTCGAAGGACGGGCCCGGCTCCGGCAGGGCGGCCAGGGCAGCGCCCACCGCCGTCGCGAACAGGTCCGCCGCGGCCTGGCTGACGCCGTCGATCCGGTGTGTGACGGGCGTGCCGCCGGCAGGGACCCGCAGTTCGACGGCGACGGCCCGCCGGTCCGGTACGACGTCGCGGACAGCCTGCAGGGGGATGCGTATCTCTTCGTCCCCGCGGCGCAGCGTCAGTGCGTCGTCCTCGTGGCGGAGGGCGGCGCCGCCCGTGCCGCGCAGGACGGGGGCGGACGGTGTGGTCGACATGGACGTGATCGTAAGGGGCGATCACCGGCGCTCGCCCGATCGACCAGTGCGTGAGCCCATCCCCGGCATCGACGGGGGTTCGGGTGTCCGCGGCTGGGCGCCGGCGAGCTCGCGGGCGGCTTCGACGTCACCGGCCTGGGCGGCCCGCGGGTAGCTGAACGCGCGCATCGTCCGCGTCCGGGGTCCTCGGGGAGAGCGGCACGGTGATGCCGGGCGTAACGGCTTCTCCCTCACGGGCCAGAGCCGCGCGGATCGCGTCGCGGGCCCCCGCGAGCGGGGGAGTGGCCCTGCGGAAGGCGTCCGTGCACCGACGGCGAGCGGCCGCCGCCGTAGCCGTGACGGGGCGCGTCGTGGCCCACGTCGGATTCACCGTCAACCGGCCTTCCGAGGGCAGTCGCGAGCACACGATCCTCACCCCGAAGGCCGCCACCCCTGCCCCCGCAGACCCTCCGGCCACAGGAGAGGAGCGCGAGGGGCTCGGAGCGGCATCCGGTCGTCGCACAGTCCGCACCGGGTCCCTGTTCAGGGGGGAGTTGCGGGCCGAGGATGCGCGCGCGGCCTCACGAACCGCGCTGCGAAGGCGAGGCCGCCGGCGTGTCGGCGTGCCGCAGTTCCGCCAGGAGCTCGCTCTGGCCGACCAGCAGTTCCGTAAGGATCCGGCGTGCGGCCTTGAGGAGGTCGGCGACGTCGCCTCCGGCCAGCGCGTAGCTGACGGTGGCGCCGTCGCGGACCGAGACCACGATTCCCGAACGGCGCAGGACCGCCAGCTGCTGGCTGAGGTTGGACGGCTCGATGTCGATCTCCTTGAGCAGCTCGCGCACGGGAAGCGGGCCGTGCTGGAGCAGTTCCAGGACGCGGATCCGCACCGGATGCCCGAGCATGCGGAAGAACTCCGCCTTGGCCTGGTACAGCGGCACCTGCATGCGACGACTCTCCCCGACTGCCCTGACCTCTGCTTGCGGACCCATTCTCCCGCGTCCCGGCTCCGGCCCATCCTCGACTGATCACTTTCAGATGTGTCGACTTGAAGATTCCTTCAAGTCGAGGGCATGCGAAGCCGGGCGACAGGAAGAGGGTTACAGCTCCAGATCCGCCTCGATCCGCCTCAGCTGGTGCCGGGCCATGGCCAGATTCGCCCTGCCCTTGTCCAGGACCATGTACAGGAACAGGCCGTTGCCGCCCCGCCCCTTGATCAGCCGGATGAGGTGGTACTGGCTGTCGAGAGTGATCAGCATGTCCTCGATGCCGTCCTCGATGCCGAGCATCTCCATCGTCCGCAGCTTCGCCCGGACGACGTCGGTGTTGCCGGCCGCCGCCACGGCCAGGTCGAGATCCTTGCTCCCGCCCAGCGCGCCGAGCGCCATCCCACTCGTGTAGTCGACCAGCGCGACCCCCACGCTCCCCTCGATGGAGGCCATCGCCTCCTTCAACGACGTTTCCACACTGACCATCGGTGCCTGCTCCCTTGGTTCTCGACGTCCCCGGCCCGGCGGCAAGCCACCGGCCGAGTGGTGATCACGGACGGCTTCCACTAGACACCAAAGGCGCGGGGGATGAAGGGCTTTCGCCACAAGGCGATGCCCCGGGCACAGGACGGCCCGGCCGTTTCCGGGCGGCCTTTCGTGCGCCGGCGAACCGACCGGAGGTCCCGCCGGCCGTGAAGCTCCCGGACGGCGCCGAAGGCACGACCAGGCTCCGTCTCGATGGCCCGCTGCTTGTCCTGACCGACGACGCCGGGAGGACGAGCTGCCGAGCGGGTCCACCGACGCCGCGTCCGGGCTGGGGAGTTCGGCCCGTCGGCCCGGCGGCTGATCGTGCCGTGGGGTGGCTCCGGTGGCCGTGCCGGCCGAGGCGGCGCCCGGCCGGCACCCGCGGTCATGGAGACAAGGCGGTGCCGCCCCCGAGTCGACCGACTGGTCATCCCGCCGCCGGCGGATCGAGGAGGCGCTGGAGTGCGTCACCGGCCTTACGTGACGGACCGCGGGCGGGCCTCCCGCCGCCCGCCACCCGCCACAGACCCGGCCGGCGGGCGGCGCAGGACACCTCCGGCCGGTTTCCTGCGGCCTCTGGTGCCCTTCCCGGGGAGGCTCACGGATCGTGATGTCAGCGGTGTGCGGTGGGATGGCCGGATTCTGCGGTTGATGTCCTGGGAGACCGCCGTGACGTCTTCGTACCCGTCCCCGACCCGTGCCTTGGCCGAGGCTGTGGCCGATGTCCTGTGGTTCATGGAGGGCAGTGAGGACGAGCAGATGGATCAGGATGAGGCGGTCGAGGTCACGGAGGGCGTCGCCCGCGCGGTCGGCACGCTGCCGAGTGATCAGCGGCCGAACTGATCGCTCTGCTCGGGGAGATGACGGCTGCCGAGGCCGACCCCGCTCGCCGTGAGTTCCTGGAGGAGTTCCCGGTGGGCTTCGGGCTCGTCGACGGTCTGTCCTGAAGGTGCGGCTTGCCGCGCGAGGCCGCGAACCCGTACCGCGGCGGTGGATCCGCTACCCCGGCCCGTCGCCATGAACTCGACGAGGTTGGACGGGCGGCATGGTGAGACGCACGAAGGAGAAGAGGAAGCGGCCCGCCTGAGGCGTTGTGAAGGGGATCTTCCTGTATGCGACGCCGGAGGGCTGGCGCATCAGCGTTGTCACCGAGAGCGGCGATGTCTGCGGACGGCTGGACGTGCCGATCGGCACCGGCCCGCGAGACGCGCGGGCCGCGGCGGCGGTGATGGTGACGCAGCTCGCGCGCGACTTCCACGACACCGAGGTGGAGGTGACCTGGGAACCGCTCCGGCAACCGGGGTCATGGACCGCCCGGGTCACCCTCGCCACCGCATACGGCCCACCTTCGGGGACTGTGTGAGACCGGCGGGCGTGGGTCCGCGTTGCGGAGGTTGTCAGAGGCCGGCCTGGGCCTCGGTGGAGCCGCCCGCCCGGGGCCCGGCGGAACACGGCGGGCCCCGGGCGGCGCGTCGGGTTTCAGCAGCTGTGGGCCCACTGGTGGGAGTCGCCGCGGTCGTTGGCCGCACCGTTGTAGTCGACCTCCTGGCCGGGGGCGAGGCAGAGGGTCATGTCACCGCGCTGCCCGAAGTCCTCGAAGACCTGCACGAAGGCGGGGATGCCCGGGCCCTCGAGGCCGTGGTTGGCCCAGGAGGAGTCGTCGTCGGCGATGGAGCTCTCCCACCAGCCGTCGTCACCGGACCAGTTCGACCGCTGGCCCTGGTAGTCGGCGTTCTCCCAGGCGCAGAAGTTGCCGCTGGGACATTCGGCCGCGCCGGCCGGCGCGGCCGCGGCGAGGCTGCCGGTGAGGGCGAGGAACGCCGCGGCGGCGGAGGTGAGCAGTCGGCTGAGGGTCATGAGGGTGCGTTGCCTTTCTGGTGGGGGGAGGGGCGGTCGGCCAGGAGGCCGGCCGCTCGCCGCACTGCGCGCTCGCGCAGGCGGCCGTAGGTGGTGATCTCCTCGCGGTGCGCGGCACGGACCTGTGCGAGCCGGGCCGGCTCGAGGCGGTCCCGCAGCGGCTCGACGCCGCTGGCCCGGACGCAGGCCGTGTCGTGGTCGCCGCAGGAGGCCCGGCGGGCCAGAGCGGCCCGGTAGCCGGGGTCTGCGCGCAGCCGGGCCTGGGCCTCGGGACGCAGGTTGTTGACGGTGACCTGGGCGCGGAACCAGCGTTCCTGGTCGCCGTAGAGGTAGCGGTGCGCTTCGGCCAGGCAGCCGTCGGTGTGGGCGCGGACGGTGTGACCGGTGGCGAGCGTGATCGACAGCTCGGCTGGCCCGGCCCCGAACAGCACCTCCTGCCGCGGGGGCGGCCCGGCGGCACCCCGGGCGTGCAGACACCGGCCCACGAGGGCCTGCTGCGCGGTCGCGATCAGGTCGCTGCGGCCCTTCTCGGAGGCGGGCAGCGCCGGGCTCGGCCCTGCCGAACAGGCCCCGGCGAGGAGCGCCGTCACCGTGGCGGCCACCACGGTCCGGCTCACGGCCCGCACGGGGGGAGCGTTGGTCGTCACACCGGTGCAAACGATCATGTGGTGCCGAAGGCACGCGGCAGCCGAGCCGGCCACCCGCGGTGGACTCGGCGCGCCGCCCCTCATGGCCCGGGCGTGCGACCGATTGTCCATGATTATGTGAATTCACGTTTGGCTGTACTCTCAAGGGGTGCTGACCGCTGCCTCCGATATCGACGTGCTGGCCCGCTTCGGCCGCGCGCTCGCCGACCCGATCCGCTGCCGCATCCTCCTGGCGCTGCGTCAGGCACCGGCCTACCCCGCCGACCTCGCCGACGCGCTCGGCATCTCCCGCACCCGCCTGTCCAACCACCTGGCGTGCCTGCGGGACTGCGGTCTCGTCCTCACCGTGCCCGACGGGCGCCGCACCCGCTACGAACTCGCCGGCCAACGCCTCGGTCACGCCCTGGACCACCTGCTCGCCGCCGTGATCGCGGTCGAGTCCGACCGGACCTGCCCGGACGCCGCCACGGAAGGCTGCTGCTGATGGCGTCCCTGCCCATCGGGCCGTCCGCCGTCCGCCGCGACGCCCTCGCCAAGCGCATACGCCTGCTGGTCACAGCGACCATCACCTACAACGTCGTCGAGGCCGCCGTCGCCCTCACGGCCGGAACGCTCGCCTCGTCGACCGCGCTGATCGGCTTCGGACTGGACTCCGTGATCGAGGTGACCTCCGCCGCCGCGGTCGCCTGGCAGTTCTCCGCCCGCGATCACGCGCTGCGCGAGGCCCGGGAGAAGACCACGCTGCGGATCATCGCCGTCTCCTTCTTCGCGCTGGCCGCCTACGTCAGCATCGACGCCGTCCGCGCACTGGCCGGCACAGGCGAGGCCGACCGCTCCATCCCCGGCATCGTCATCGCCGCCCTCTCCCTGGCGGTCATGCCGTTCCTCTCGGCCGCCCAGCGCAAGGCCGGGCGCGAACTCGGCTCCGCCTCCGCGGTCGCCGACTCCCAGCAGACCCTGCTGTGTACCTACCTCTCCGCCGTCCTCCTGATCGGCCTGGTCCTCAACGCCACACTCGGCTGGACCTGGGCCGACCCCATCGCCGCCCTCGTCATCGCCGCCATCGCGGTCAAGGAGGGCCGCGACGCCTGGCAGGGCAAGGGCTGCTGCGCCTCCACCGCCCGCACCCCGGCCGCCCTCGGAGCGGCCGCGGCCGAGGCGGACACGTGCGGCTGCACACCGGGCTGCACCTGCTGCCCGTGACGCCCGGGGGCGCGGTGACCGTCGAGATCAGCAGGCAGGCCGCGAGCCCCGGTGTCCGTCGCCGCCCGGCCACGCGAGCGAAGGCTCCCCACTCCTTCAAGGCCGACAGCGTGACGCTGCCGCAACGGCCCGAAGGGGGTCTTGACCGGGTCCTGGACGATCGGGCCGTCCCGGCCCGGAAGTACCGGCCCCCGAGGGCCTCGCCGGTCCCCGCCCACCGTTTCGTCAGGCGCTCGACCTCCGCGACGGTGAACACGGTCGCAGTCCGACGAGACCCGTCCTTCGGAGTCACGAAGACAGCGGCATGGCAGACCTCGCCCCCGTCCTCGCCGTCGCCGGGCAGGAACGACGCCTCGAAGCCCGCCATGCGGACCCGGTACCAGGGCTCGTCCCACGCGCGGTCGGTTCAGACGACGGGCTGGGGCTCATCGCGCCAGTGCCCCTGATCGGAGCATCGACCTCGACCGGGATCCTCTGCCCTGCTGCCGATGCCAACGGCCAGAGCCGGGGACGCTCGCCCGTACCCCCGACCGGAAAGAGAAGTCCGTACGCCGACCACCAGGCGGGCACACGGCTGCGACAGCGGCACCCCCGCCAGCGGCACCCCCGACAGGGCGCCGCTACTCCCTGGGATGATGAGGCACTACGGGGCGCTCAGCCGCGCGAAGAGCCCGTTGATCGTCTCCTGGTCGGCCAGGACCGGAAGCGTGTCGAAGTACAACTCCCACGCACCGTCGGGCCCGAAGCGCTCCACGATCCCGAACGGAACGGCGACGCCCTTCTCCCCGGCCGATGCCGACTGCTTCCTGGTGACCGTGCCGTACCACTCGACGTACGTGGTGGTCTGGCCGAACCCGACCTGACCGGCCTTGAGTTCGAGATCAGCCCTGTCGAAGAGGCGCTGGAGGTAGGCCCGCTTGCCCGCCTGCGTCGCCAGGGACTTCGCCAGCCCCGGCCCGGCCAGCCGCGCGCCGCTCATCCGGCGCAGCAGGGCATCGGTGTTCCCCGTGTTCCAGGCGGCCAGGCGGTCCGGCAGCTCGGCCGCCGTCACGCCCGCGCGGCCCCGGCCGGGGGCCAGAGGCCTGCCGCTGTCCGCGATGCCGTCGAACAGCCCCCTGGGAGCGTCGGGCAGCGTGTCGCGTACCAGCACGTGACGGTCGTAGTAGCGACGGGCCTGGATGGTCTTGCCGTCGTCCCCCAGAACATTGCGCGCGATCTGCGGGTAGGCCACCTTGTGGCCCTTGACGGTCGCCGTGTTCCACTGGCCGAACATCACCACGCCGCCGTCGGCTACCACGTCGGTGCCGGTGTAGTACAGGTCGGGGACCATGTTCAGGGAGCCGCCGATGGCGGCGCCGATCACGCGGTGATCGCTCTTGGGAGGGCTCCCCGCCTCCCAGAGGGTCGCGGCCGGATCGAAGATGTCCAGGTAGGCCGCGACCCGGGGATGCTGCAGCGCCTTGTCCCCGGGCAGCGGCGGCTCGCCGGTCGGCATCGCGCCGAAGGCGAGCTGCCGCTGCAGGAAGGCGCAGACGTTGGGCGTGATACGTCCTTCGAGCCGCTCGATGCCCGCCCGCGCCTCCGGGCAGGCCGTCCCCGAGACCTCCGCCGCCGCTGCGCCTGGCCAGGCCGTGGCCGCCACCGCCACCGCCACCGCGGCAGCCACCCACGAGATCCCCCACGCCGTGCGCCTCTGCGTGAACACCCGCCCACCCCGCTCCGTCTCCTTCACGACGGCCCCGTGCCGCCCCGATGCCCCCACCCTGACCGGACACCCGGACCGAGATCGATTACCTCGGGGGTAATGGCCACCGGATCCGCCCGGTGGCTACGTTCACCGCGTCGTCCCGCACGGGGACACGGACCGACCGGCAGAGGGACCCGACATGCCCGCTTACGGCTTCGCGCATCTGCGCGAGCGGCGCCACCACCCCGACATCCTGGAGTACCTGGAACGCATCCAGGCCACCCTCGACCCGTTTTGCGGCCGCTTCATCGTCCACGGTCCGCCCGCCGAGGTGGTGGAAGGGACCTGGCCCGGCAGCATGGTCCTGATCGAGTTCCCCGACCTGGCCGCCGCACGCGACTGGTACCGCTCACCCGCATACCGGGAGATCCAGCACCTGCGGACCGACCACATCGACGGCGACCTGCTGCTGATCGAAGGCGTCGGACCGGCATACGACCCGCGCCGCAGGGCGGCGGCCCTCCGGGCGGAAGAAGCACCGTCCGCCGGCGACACCGATCTCGACCCGGCCCCCTAAACGGGCCGGGACGTCGTCAGATCCCAGAACCACACAGGAGCGCCATCCGCGCCGGCACCGTCCGTCCGGAGCCGGGCGGATTCCGGGAGCCGCGCGCACGTGGGAAGCGTGCGTAGCGGACTGAGCGCAGGGGACGGGCCCGATCAGTCGGCCTGCTTGTGCCGTGCCATCGCGGCCGCCTCGGTGACGGCGCGTCGTCCGAGATCGCCGAACAGCTGCATCGTGACGGCGGCCAGGACGTCGTCCACGCCGACAGTGCGCCCGTCCCCGCCGCGGCGGGTGGACTGGGCGAGGAGGGGGTCCTTGAGCAGCGGGGCCGGGGCCGGCTCGCCCGGTTCCACCAGAGCGACCGTCCCGAACCGCTTGACCCCGCGCTCGCGGACGACCGTGGCCGCGTCCCGGGCCAGGGCCGTCAGGAACACGCTCGCGATTCCGTCCAGGTCGCGGACCATCGCCGGGACGGCCCTCACCCCCCGGCTCCTCAGCAGCCTTCTCACCCCGGCCTCGAACCGGTGGGCGCCGGCCACACCACTCGGCGTACGCGCCCCGCGGCGCTCACGAAGAGACACCAGCGCGCCGTCGGCGTCGCGTACCTCGCCCATCAGGCCGTGGAAGGTCGGGCTGTGCAGATACCACGCCGTTCCCACCTCCACCTCGATGTTCCGGTCGATCGCCGAGACGAGGTCCTGGGGAATCAGCCTCGTCCTGGTCTCCTCGGCCGCCGCGCTTCTCGCGCCGTCGACGATCTCCCTCAGCACGGTCCGCGTCACCGACGCGGCGGCCCACGCTGCCGGCCGGGAGACGTGCAGCGAGGTCACGTCCCTGAACACCGCTTTGACGAGCTGAGGTGTGAACGGCAGGCCGGTCACGACGGCAGCGGTCTGCCCACCGCTGCGCTCGGTGTGGAGGGGTTGTGCGGTCATGGAAGATGAGCTTTCTGCTGTCGGAGGTGTCGGTGGCCCCTGCCGCACGGGGCGGCGAGACCACAAAGCTCTGCGGAGGCCGCCGAGCCGGCACAGAGTCTGCCGGGCGGTGCCGCCGGCACACAGAAAGTGCAGGCGGCACCGCCTGGATTCTTGGGGGTTCCGGCGGCCGGGCGGGCGGCCGGGGGCGTCACCCAGGCGACGCGCTGTGGTGCGGCGCCGGGCCGGTCAGGCGACCTGGTACCTGCCGGTTTCCAGGAAGTGGCGCAGTGCTTCGGGTGTGTTGTCGTCGAGGGCGGCGTTGGCCGCCGCGCGCAGGGCCGGGCTGATGGACGGGTCGGCGAGGATGCGGGCGATGGCGACGCGGTCGTCCTCGGCCTGGGCGATGCGGTAGCCGGTCTCCAGCCAGGCGCGCATCGCGTCGGGGTCGTCGGCGTCCAGGAGGGCGTTGGCTTCTCGTGTCACACGCCGACCGCTGTCCGGGTCGGCGAGGATCCTGGCTATGGCCACCTTCAGGTCGTCGGCGTCCGGCTCGTCCGCGGACGAGGACACGGCGGGCACCGTCACCGCGGTCGGTGTCGCCGTGGCGGCGAAGGACGGGGTGGCGAAGGACGGGGTGGCGAAGGACGGGGTGGCGAGCAGGAGGGCCGGGGCCAGGATGCCCGCGGCGATGCCGGGCGCTACGCGACGCACTCGCATGGGGAATGCTCCTCTTCATTGGCGACGGAGGTGAGTTGAGGACGCCTCAGGGCGTTCACCTCGGTGATGCTGCCACCTGGGTCTGACAGTGGCAGCCGCCCCGCTGCGGTCGCAGGGCACCATCGCCGCGGACCCGCCCCGGTGTCCCAACGCACGTATGTCCCTGGGCGGAGCATCGGCGGCCGGCGGGTGGTGGCCGAGTATCAGGCCGACGACACCCCACAGGCGAATCGTGGCCAAGGACGCGGACAAGCGGGAACGCCTCGTTCAGGCAGTCGAGTACCGAGCCCAGGGCAACACTCCTGTCCAGGAGTGAATCGACACTTCGCTCACCAGCCTCCAGACGGCCTTCGCCCAAGAGCTAGCCGAGGCCGCGTCGACCATGTCACCACTCCACAGGCGGAAAACGTTCCCGGGCGACTGATCCACTGCACCAGCGAAGGCCCCGCTGGCCGGGTCGATGCCGGCCACGACGCTCTGCCCGTCGCCGGGGAAGAAGTCGTCGACCAGCCACTCGGCCACCCCCGGCGCCTGGGGACGTATCGAGGTCGCCATCGCCCGTTGCCGGAGCGTAGACGGTGGCGGTGACGCCGATGTGGGCGTGGCCGAGAAGTTCCTTGATCACGACGAGTTCGACGCCCTGCTCCAGATGTCCCCGCTCAACAGGACCACCGCGCGGGATGCGGGGGCCGTCAATCAGCCGGCACCGCGAAGCGGTTCGCGGCACGATGACCGCCATGGGCACAGTCATCGACGCGATCAAGGGGAATCCCGAGGTGTTCGCCGCAGTGGTGGCGCTCCTCGGCATCGCGGGAGGCGTCCTCGGCAACTTCATCGGCGCGCGGATCCAGTTGCGGGGCGGCCGTGCTCAAGCCGACGCCGCTCGGGACGCCGCGCGCATCACGGCAGAGGCACAGCGGCTGGCCGCCCTGTGGGACGACCGCAGGCGCGAGACAGCCCAGTTCGTGCAGAAGGCACGAGAGACGGCGGCCTGCGCGGAGACGCTCTACGAACGGGACGACGAGGGGCTTCAACTGGCGGCCATGCGAACGGCGTACCTGGAGCTGTCGCAGAAGCAGGCAGAGCTCGAACTGATCGCCCCCGAGGCCCTGGTGAGGCTGGCTCGCAGAGTCGTCGCAGTGGTGGAGAGCCGGATGGACCTCGCGGACGACCGCGCCCCGGCGGAGCGGGTCCGCCGCAGGCTGGACGCCATCCCCGCGATGTCGCCGCAGCACGTCGGGGCGAAGCGAGCGCTCCGTGCGCTGCATGACGCACGCCTCGCCAACCTCGCCCGCGACCAGAGCGGGTATGCGGCGTGCAGATCGGCAGCCCGCGCGGCGCTGGCGGAGCTGCCTCACCTCAGCGACGACGACAGGCTCCTCTTGCTCGACGACACCTACCGGGCCCACCTTCGCGCACGGCGACGGGACCAGGAGGAGAGCCTCGACGCCGCTCTGGGCGAGCTGGTGACGGCGGCACGCCGACTGCTGAAGTCCGAGGACGTCGAGTAGCGCCGGTCCGGGCCCCCACAGGGGCGTGTTCTCCCGGACGCGTCGCCGCGCCCCGCCGCCTGTGCGGCGCACACCCCCACGCCCCGCCGCCCGTGAGGCGCACACGCGCCAACCCGCCGAGGGTCAGTTCTCGCCGCTCCGGCTGCGGCTGCGGGGCCAGATCGCCAAGGCCGCGAGCACGGCCGCCCACACTCCCAGCGGGGCGACCGGCCAGTAGGGCGTCAGCTCTCCGCTCTGCAGGCAGCGCACGCCCCAGACGGACGACAGGATCACCAGCCCGCCCAGCCAGTACCGCCACTCCCTGAGCCACTCCGCCAGGTCCTCGCGGTCCTGTTCGGCGCGAGTCGGCGCCGGGGAGGGCAGGTCGGAGGTGAGGGCGCCGAGGTCGTCAGCGGTGCGTGCCCGCAGGGCCGACCGAACGCGGTGCGCGTGTTCCTGGGCGTCGAGCCGGCCTTCGGCCAGTGCCGAGGCCAGGATGCCGAGCGCCCGGTCGCGGTCGGCGTCCGAGATCCGGAGTGCCGCGGTGGAGGGTCTGCTGTGGTCGTCGTCCATCGTCTTCCCCCTGCATCGATAGAATACGACTGTATCTCAACGAGGGGAGCAGCCGACATGCCGAAGAGTGTCGACCGGCCCGAGCAGCGCCGGCGGATCGGCGCCGCCCTGCTGCGGCTCGCCGCCGAGCGGGGCCTGGACCAGGTCAGCGTGCGCACCGTGGCCGTGGCGAGCGGCCGGTCCGCCGGGGCGGTGCAGAAGTACTTCCGCACCAAGGAGGACATGCTGGTCTTCGCCGCCGAACTCGCCGGCGAGCGTGTCGAGGAGCGCATGGCGCTCGTGGACACCGGCCTCCCGCTCCGCCGGGCGTTGCGCGAACTGGTCCTCACCACCCTCCCGCTGGACGAGGAACGCCGCGCCGAAGCCGCAGCCCAACTGGCCTTCGCCGCGCAGGCGGCCCATCACCCCCGCCTCGCCGCGATCCGGCGCCAGGTCGACCGCGATGTCAGGGATGCCCTCACGCAATGGCTGCAAGCCGCCGGCTGCCCCGGCCCCCAGGCCACCGCCGACGCCGTCATCGCCCTCAGCGACGGGCTCGCCCTGCGGATGCTCTACACCCCCGCCGAACACCCCTCACTCCTCCAAGCCCTCGACCGCGCACTCGACGCACTGACACCGCACGAGCCCCCGGCGGCCTGACGCGGCTTTCGGCGCCACCTCACACCGGCAGACGGCACAAGCCGCGCAGCGGCGAGCCCGAACAGCCAGCCCACGCCCGGCCGTAGGCCCCGCATCGGTGCGGTACCGTACGGGAAGCGTCGCGTGCCGGTGGCAGACCGTGTCAGGCATGGAGGCGCCGGACCGAAGGAGGCCGACGATGCACTCGTCGCACCCTTCGCTCTCGCGTGTCTGAGCGCGAGACGACCAGGCTCGTCGCCTGGAGCCGAGAACTCCGCCAGGTGCACCAGCGGCTGCGGGAAGCACTGTCGGTCACCCGCGCCTCCCTCGCCGACGGCACCCCCGGTGAAGCGGCCACCCGCGACCTGCTGCTGTACTGCCACGGCTTCTGCACCGCACTCGACGCCCACCACCAGGGCGAAGACCGCACCCTCTTCCCGGCCATCGCGGCCGCGCACCCCCAGCTGCGCCCGGTACTGCGCGCGCTCCAGCAGGATCATTCGATGATCGCCTACCTGCTCAACGGCCTGCGCGCCGCGGTCGGCCGGTCCGCGCCGCCCGAGGAGCTCGACCAGCACCTCGAAGGCATCGCCGCGATCATGGAGAACCACTTCCGCTACGAGGAACGGCAGTTGCTCACCGTCCTGGAGACCCTCGAGCTGGCGGCCCCGCCCGGTGAGGTCCTGGGCCCGATATGAGCCGGCGGACAGCCGCCCCGCGCGCAGGGTTCCCCCTCCACCGACCACGGGCAGGAACGTGCATGGAACTGAGATCAACCGCATGCCCCCCAATTCAATCAATGGCCTGTCGAGGGATCACGGACCGTCCATCCAAATGGATAAAGCAGACCACTACAGAACGGCTAGCTGGGGGCGTAGTCGCGAAGCGATTCAGCATAGGGCGCAACAGCAAGATTTGATCAATCAAGGTGATTATCGAGGCGCCATACAGATGGACATCGATGACATACGATCAAAGTTTGGCTCCAAGTGCGACAAAGCGATCAAGGAAATGATCTATTTCCTGCGCCAGGGTGGTGAGGTGTGAATGTCCTTTCGTGTGATTCCACGTGAAGGCCTTGATGTGGCCCGTTTCGGGGAGAGTCGCGGCGAGTTGAGGAAGCGCGCCTTGGTGCGTGTGACTCGTTCCGCCGAAGCGATACAGGCCCTCTGACTGATCACTACGTTCAGCTCGGCCTGCTTCTTGAATTCGACGCATCAGACAGGCTTGAGCTGATTGAGGTGACCCCGAATGCGGATGCCTCTGTGGGGGAAGTCCCTCTCTTCGGCCGCGACTATCAAGTGATCGGCGATCTGAGTCGCCTCGGGATCGTCGGCACCGAAGATGCATCCGGAATCGAATTTCCGAAGGATTGCTTCGCTTTGTTCAATTCGGCCCCCGATGAAGAAGGGTCCGAAGTCGAGGGAGTAACCATCTTCGCGCCCGGGTACTACGACTGATCCGTGGTATGTGTGAATCGCAGGAGCCCCGCCGGGGAAACTCGGCGGGGCTCCTGCGCCGTTTGACGGCAACGGTCACGGCAACGTCAGCGGACGACTACCGTGGCGGGTGGGTTGTCAGGGCGTCTGTCGGCCTCGCCGAGGGCGTCGTTGAGGGTGTCTATGGCCTGGCGTTGGAGCCGGAGTCGGACGTGGGTGTAGACGCCGGCGGTGACGCCGATGTGGGCATGGCCGAGCAGCTCCTTGATCACGATGAGGTCGATGCCCTGCTCCAGAAGCAGGGTGGCAGTCGAGTGGCGGAGGTCGTGGAAGCGGATCCGGCGGAGCCCGGCTTGATCGAGGAATCTGCGGAAGCGGCGGGTGAGGTTGGCCGGGTCGAGAGGGCCGCCAGTCGGAGTGGTGAAGACGAGGCCGCTGTCCCTCCAAGCTGTTCCTGACGCGGAGGCGGTCGAGGAAGGTGCGGACGTCGCGGGCGGTGAGCCGGGCGAGCTTCTTTGCCCCGAGGCCGGGGTTGAGATGGAGGCGGACGCAGGCGGCGTAGCGGGTGTGGGTGTTCTCCCGCACCTGGTGGACGGCGATGCCGTTCAGCCAGTACGTCAGGTACGTGGCGACGGTGCTGTCGGCCGCGGCGACGGGCAAGCCGAGGTTGCTGGCGGCGGACGCCTGCCCGAACCGATGCGCGCGATCCTGGACGAGGCCGCCAACATCTGCAAGATCGCCGACCTGCCCGACCTCTACAGCCACCTCGGCTCCCGCGGCATCACCCCCTACGTGATCCTCCAGTCCTACCGGCAGGGCGTGAAAGCCTGGGGCGAGGTCGGCATGGACGCCATGTGGTCGGCCGCCACCAAGAAGCTCATCGGCGTCGGCATCGACGACGCCCGCTTCGCCCAGGACGTCTCCACCCTCACCGGCGCCCACACCGTCGAACGCGGCTCCTACTCCAAGGGCAAGGAGGGCGCCAGCCGCAGCTACTCCGAGCAGCGCGAGCAGGTCCTCGACCCGGCCCAGATCCGCGCCATGCGCAAGGGCACCGCCCTGCTGATGTCCACCGGCATGCCCGTCGCCCAGATCGCCCTGCGCCCCTGGTACGAGGAGAAGGCCAGGCCCACATCGGCCCGCAGATGGCCGCCGAAGAGCAGGCCATCACCAAGCGCGCCGTCGCCGCCCACGAACAGCGGAAGGCCGCCCGCCGTGTCTGACCCCGACTTCGAGGTACCCGTCGGCCTCTTCCAGGACCTCGAAGACCTCAAAGCCCAAGTCGCCGCCCTGACCGCCCAGCTTCAGGCACTCACCCAAGGCGGCCCCGGCCTAGACCCGGCCGGTAGCGCCGACGCAGACGACGATGACACCGACGACGAAGCAGAGT
The DNA here is from genome assembly GCF_040677675.1 of Streptomyces sp. NPDC053755. Classification (NCBI taxonomy): domain Bacteria; kingdom Bacillati; phylum Actinomycetota; class Actinomycetes; order Kitasatosporales; family Streptomycetaceae; genus Streptomyces; species Streptomyces sp. NPDC053755. The sequence goes on along the minus strand of NZ_JBFASK010000045.1, from coordinate 1,133 downwards.
GGAAGTTCCCGCCGTTCATCCTTCTGCTCGAATCACCCGAGTACGACGACGAACTGCGCGCCCTGATCGAATGGGTCGAAGGCGTCCTGGTCCCCGGCTACCTCGCCGGACCCTCCGCCGACGCCCGCTGGTGTCACCTCTGGTTCGAGCACCCCGTCGCCGTCGCCCGCCTCCACGCCCTCTGGCTCGCCTGGCAGGAACTCACCGACCCCGCCACCTGCGACTACACCGGCCCCTCCGTCTGGCACCGCGACCACTACGACCCCTGCATACGCGAGCTGAGGGCTCCCACCGGCCCCTTCGCAGGCTGCGTCAAAGGCGAGTACCAGATCGAGCACCGGCTGCCCGGCCTCGTGCCCAGCGCCTGGCGGCACAACGTCCCGTGAGGAAGCGCCGCCGCCGAAACCGGCGGCGGCATGCCTCCTCAGCCCGCGCACCTTAGGACGGCACGCAGGACGCTGGGGGCGTCGGTGGGGTCGACCAAGAGCGTGGCGAGGGAGTCAAGATCAGGCTGCGTTGTTTCGGATGCCGCCTGGCGCGTGCGGATCGAATTGGCCGACGCGCATGGCCTCGATGCATTGCAGTACACGGCCGAACGACGTCAGTCCGTACGTGATGTATCGCGTGGGCGAGTCCCCGGAGACGCTCGCACGCTCGACGGGAACGCCCTCCATGATTGCCTGGTACGCGTCACGCGCCTCGTGCCCGGGGTGAGCCGCGAGCCACGCCATCTCGACGTCCGTCGCGAACTCATTGGCGGACGTGCAGGTGTACTGGTTCCATCCCTCGACGGGCTTGGTCGGGTCGAGCGCAGCGATCGTGCGTACCGCCTCAATGCAGCGTTCGTAGATGCGAGACAGCTCGGCATCCAGATCCTGGGCCATCTGGTCTCCCTCCCTCTCGCGCCGGATTGTCCGGCGACTGGTGAACCCTGCCCGATGTCGCAGCGGAACAGTCGCGTCGCCGAAGCGCGATCCCGTGACCCCCAGGAAAGCGGAAACGGTCGAGGGTGGTCCCGTTGGTCGGGGCCACCCTCGCAGCAATAGTCAAGAGTTGGGGGTGAGGCCCTTCTACTCGGCGGCGGTGATCTCGGCTGCTGCGAGCCGAGCCTCCTCACGCACCTCTGGGTCGGG
>NZ_JBFASK010000044.1:0-43515 GCF_040677675.1 Streptomyces sp. NPDC053755 | reverse complement strand
AGCTCGCCGCCACGAAACCGGCCAGGTCGGTGGTCGCGCCGCCGCCCACGCCCACCACGACGTCGGTGCGGGTGAAGCCGTGGCGGCCGAGTGTCTCCCAGCACGCGGCGGCCACCCCGGCGGTCTTGGCCTCCTCGGCGTCCGGCACCCGGACCGGCACGACGGTCCGGTCGGGGGCGGTGAGCACGTCGGCGATCCGGTCGGCGAGCGGGGCGAGCGCGGCCGGGTGGATCAGGCCCACCCGCACGGCCCTGTCGCCGACGAGGGCGGGGAGCTCGCCGTACAGCCGCTGTCCGACCAGCACCTCGTACGGCTCCGAGCCCGCCGATCCGCCGACCGGAAGGGTGGTCACGTCCCGTGGGGGCGATGTCATGAGGGGGTCAGCTCCAAGGCGTGGAGCACGGCGGTGGCGACCTCGTCGGGGGTGCGGCCCGAGGTGTCCACGACCGTGCGGGCGACCTGTGCGTACAGGGGGCGGCGCGCTTCCATCAGCGTCCGCCACCGTGCGGCGGCCTCGGCTTCGCCGTCCGCGCCCCCGTCCGCGCCCCCGTCCGCGCGGTCGTCCGCGCCGCTGCCGCCGGGGGCGCCCCGGCCGCCGAGCAGGGGCCGGCCGGCGCCGCCGCCCACCCGCCGTACGGCCTCCTCGGCGTCGAGCGCGAGATGGACGACGGGCCGTCCGGCGAGCAGGGCCCGGGTGGCGGCGTCGGTGACGGCGCCACCGCCGAGGGACAGCACCCCGTCGTGTTCGGCCATGGCCGCCCTCACCGCCCGGTGTTCCAGGGCGCGGAAGCGCGCCTCGCCGTCGGTCGCGAAGATCTCGCTGATCCGGCGGCCCTGGGCGGCGACGATGTCGTCGTCGGTGTCCCGGTGGGCGGTGCCCAGGCGTTCCGCGAGGAGCGCGCCCACCGTGGACTTGCCCGATCCCATGGGCCCGACGAGGACGACGAGGGGGCCGGTCATGCGACGGGCACGCCGGCGGCCACGGCACCGCCGACCGCGGCGTTCTTCACGAGGCCGCCGAGCATGGCGGCGACGATCCGCGGGCCGCGCTGGGTGAGCACGGACTCGGCGTGGAACTGCATGGACGCGAAGTGCGGTCCGCGCAGGGCGTGCACCTCCCCGGTGTCCGGGTCCCGGCTGACCTCGATGTCCCCGACGCCCGCGCTGTGGAACCGGTCGGTGTCGCTGCGGGCGGCGAAGGTGTTGTAGAAGCCGACCCGCTCGCGGCTGCCGAAGAGGTCGATCTCCTTCTGGACGCCCTGGTTGGGCACGTCACGGCGGGCGAGGTCCAGGCCGAGGCGCAGGCTGAGGACCTGGTGGCTGAGGCAGACCGCGAGGAACGGCCGGCGTTCGCGCAGCAGGGTGGAGACCGCCTCCCGCAGGTGGGCGATCTTGGGGTGTCCTGCCTCGCGCGGGTCGCCGGGGCCGGGGCCCATGATGACGAGGTCGTAGCCGTCGAAGGCGTACTCCTCGTCGAAGCGTCGGACCGTCACCTCCGGTCCCAGGGCCCGCACCTGCTGCCCGATCATCGAGGTGAAGGTGTCCTCGGCGTCGACGATCAGGACGCGCTGTCCGGCGAGCACCGGGTCCGGGTTCCCGCGGCCCGCCTCGCCCGCCAGCCAGAAGCCGGCGATGGTCGCGTTGCGCTGCTCCAGGGCCTCGCGCACCCGCGGATGCGCGCGGAAGCGCGCGACGCCGTCCTCCTGGAGGGCGGAGAGCAGCCCGGCGGCCTTGGCGCGGGTCTCGGCGACCTCCGACTCGGGGTCGGAGTGGCGCACCAGGGTGGCGCCGACGCCGATGGAGACGCGGCCGGCCGCGTCGATGTCGGCGGTACGGATGAGGATGGCGGAGTCCATGGCGCGGCCGCCGAGGGCGTCGCGGCCGATGAGGGCGACGATGCCGCTGTAGTAACCCCGGCCGTGCGGCTCGTACTTGGCGATGACGCGGGCCGCGCTCTCCAGCGGCGAGCCGGTCACCGTCGGCGCGAACAGCGTCTCGCGCAGGATCTCGCGCGGGTCGCGGTCGGTCTGCCCCTCGATGAAGTACTCGGTGTGGGCGAGGCGGGCCATCTCCTTGAGGTACGGGCCGACGACCCGGCCGCCGTCCTCGCAGATCCGGGCCATCATCTTCAGTTCCTCGTCGACGACCATGTACAGCTCGTCGACCTCCTTGCGGTCGGCGAGGAAGTCGAGCACGCCGGGGAGGGTGGGCCCGGACGCCGGATAGCGGTACGTGCCGCTGATGGGGTTCATGACGGCGGTGCCGTCGGCGAGGCTGACGTGCCGCTCCGGTGAGGCGCCGACGAAGGTGCGCTCGCCGGTGTGGATGACGAAGGTCCAGTACGCGCCGGTCTCGCGCTGGAGCAGGCGGCGGAAGAAGGTGAGGGCGCTGCCGGGGCCGTAGTCGGTGATCTCGGCGGTGAAGGAGCGGCGGATGACGAAGTTCGCGCCCTCGCCCGTGCCGATCTCGTCGGCGACGATGCGGCGCACGATCTCCGCGTAGGCGTCGTCGTCGACGTCGAAGCCGCCGTCGCCGAGGGTGATCGGGACGTCGGGGAGCGCGGCCAGGACGGTGGCGAGCGGCAGGGTGGCCTGCTCGTCGACGGTCATGGCGATGAGCGGCGCGTCGTCGTCGGCGTGGTCGTAGCCGCGCTCGCCGATCTGGCGGTACGGGACGACGGCGAGCACGTCGTGGCGCCCGGCGCCGGTGTCCTCCCGCACGGGGATGTCGGCCAGGGTCGCGGGCAGCGAGATGCCGCCCGTGAGCAGGTCGACGGCTCCGGGGCCGGTGGTCTCGGGCCGGTACAGGAGCGCGAAGGCGGGCGGGTTGGGGCCGAGGATGCGGCCGAGCAGATCCTGCGGGACGGGCGCGCTCATCCCAGCACCTCCTTCGTTGTGGTGACGACGGCGCAGCGCTTGGCCGCGTAGGTGAGGGCCAGGCGGTGCTCGTCCTCGGTGAAGTCGCCCAGCGCGTCGGCGACCAGGAAGGTCTCGATGTCGTTCGTGAACGCCTCGACGGCGCTGGCGAGGACGCCGACATGGGCGTACACACCGCAGATGATCAGCTGGTCGCGCCCCTGGGCCCGCATCCGCTCCAGCAGGTCGGTCTTGAAGAAGGCGCTGTAGCGCCACTTGGTGAGCAGCCAGTCGCCGGACGTCGGCGCGAGGGGCTCCACGACCTCGCGGTCCACGGGGTCGACGCGCATGCCGGGCCCCCAGAAGTCGGCCAGCAGGCCGCGCTGTTCGGGGGTCATGCCGCCGGGCTGGGCGGTGTACGCCACCGGGACGCCGTGTGCGGCGCAGCGGTCGCGGAGCAGCGCTGCGTTGGCGATGATCTCCTCGCGCAGCGGCGAGGGGAACGGCGCCAGGAAGTAGCGCTGCATGTCGTGGACGAGCAGGACCGCGCGGTCCGGGTCCACGGTCCAGTGCGGGGTGGCGGGCGGCAGTGAGCCGGCCGTCGGCAACGGATAGGCCTCGATGGGCGGTATCCCGGCCATGACCGTCCTCTCGGTACGTGAGCGGATGAGGGGTGACGCCACCGGCCGCGCGGCCGGCCGGCCGCGCGGCGCGGGGCCACGGGTTCCCGGGACCTGGCGCCCGGGCCTCGGCGTCTCGGGCACGGGCCCCGGAGGGCCGGCGCCGGAGGTGTCTACGCGCCGAGGGACGCCCCGCCGTCGACCGTGAGGTCGTGGAGCGTGATGTGGGACGCCTGGTCGGACAGGAGGAAGACGACCGCGTCGGCGATGTCGGTGGGCAGCGCCAGCTTCTTCAGCGGGATGCCGACCCTGAACGCCTCCGGGCGGCCCTCGATGGTGCCCTTGGGACCGGACTCGTCGTGCCACATGGAGGAGAGCATCGGGGTGTCGGTGGAGCCGGGCGCGACCAGGTTGCAGCGGATGCCGTACCGCGCGACCTCGAGACCCAGCGACTTGGTGAAGAGGGAGGCGGCGGCCTTGGAGGCGGCGTAGGCGGCCATCTCGCTGCGCGGGGTGTTGGCGGCGTTGGAGGCGACCGTCACCAGCGCCCCGGAGCCGCGCGGGATCATGCGGTCGACGACGGCCCGGGAGACCTGGAAGACGCCGGTGGCGTTGACGGCGAAGGTGGCGGCCCAGTCCTCGTCGGTGAAGGTGCGCACGGGCCCCAGTCGCAGGACGCCGGCCGAGTTCACGAGGTAGTCGATGGGGCCGAGGCGCCGCTCGACCTCGTCCACGAGGGCGTTGACCTGGGCGCTGTCCGTGACGTCGGCGGGGAACGCCTCGACGGCCAGCCCTTCGGCGGTGTACGCGGCGACCCGCTGCTTCAGGGTGGTCTCGTCGCGGTCGACGGCGGCGACCGTGACACCCCGGTCGGCCAGTGCGTGGACCACCGCGGCGCCGATGCCCCCCGCGGCGCCGGTGACAAGGGCGATCTTGTCCTGCATGACGGTTCCTCCGGTAGGTCGTGGACGTGGGTCGTGGCGTGGGTCGTGGCGTGGGTCGTGGGCGGCGACGGCGGGGCGCCGTGCGCGGGCCGCCGGCCGCGGGACGTCAGGCGCGCCAGGCGGACAGGACCGTGACGGCCTGGCCGGGGTTCAGCCGGGGGTCGCAGAAGCTGGTGTAGTACTCGCCGCAGCGGCCCGCCCACTGCTCGCCGAGCACGCACTCGGTGACGTCGTCGGGGGTGGTCTCCAGGTGGACGCCGCCCGCGATGCCTCCGGAGGAGCGCACGGCGAGCTGGAACTCGGAGATCTCCCGCTCGATGGTCGTGGTGTAGCGGGTCTTCAGACCGCCGGGGGCGTTGACGGTGTTGCCGTGCATCGGGTCGGTGAGCCAGATGACCGGGTGGCCGGCGGCGCGGACGGCCTCGACGAGCGGCGGCAGCTTCCGGGCGACGTTCTCGGCGCCCATCCGGGCGATGAGGGTGAGCCTGCCGGGCTCGCGGGCGGGGTCGAGGATCTCGCAGAGGGTGAGCAGCTCGTCGGTGGACATGCTGGGGCCGACCTTGCAGGCGACCGGGTTGACGACCTCGGCGAGGAGGGCGACATGGGCGCCGTCCGTCCGGCGGGTGCGCTCGCCGATCCACGGGAAGTGGGTGGAGGCGAGCAGCAGCCGGCCCTCGTCGTCGCGGCGGAGCATCGGCACCTCGTAGTCGAGGAGGAGCGCCTCGTGGCTGGTCCACACGGGCGGGTCGATGACCGGGCGGCCGACGGGCTTGCGCCAGCCGAGGTGGCCCATGATGTCGTTGGCGGCCATGTAGCCGGTGAGCAGACGCAGCGGGTCGGGACGGCGGGACTCCGGGTCGGGCTCGGGGCCGTTCACCATGTGCCCGCGGTAGACGGGGAGTTCGAGTTCACCGATCTTCTCGGTGTTGTTGGAGCGCGGCTTGCCGAACTGGCCCGCCATGCGGCCCACGCGGATCACCGGCTTGTGGGTGATCATCTTCATGGCGCCGGCGAGCAGGTCGAGGACGGCGGCCTTGCGGGCGACGTGCTGGGCGGTGGACTCGTCGGGGTCCTCGGAGCAGTCCCCGGACTGGACGATCACTGCCTCGCCGGCGGCGACGCGGGCGAGGAGCGTGCGCAGGGTGTGCACGTCCTGCGGGCTGACCAGCGCGGGCCGGACGCTCAGCTCCTCCCGTACGCGTTCGACCTGCGACTCGTCTTCCCAGACGGGCTGTTGCAGAGCCGGCCTTTGCCGGATGTCGAGCAGAGTGTTGTCCACTGGGGGTCTCTCCTAAGACGACAGGGCGACGGTGCGGCGGCATTCTTCGTGGCGGAGATCCGCTCGGCGGGAAGGGCGCGGGGCATGGCACGAGCAGAGCGCGCGGGGCGGGCGAAGGGCCGGCCGGCGGGACACCGAACCGGTGTCCGAAGCAGGGCCGACCGGCCCGGAATTCGTTCGAATCATGTGCCGGGCGCGGTGGCGCGGCCAATGCCGGCCACCGCACTCCGTCAAGTGGGCCGAGGATCCATCAGGTCCGATGGAGTTCCGGTTCGCGGGTGTGCGAGGCCACCTGCACAGCGTGAGGAGGCGTTTCGCGTTCCGGTTCGTGCTCCGTTCACACGATTTCCATCTGGGCCATCATTCCCATGGCCGCGTGGTCGAGCATGTGGCAGTGGTACAGATACTTTCCGCGATAGCTGTCGAAAGTCGCCTGGAACTTCACCGTCTCGCCTGGCATGACCCGGATCGTGTCCTTGAGTCCCGCCTCGGCCGGACCGGGCGGATTTCCGTTCCGCTCCAATACGCGGAACTGCACGAGGTGAATATGGAAGTTGTGCGGAATGGCCTGGTTGCTGTTGGTCACCGTCCAGATCTCCGAGCTGCCGAACGGGACGGTGTTGTCGATGCGGTCGTGGTCGTAGACCTTTCCGTCCATATAGCCCTGAGGCTGGGGACGCCCGTCCTCGTCCATGCTCATGACGACGGTCCGGTGGCCGGTGACGGCCGGCAGCGGGGGCAGCGTGCGCAGGGTGGCGGGGACGGAGCTGGCGTCCGTCGTGGTCTTCACCACGTCGAAGCGGAGCACCTTGCCCGTCAGCTCGGCGGGCCCGGGACCCTCGGTGTTCTCCAGGACCAGCCGGGTGCCGACGGGATAGCGGGAGAAGTCGATGACGACGTCGGCGCGCTCGCCCGGCGAGAGGGCGACGGCGTCGGTAGAGAAAGGTTTCTCCAGGAGGCCGCCGTCGGAGCCTATCTGGATGAACGGCGAGCCGTCCGCGAGCCGGAGCGTGAAGAACCGCAGGTTGGTGGAGTTGAGCAGCCGGAAGCGGTACTTCCGGGCGGTGACCTGGAAGTACGGCCACGCCTTGCCGTTGGCGATGATGGTGGAGCGACTGCGGAAGTCGTCCATCGTGTAGACGAGCTGCCCCTTGTCGTCGAAGTGGCCCTCGCGGAGCATGATCGGCACGTCGTACGGACCGGAGGGCAGCGGAAGCGCCTTCTCCTCGGCGTCCGTGAGCAGGTAGAACGCGGACAGGCCGCGGTAGACGTGCTCGGACTCCATGTGGTGGGCGTGGTCGTGCAGCCAGAGCGGCGCGTGCGCCTGCCGGTTGGGGTAGTGGTACGTGCGGACGCCGCCGGGCGCGATGGTCGCCATCGGGTCGCCGTCGTGCTCCGGGGCCACGTGACCGCCGTGCAGGTGGATCGAGGCCGGCATGGTCAGCTTGTTGTACTGGTTGATGACGACCGGGCGGCCGGACGTGGCCCGGATGAGCCCGGGGAAGCCGCCGTTGAAGGTGAAGACCTCGGTGAACTTGCCGGGCAGGATCTCCTTGCTGGTCCGCTTGATCGAGATGTTGTAGGTGTCCACGCCGTTGGCGGTGGAGCTGGGCGCGATGACCTGCGGCAGGGGCATCGGCTGGGTGAAGAACGCGACGGATGTCGAGCCGGCCGCGGAGGCCGGCGCGGAGCCGAGCAGCGGGGTCAGGGCTGCGCCGGTGGCCACCGTCCCGCCCGCGGCGAGAGCGGTACCGATGAACCGTCGTCTGGAAAGCATGGGGATTCCCCTCGTCATGGACGCGCGTCCGTCGCGCGCCCGTATCTCCGTGCTGTGGGCGTGGGGGGACGTGGGGGGGGCGTGGGGGTGTGGGGGTTCACGGCCCCGGCGGTGCGGGGCCGGTTCCTCGGCCGGCGCCGAGGCCCTCGGCCGGCGGTCACACGGGCCGGGGCTGCCGGCCCCGGTGGTCAGGCGGGGCCGGGACTTCCCGGCCCGCGGTCACACGGGTCGGGGCTGCCGGCCCCGGTGGTCAGGCGGGGCCGAGTTCTTGGCCCCCGGGCGGACGGGCCCGGGGGAACGCCCGCGGCCGGACGGGGCCGAGGGCGGGACACCGGTCGGACGGGACCGGTGGTTCGGGACACCGGTCGGACGGGACCGGAGGTTCGGGACACCGGTCGGACGGGACCGGTGGTTCGGGACGGCCCGGGCCGAGGGCCCGGGCGTGCGAGGGGCCGGCCCAGGCGGGCCGGCCCGTCACCGCGTCGTTTCCGGAAGGGAGCGGGAGCGTCAGTCCTTCTCGACGACGACCTTGATCCTGCCCAGCGTCTCGGTGACGTCCCGGGTCATCTTCTCGGTCCAGTCGGCGATGAACTTCCGCTTCTCGCTCTCGTCCATGTCCTTGGTGATCTCGTGGATTCCGGGCGACGCGTATCCCATACGGAATGTCTGGGTGAGCGTGGCGCCGTTCTCGTCGGGCTCGATGAGGAAGGACCAGGTGAGTTCCTGCGGAGCACCGGTCTTCGAGTGGATCTTCCAGCGGAACGCACGACCCGGAGTGGTCTCCACGACTTCCGACTTCGTGTGCCAGATTCCGCGGATGAGCGGCGCCCAGGACACGATGTCGTCGCTTCGGAAGTTCTCTCCCTCGAAGATCGAACCGACCTGACCCGGCTCCCCGGACAGCCACTTTCCGTCCTGGAGTTCCGAGCTCCACTCGGAATGCCGCTTCATGTCACTGACGATCGAGTAGATCTTGTCGGCGGTAGCCGCGATGTGAATGTCGGCACCCAGGTCGAAAAGGGGGCGCGAGTCCAGAATCGACGTTGTCATACCTCGATCCTGCCGACCCCGACGAGTGTGCTCAAAGCTTCGGGAGTGAATCCGTCAGGTCACCGTGACATCGGCAGGCGGCAGCGCTCCGACTGACCTGACTGAGTACGCCGACGCCGATTGGCCGAGGCAGGAGCGTACGGCACCCTCGCACCGTCGTCACTCTTCGACGTGCCGTCTTTCGGCATTCGCATACCCGAGGAGTTTTGTTTATGGACCGGTCGGGAGTTGGACATGAGCCGCCATACAGTCCGCGCAGACGTACGGTCGTCGCGGGCGCCGCAGCAATGGCGACCGCGATGACCGTGACGGGCGCCGCCACGGCCGGCACCGCGTCCGCCGCGCAGAGCACGGACGTCGTCACCCGGGTCGGCGGTGGGCTGATCAGGGGCGAGCGGTCCGGCGGCCTGTCCGTCTTCCGCGGTGTCCCCTACGCCGCTCCCCCGGTCGGCGCGCTGCGCTACCGCTCGCCGCGGCCGGTCGACCCGTGGAGCGGGGTGCGGGACGCGACCGCGTTCGCCCCCGTCTCGTACCAGTCGTACCTTCCGGGCTCCAGCGAGGACAGCCTGTACGCCAACGTCTGGACCCCCGACACCCGGGGTTCCCGGCCGGTCGTGGTCTACATCCACGGCGGCGGCTGGTTCCTGGGCGCGGGCAGCGAGCCCGACTACGACGGCGCCCGGCCCGCCGCTCGGGGCGACATGGTCGTGGTGACCTTCAACTACCGCCTGGGGGCGCTGGGCTGGGGCCTGCACCCCGACCTCGCGGACGCCCGCACCGGCGGCTGCTCCAACTGGGGCCTCCAGGACCAGGTGGCGCTGGTGCACTGGGTGCGGCGCAACGCGGCGGCCTTCGGCGGCGACCCGGACAACATCACCCTCGCCGGCACCTCCGCGGGCGGCTCCTCGACCTGGCAGCTCGCCCTTCTTCCGGAGCTGCGCGGCATCATCAAGCGGATCGTCCCGATCAGCGCCAAGCACGTCTGGGAGCCCGCCAGTTCGATGAGCCCGGAGGACTCCGTCCGGGTCTTCGAGCTGGTCGCCCGCAAGCTGGGCACCACCGTGCGGGGCCTGCGCGCGGTACCTGCCGAGCGGCTCAAGGACACCTGGGAGCAGATCTTCTCCGGCGACCCCACCGTGCGGGAGATATCCACCTGGCGCGAGTACCAGGGGCCCGTCGTCGACGGCCGGTGGATGCTCGGCCACGACTACGAGCTGCCCACCCCCGACCTGCCGACCCTGGCGATCTACGGCCGCACCGAGGGGACCTTCTTCACCACCGGCCCCGGCTACCCCTTCCCCGGCCCGCACCCCACCGACGACGAGAGCCTGCGGACGGCGATCCGGGCCATCCTCCACAAGGGCGCCGTCCACGTCGCCGACACCGAGGTCGACGCGGTCGTCTCCGCCTACCGCCGGGCCGCGTCCATCGACGGACTGCCCCAGGACCCGGTCTCGATCTGGGGAGCGATCTGGGGCGACAGCCTCTTCCGCTTCCAGATCACCCGGCTCGCCGAGCGCCAGGCCCGGGAGCGGCCCTCGGTGCCCAGCTATCTGATGGAGTTCGCCCACCCGGTGGCGCCGCCGCTGACCGGCACCCCGCACGAGGCCACCTCCAAGTTCCTCTTCGGCAGCTACGCCTCGGCGGTCAACGCCCCGGACTACGGCGACGGCCCGCTGGAGCGCCGGGTCTCGGACACCTTCATCGACCTGCTCTCCTCCTTCGCCCGCGGCGGGGCGCCGAGCAGCCCGCACGCGCCCGCCGTCCCGGTGTTCTCCCCGGACCGGCCCAGCACGCTGATCCTGGGCGGCGAGCGGGTCGCCGAGATCGGCGAGCGCTCCGCGCTGCGCCAGCTGGCCCACTGGGACACCGCGGGCTGGGTCCCGGTCCCTTCGCCGGCCCGCCCCGCCCGCACCTGACTCCGTACATCCCGCTCACCGTTTTTCGAGGAAAGGACCTGAGGCGCCATGTGCGGACTCACCGGCTGGGTCGCCTACGACCGCGACCTGACGCTCGGCGGCGACACCGCCGAGGCCATGACCCGGACCCTGGAGTGCCGGGGCCCGGACGACGGGGGCGTCTGGCTCTCCCGCCACGCCGCCCTGGGGCACCGCCGTCTCTCCATCATCGACCTGGAGAACGGCCGCCAGCCCATGCACGCCGTTCCCGGAGACGACAGCCGGCCCGTCCTCATCTACACCGGTGAGGTCTACAACTTCCGCGAGCTGAAGGAGGAACTCGCCGGCCTCGGTCACGAGTTCCGCACCTCCTCGGACACCGAGGTGGTGCTGCGCGCGTACCTGGAGTGGGGCGAGGAGTTCGCCGAGCGCCTCAACGGCATGTACGCGCTGGCCATCTGGGACCCGCGCACCGAGGAGCTCCTCCTGGTCCGCGACCGGATGGGCGTCAAGCCGCTCTACTACTACCCCACCGCCGACGGCGTCCTCTTCGGCTCCGAGCCCAAGGCGATCCTCGCCCACCCCGAGGCGGAGGCGGTGGTCGACGCCGAGGGTCTGGCGGAGATCTTCGCCATCATCAACACTCCCGGCCACGCCGTCTTCAAGGGCATGCACGAGGTCGTCCCCGGCACCGTCGTCCGCTTCTCCCGCACGGGCTCGACCACGCGTACGTACTGGACGCTCCAGGCCCGTCCCCACACCGACGACCTCGACGCCACCATCGCGAAGGTCCGCGAGCTGCTCGAGGACATCATCGAGCGGCAGCTGATCGCCGACGTGAAGGTCGGCACCCTGCTCTCCGGCGGTCTGGACTCCAGCGCGGTGACCGCGATCGCCGCCAAGGTGCTGCGCGACCAGGGCTCCGACGAGCGGATCACCGCCTTCTCGATCGACTTCAAGGACCACGGCAAGACCTTCCGCGACAACGGCATCTGGATGGACCCGGACACTCCCTACGCCGTCGACGTGGCCGAGCACTCCGGCGCCGACCACGTCATCGTCGAGCTGGAGAACACCGACATCCTCGACGAGGGCGTCCGGGCCGCGGTGCTGCGCGCCCAGGACCTGCCGGTGTCGACCGGCGACATGGAGCACTCCCTCTACCACCTGTGCAAGGCGCTCAAGAAGCGCGTCACGGTGGCGCTCTCGGGAGAGGCGGCCGACGAGATCTTCGGCGGTTACAACTGGTTCTTCGACGAGGAGGCCGTCAACGGCGACACGTTCCCCTGGTACGACGCCTGGCGGCGGCTCGGCGGCCTCGACACGATCAAGGAGATCGGCCTCTGGGACCGGCTCTCCCTGGAGGAGTACGTCAAGCGGCGGTACGCCGAGTCCCTGGAGGCGGTGCCGCGGCTGGCCGGCGACTCCCGGCACGAGGAGCGGATGAAGGAGCTGACCTGGCTCAACATCACGCACTGGGAGAAGTTCCTGCTGGACCGCAAGGACCGGATCTCGATGTCCACCAGCCTGGAGGTCCGCGTCCCGTTCACCGACCACCGGCTCGTCGAGTACGTCTACAACGTGCCGTGGGAGATGAAGAACTTCGACGGCCGGGAGAAGAGCCTGCTGCGCGCCGCGTCCGCGCACGTGCTGCCCCAGTCGGTGCTGGAGCGCAAGAAGAGCCCCTACCCCTCCACGCAGGACGTCGAGTACGTCACCGCTCTGCGCGCCAAGGTCGAGGAGCTGCTGGCGGACGGATCGCCGGTGCTGCGGCTGGTCCCGCGCGAGGGGATCCAGAAGCTCCTGGACAAGCCGCTGGAGGAGTACGCGGCGCTCGGTGGGCTCTGGGGAACCCGGGCGGTGATGGAGCGGCTGGTCGAGTTCAACGCCTGGGCGCTCGCCTACGAGGTCCGTATCGAGCTCTGACCTGCTCTTTCGCCCTGCTGCGGCGTCGTGCACGGCCTGCCGGCCGTGGGCGGCGCCGCGGACGCATGTGTACGCCCCGCACCACGCGCGCCACCCGTTCCAACCGCATCACAGCTGGGAGCTGGTCACCATGACCAACAGGAGCCGTCACCGCGCCGCCCGCCGGTCGATCCTCTCGCCTCGCGTCCGCACCGTCGTCCTGGAGTTCCTGATCACGGCGGGGATCCTCTTCCTCATCGTCACCACGGCCCGCTGGATCTTCGCTCCGGACGCGCCGCTCGGCTCCGTACTGCGAGGACGCGCGGCCTTCGTCGCGCTCGGCGTCTTCTTCGGCGTCGTCAACACGGTGATCATCCATTACTCGATGTCCCGCAGGACGGCGGGGCACATGAACCCGTCGGTGAGCATCGGGCTCTGGCTGCTGCGTGTCTTCCCCGGCCGGGACGTGCTGCCCTTCTGCGTCGCGCAGATGACCGGCGCCGTGGCCGGGGTCGGGCTCGCCCGGCTGGTGTGGGGAGCGGACGTGGGGGTGCCGCAGGTCGGCTGGGCGGCCGTCGCGCCGCAGCCCGACTGGGGGTTCTGGGGCGTCCTGACCGCCGAGACCGTGGCGCAGCTGATCTGTATGACGGCGGTGGCGGCGCTGCTGATCCGGCCGCGCTGGGAGTGGCTGATACCAGGAGTGGTGGGGCTGTGCATCACCGGCTTCATCATGATCCTCGGGCCGATGTCGGGCGGGTCGGTCAATCCGGCGCGGCAGTTCGGGCCCGCGCTGTGGGCGGGGAACTTCGGCTTCCTGACCGCCTATCTGATCGGCCCGGTGCTGGGCGCGGCGCTCGCGGCCGGGCTGGCGGCGGCGCTCAGGCCACCGCTCCTCCCCGCGGTGGTCGATCCCCCCGTCGTTCCCGCCGCTCCTCCCGCCCCTGCCACTCCTCCCGCCCCTCCCGCCATGGCCGTCGACCCTCTCGCCGTCGCCTGCACCACCGTCGGCGCCACCGAGGGGACGGTCTGCCCCGACACCATCCCTCCCGAGCTGCTGCGGGACGACCCGCACCGCATCTGACCGGGAGACCGCCCGGCCGCGCGGCCCGGAGACCGCGCGGCCGCGAGACCGAGAGGCGCGGGAGACCGCGTCCGACCCTGACCTCCCGGGCCATCCCGGGACATCCCGAGAAGACGGAGACAACCATGCTGGGAACGTACGGGCTGCCCGTGGCGGTGGAGACCGACCCGGAGTGGCAGAGCGAGCTGCTCGACCTCGACGCGTACCTCGCGCGGATCGGCTTCACCGGGCCGCGCACGCCCACCGCCGACACCTTGCACCGCGTCCAGCGCGGGCACATGGCCGCGATCGCGTTCGAGAACCTCGACATCGCGCTCGGCCGGCCGGTCTCGCTGGACCTCGACCGGGTCCAGGAGAAGCTGGTCCAGGCGGGGCGCGGGGGCTACTGCTACGAGAACAACCTCCTGCTCGCCGCGGCGCTCGACCGGCTCGGCTTCCCGGTCACGCGGCTCCTCGCCCGCATCCGGCAGGGCGAGACCCGGCGCCGCTTCCGTACGCACACGGTGCTGCTGGTCGGCGCCGACGAGCGGGTCTGGCTGGTCGACGCCGGATACGGCTACAGCAACCTGATGGAGGCGCTGCCGCTGGAGGACGGCGCGACCTCGACGGTGGGCGACTGGACCTGGCGGCTGGCCTCGGAGGGGCCGGACTGGGTGGTGAGCATCCCCCAGCCCCAGGGGTGGTTCGACATGTTCGGCTTCCGTCAGGAGCCGCAGTTCCGCATCGACTTCGAGGCCGCGCACTACATCTCCTCCACCCGGCCCGGCTCGCCCTTCGTCGGTCATCTCGTCGTCCAGAAGCAGGCGGAGAAGGAGCGCCGTTTGCTGCGGGACAGGGCGCTCGAGTTCCAGTACCCGGACGGGCGCGTCGAGCGGAGCGAGCTGAGCCCGGCGGAGACGGTGTCGGCGCTGGACGAGCTGTTCGGTATCCGTACGACCGGCGAGGACAAGGACCTCCTGCTGCGCTACCTCGCCGGAAAGTGACATCCGGGACCGGGACTTGACGGACTTTCCCCGGGCCCGTGGATCGTCGCCGTACCGTTCGGAGAAGGTCGCGAACGGGCCCTTCCGTCCAGCCGGTGCCCGTCACCCGAAGTCAAGGAGCAGGTCTGTCATGACCAACGTCGCAGTCATCTACTACTCGTCCACCGGCAACGTCCACGCCCTGGCCGTCGCCGCCGCGAGTGCCGCGGAGAAGGCCGGTGCGGAGGTACGGCTGCGCAAGGTGGCGGAGCTGGCCCCGCAGTCGGTGATCGAGACGAAGCAGGAGTGGGCCGACCACGTCGAGGCCACCCGTGACGTGGAGATCGCCTCGCCGGAGGACCTGGAGTGGGCCGACGTCGTGCTGATCGGCTCGCCGACCCGCTTCGGCCTGCCCGCCGCCCAGATCAAGCAGTTCATCGACACCACCGGTGGCCTGTGGGCGCAGGGCAAGCTCGTCAACAAGGTCGCCTCGGCGTTCACCTCGACCTCGACCGCGCACGGCGGCCAGGAGTCGACGCTGCTGGCGCTGAACAACACCTTCTACCACTGGGGCGCGGTCGTCGTGGCGCCCGGTTACGCCGACCCGGTGCAGTTCGCCCCCGCCAACGGAAATCCGTACGGCACGAGCAGCGTCTCGGCGAACGAGGCCAACAACGTGGTGGGCGAGAACCTGGCCGCGATCGAGTTCCAGACCCGTCGCTCCGTGGAGATCGCCGCCGCCCTGAAGAAGGGCTTCGCCGCCGTCTGACGGCCGCGCGCGCATACGGGAGGGGCGGGACGCTTCGTGCGTCCCGCCCCTCTTCGCGTGCCCCGCGGGCCCTGGCCGCCGGCCACCCGGAAGCGATCCGGGCGGAGGCCTTCCGGACACGACCTAGACGAACGATCCGGCCGGTACGAGACGGGGTCGGGCGGACGTCTGGCGGCCGAAGGCGGGGCGGGCGACGTCCCGTACGGTCAGGATCGAGCGCTGGAGCCTGCGCAGCCGCGCGGAGGGCTCCATGCCGGTCTCCTTCTTCAGTCCGTTGCGGAGCCGCTGGTACACCTCCAGCGCCTCGTCCTGGCGGCCGCAGCGCAGCAGCGCGACCATGAACTGGCCGTGCAGCGGCTCGTTGGTGCGGTACTGGGCGACGAGTTCGGCGAGGTCGGAGATCATCTCGAAGTGCCGGCCGAGCCGGAGCTGCGCCTCGACCCACTGGTCGAGCGCGCTCAGCCGGGAGGCCTCCAGACGCTCGATCTCCGTACGCAGGTGGGGACCGGCCGCGACCCCCGCGTACGGTTCCCCGCGCCAGAGGGCGAGGGCGTCTCCGAGGCGGCGCGCGGCGCGCTGGAGGTCGCCCGCCTCCATGGCGCGGTAGCCGGCGCCCGCCGCCCGTTCGAACTGCCAGGCGTCGTTGGAGCCGCCGCCGGTGTCGAGGCGGTAGCCGCCGGGCAGCGAGACGAGCACGGCCTCGGCGGTCCGCCGTTCCAGCCAGGCGGTGCCGGCTTCCGGTGGCTCGTTGCTGCGCAGGGCGGTCGTGATGAGTGCCCGCAGATCGAGGATATGAGACTGGAGTTCGACGCGCGCGCCGCGCGGCGCGCCGGACGGCCAGAGTTCCTCCATGAGCACGGTCACGGGCACGACCTGGTCGGCCTTGGCCGCCAGCAGTGCGAGCAGCTGCCTCGGTGCGGCAGCCGTCGGAGTGATCGACACCCCGTTCTCGCGTACTGACAGTCCCCCCAGGATCCGGACGTCCACTTTGCCCCCTCAGTGTCTGTGCGCGGCTAGGCCCTGCACGATTAGAAAAGAGACCGGGAGGCATGTCAATAAGAAACCGTGGGGTACGGAAACGCGGACCCGATATTCCGTCAAGTATGCCCGGATTTGTCGGCATGTGACGTCATCAAGATTCCGTGAATGAGACGAAGAAACGTACCCGCGCGTCCAAGATCTGGACTCACGGGTACGCTTTCCGTGGTTGATTTGTGACGACGTGAAGATGACGAGTTCGTGTCATCCTCAGAAAACCAGCGCGTAGGTATGGTTTGCTGGCACAGATACGCCACACACCCGCACGGTGGGTGACGCTAGCCCGCGGCGGCCTCGGCCGCCCGCAGCGCGCGTGCGCCCCGGCCCGGCTCCATGTCGAGCATCGCCAGGACGGCGGGCACGGCGATGCTGGGCAGCACGTGGCGGTAGAGCGCCGAGGCCCACCGGTCCATCACGGACCGGTCGCTCCCCAGCGCCTGGGTCATCAGGTTCAGGCCCGCGTAGGCGCCCACGACGAGCGGGGCGACCTCCTCCGGATCGGCGTGCGGCAGCAGTTCTCCGCGCTGCTTGGCCTCCTCGAGCACCCGCAGGTTCAGATCGGTCCACTCCCGGTAGGGGCCGCCGCGGTTGAGCTCGTGGCCGCCCTGGTCGAGCGTGAGGCGCACACTGCCGCGCAACAGGCCGTCATGGGTGAGCCGGTGGGCGAACACCATGCCGATGTCGACGAACTCCTGCAGCTTGGACACCTGGGGCATGGGCATCGGAGCCGCCGACACCTGGGCGTCGATGACGGCGTGAGCGAGGTCTTCCTTGGAGTCGAAGTGGAAGTACAGCGCACCCTTGGTGACCTGGGCGAGCTGGAGGATGTCGGAGAGCTTCGCGGCCTCGTAACCACGCTCGTCGAAGACGGTGGCGGCCGCTTCCAAGATCGCCTGGCGCGTCCGAATCGCGCGATCCTGCTTCGCCATCGGGGTTCACGTCCCTCTCATAGCCCGGAGCCCCTCGGGGCGCTCGCGCTCGCTCCGTGCCTGCACGCACTTCACAGTTGAAAACAGCAAGTATGGACGGATACGTGCAGGGGGCACAAGCCGTCCCGGGCGGGCCGTCCGGCCGCGGGCGGAACCCGTCCGAGCACGGGTCGGCATCACGGTCACACCATCGTGAAGCCGCCGTCCACCGGCATGGTGACACCGGTGACGAACGACGCTCGGTCACTGCAGAGCCACGCCGCCGCCTCGGCGATCTCCTCGGGCCCGGCGGTGCGTGCCTGGGGCGTGGCGGCGTGCAGGGCCGCCTCGACGCCCGGCACGGCGTCGAACCACGCGCTCACCACCTCGGTCCGCGTCGTCCCGGGAGCCACCGCGTTGACACGGATGCCCTGGGCCGCGTACTCGGCCGCGGCCGCCTTGGTCAGCCCGACGACGGCGTGCTTGGCGGCGACGTAGGGGGCGGCGACCGGAGTGGCGAGCAGACCGCCGACGCTGCTGTTGTTGACGATCGCGCCGCCGCCGGTGGGCAGCATGGCCGCTATCTCGTCCCGCAGGCAGTTCCAGGTCCCGCGCACGTTGACGTCCATGATGCTGTCGTAGAGGTCGTCGTCCATCTCGTGCAGGGGCTCGCGCGGGGTGCCCCAGCCGGCGTTGTTGAAGGCCAGGTCCAGCCGCCCGTAGGTGCGCACGGCGTGCGCGACGGCGGCCCGGGTGTCCTCGCGGCGGGTGATGTCCGCGACCACGTACTCGGCCTCGGCGCCCTCGTCGCGCAGCGCGGCCACCAGGGTCTTGAGTCGGTCCTCGCGGCGGGCGGCGAGCACGACCCGGGCGCCCTCACGGGCGAAGACCCGGGCGGCGGCCGCTCCGATTCCGCTGCTCGCTCCGGTGATCAGAGCGACTTTGTCGGTCAGCAGGCGATGGTCTGCGGTCATGGGACGGTGGTCTCCCTCGGCAGGTGGAGGGGAGGCGGCTGCCGGCGGGGCGCCGGACCCGCCGTCGGCAGGACGCCGATCCTCCAGGGGGCTTCGTGTACATACGCCACGGAGGCCTCAGTGGTTCCAGAGGCGGCCGGCGGCGGCCTCGTCGTCGAGGGTCCGCAGCAAGGGCTCGTCGATCTCGTCGAGCGAGCGCACCAGGTGCCGGACGCCCGCCGCGCGCATCAGTTCGCCCTGGAAACCGTGCGCGAAGTCGCTGGGGTGGCCGATGAAGGGGACACCCAGCTCCCTGGCGGTCTCCGCGACGCGCGCGACGTCGTCGATGAACAGGGCCTGGTCGTGGCGGAGTCCGAAGACCTCCGTCGTGATCTCGTGCAGCCCGGGCCGGAAGTCGTTGGTGCAGACGTAGCCGGGGCCGTCGAAGAGGTGCGCCCACTCGCCCAGGTGCCGGTCGAAGTGGCTCTTGTCGAGTCCGCCGTAGCAGACCGTCAGGAGCCCCGCGCCGCGCAGCCGCAGCAGCAGGCCGACGGCTCCGTCGAGCAGCCGCAACGGGTGCGCCGCCAGGTGGTCGGCGCGCTCCTCGAAGTAGGCGGCCAGCACCGCCTCGGGACTCGCGTCGAGTCCGGCGGCGGCGCCGAGGGCCTTGGCCGCGGTGAGCTGGGGCTGGGAGAAGATCTCCCGCTCCACCTCGGCGTCGTAACGCCCCCCGCGGCTGGTGACGAAGTGGTGGATGACCGGGCTGAAGGTGTCGTTCAGCAGGACGCCGTCGATGTTGACGGCGGCAAGGCGTATCTGACGCAGAGGTTCCACGGTGGTCTCCCAGGGACAGCCGATCGGCGAGCCGGTCTTACCGGGGCGAATCGCTCGGATCGTGACGCACCCACTCGAACCGGTGTCTCGGAGGCCCGAGAAACAAACCTGGCGGTACAGATTTCCGGCAGCCTGGAAGATACCCGAAGCAACCTCCTTCGTGAACCCTGGGGTCTCACGAGGCGGACACCCGCCGCCCTGACAGGCGGCGTTGACGCCTGACGTCCTCCCCGGCGCGCTCCACGGACGCCCCGCGAATTCCATACCGGTCGTGCACCGACCTGACAGAACCGTACCCACATGGTTGCCAAACCGACCCACGAGTTCGTAACTTCCGCCTGCTGATCGCCCGAATCTTCTTAATAGGCCCCTAATCGAGGGATCTCATGCTGCAGATGCCCGCTGCGACCGACATCGTGGACCCCGAAGCCATGCCCCGGCTCACCACGACGGCTCCCCGTGAGTACGTCCACCGGGCCGCGCTCGCGGAGGTGTTCCTGGCCGCCGACTGGTCCCGCTCGGACGAGGCGCACTTCACCCTGAGCGCCCAGTGGCCGCGCGCCCACTCCTTCTTCGGCCCCCTCGGCGGAACGCACTACGACCCGATGATGGCCGCGGAGACGATCCGCCAGGTCGGTGCCCTGCTCGCCCACGTCGGCTTCGGCGTGCCGATCGGCCACCAGTTCCTCATGTGGGAGCTCAACTACCGTGTCGTGCCCGGCATGATGGCCGTCGGCGGCGCGCCCGCCGACCTGCGCCTCGACGTGACCTGCTCGGACATCCGCCGCCGCGCCGGACGCCTGACCGGGCTCGCCTACGAGGTCGTGATCAGCGAGAACGGCCGCACCCTCGCCACCGGCAACGCCCGCTACACCTGCACCAGCCCCGAGGTCTACCGCCGGCTGCGCGCCGACCGCATCGACGCGACGCTCGACGCGTCCGTGCCGCCCACCCCGCCCGTGGAGCCGCGCGTGGTCGGCCGCCGCGACGCCTTCGACGTGGTGCTCACCCCTGCCGACCGCCCCGAGCGGTGGCGGCTGCGCGTCGACACCCGCCACCCGGTCCTCTTCGACCACCCGGGCGACCACATACCCGGCATGGTCCTGCTGGAGGCGGCCCGCCAGGCGGTGCACTCGCTCGCCCCCGAGGGCCAGGTCGTGATGCCGATGGCGATGGACTCCACCTTCCACCGGTACGCGGAGTTCGGCAGCCCCTGCTGGATCGAGACCGAGCCGGCCGTGGACTACCCCGGCACCAGCGAACGTCTGCTCCGGGTCGTCGGGCGCCAGGACGACGCGGTCCTCTTCACGGCGATCACCTCGGTCGCGAACCTGCCCGCGCACTCCTGACCCGCCGGAAGGCACGGCGGTCAGCCGGCCGCCGCGGCGGTCAGCAGCCCGAACGCCGCGGTGACCAGGGCCGTACGGATCAGATGGAAGCCGTTCCACCGCTTCTCGAAGGTCGCCCGCACGGCAGCCGGGCTCTCGCCGGTGCTCTCCGATGCGGCCAGCGCCGTGTTGAGCGGGACGTTGCCGCCGATCGTGACCAGGTGGTTGAGCACGGCGCACACCGCCCCGGCGAGGACCAGCCACTTCTGGGTCTCCGTGCGCCCGTCGACGGGGACGAGGAGGGCCGCGACGGGCAAGGCCGCGACCCCCAGGAACACGACGAGGAACAGAGGCCGGGGAACGTACTCGTTGATCCGTCGCATGGCGTCCACGAAGGCGGCGTCGTCGAGCCGCGCCAGGGCCGGCATGATCCCCGTACGGAAGATCAGCATGAAACCGGCGTAGAGACCGGTGGCGGCGACGGCGAGGGCGAGCAGCAGGGTGGCCATGGGCTCCATCATGGGGGTGCCCACGGCCGGTCCGCAGCCCCTGTGGATCAACCGCCGTACGGATCCCCGGACTCCGGTCGCGCCCCGCCGTCGGGGCCCCTGAGGCGGTCCGCCTGCCGGATCGACTCCGTCAGCTCCCGGACCACCGCGGAGTCCCCCCGCTCGGCGATCGCGCCCGCGTAGGCCGCGAGCCGGGAGAGCGGCGGCGCGCCCGGCAGATCGCCGCCGCGCAGCGCGTCGGCGAAGTACGCCGCCACGGCCGTCAGTTGCAGGCTGTCGTGCCCCGACGCCCAGACGGACGAGGTGAGCG
Source organism: Streptomyces sp. NPDC053755 (assembly GCF_040677675.1). NCBI lineage: Bacteria > Bacillati > Actinomycetota > Actinomycetes > Kitasatosporales > Streptomycetaceae > Streptomyces > Streptomyces sp. NPDC053755. The sequence continues at coordinate 22,495 of NZ_JBFASK010000044.1, read as the reverse complement.
CGTCCGTCGCCACCGACCCGGACCGCTCGCGCGGGGCGCGGGACGCCGGGTCGAGCCAGCGGACCGTCGCCGTCGCCAGCCGGCCCGTCCGGCCGGGCCGGGTCCTGACCGCGTACAGCGCCGTGACGGTGTGCCCCGCGCCCACCTCGCCGCCGTCGACCCGGTCGTCGCGGAAGTCCTCGTCGGCGACCTCCCGGTTCTCGTACCCGATCAGCCGGAAGCTCTCCACCGTCGTCGGGTCGAAGGCGACCTGCGCCTTGGCGTCCCGCGCGCGCAGCTCGACGTGGGCGGGCAGCTGCTCCACGAAGACCTTGCGGGCCTGGGCGCGGGTGGAGACGTACGTCGTGTGGCCGTCGCCCTTGTCGGCGAGCTGCTCCATGAACGCGTCGCCGTAGTCGCTGCCGACGCCGACCCCGAAGAGCGTGATCCCGTACTCCCGGCGCTCCTCGTCGACCCGGTTCAGGATCGACCGCGCCTCTGTGTCGCCGGAGTTGGCGAGGGCGTCGGAGAGCAGCACCACCCGGTTGACGGCGCCCTCGCGGCGGCCCGCGACGGCGACGTCGTACCCGGTGCGCACACCGGCCTCGACGTTGGTGGAGGACGAGGTGGCGAGCTCGGCCACGGCGCTCTTGATCCGCTGCCGGTTCCCACCCACCCGCGTCATGCCCAGCCGGGTCTCCGCGCGGTCGCTGAAGGTGACCAGCGCGACCGAGTCGTCGTCGCGCAGCTCGCCGGCGAGCAGACCGAGGGACTCCTTCACGAGGTCCAGCCGGCCCGGCTCCGCCATCGAGCCGGAGATGTCCACGACGAAGGTGAGGGCGGCGGGCGGGCGTTCGCCCTTGCGGTCGGCCGCCCGGGTGGCGAGACCGACCCGGACGAGCGACCACCCCTCCGCGCCGGTCCGCGCCCCGTCGACCGTCACGCCGAACCCGTCGTCCTTCGGCCGGGGGTAGTCGGGCCGGAAGCTGTTGACGAACTCCTCGGGCCGTACGGTCGCCGGGTCCGGCAGCCGGCCTTCGGACAGGGTGCGGCGGGCGTATCCGTACGAGGCGGTGTCCACGTCCAGCGCGAAGGTGGACAGCCAGTCGGGGGCGGGCGGCCGCGACCGCTGCTCGCCCTCGGCCGCCCCCGCCTCCGGTGCGGCGGGCGCGCCGGGCGCGGCCGGCGAGGGCCGTGCGTCCGGAGCGGCCGGCGCCCGCTCGCCCGCGGCCCTGTCGGCGGCCGTCCCGTCCGAGCCGGACCCGCCCGCGCACCCGGTCGCCCACAGTCCGGCGGCCAGGATCCCCGCGGTGATCCGCATCCGTCGTCGGTGCATCTCATCTCCCCCTTGTGTCTCGGCACTTGTGTATGGGACGTCCGAGAGGGCCGGGAAGAGCAGTCGAGGGGGTTGCGGATGGATCTCGATGCGGCAACGGCGAAGGGGTGAGGATGCCTATGGCATGGAGTCGCCATCCTTTTCAACAGGGGTTGTCACCGTGTGCAGTCGCGTGCGTACATGGAGTGGCACACCGATCGGGCGGGGGTGGTGAGCGGTGTCAGAGACAGCGGGCTCCTTGATGCTCGCCCGGACGGCGATGAGCCGGGCAGCATCCGAGGCGCAGCGGCCGCCGGGGCGCCCGGTGCGCGGGACGCGCCGGATCAGCGCCGCGCTGGCCGGCCTCGCCGCCTCGGCGCGGCACGAGCTGTTGACCTTCGACGACCCCGCCGCTTCCGCGGGCCGAGCGATCCCCGAGCCGTTCCTGGAGTTGGCGGGAGCGTGCATGCGGGCCGCGGCGGAGCAGGCTCGCGAGGTCAGACGGATCGTGCCGCGCCACGCCCTCGCCCACGTGGCGGGCATGGTCGACACGCCCGGTCAGGCCCGGCTGACGGACGCGATCCCCTTCAAGATGATCGTCGTCGACCGCACGGTCGCGGCTGTCCCTCTCGATCTGGAGCTGCTCCACAACGGCCTGCTCCTGATCCGCGACCCGGTCGTCGTCCAGGCCCTCGTGCGCGCCCATCACCTCAGTTGGGACGCGGGCGAGGAGCTGGTCGGCGCGACCGCCCCCTCGCGTGAGCTGACCCCGCAGCTCCGCCCGGTCCTGGAGGCGCTCCTCTCCGGCCTCACGGACGAGGCCGCCGCCGCCCGCCTCGGCATGTCGCCGCGCACGTACAGCCGCCGGGTGGGCGAGCTGATGCACGCCCTGGGTACGACGAGCCGCTTCCGCGCGGGAGCGGAAGCGGCTCGAAGGGGGTGGCTGTGACCCGTCTGCGCGACCCCGGCGCACCTGTCGCTAGGACACGATGTCCTTGCGTGAGAAGCCCCGGAAGGCAAGGGCGAAGAGGATCAGCGCGTAGGTCACCGAGACCGCCGCCCCCTTCGCCATCCCGGCCCACTCCAGCTGGGGCTGCAGGGCGTCCGCCCAGGCGAACTGCCAGTGCGCCGGGAGGAAGTCGCGCCAGGATCCGAGCGCCGTCACCGCGTCCAGGACGTTGCCGACGATCGTCAGACCGACCGCGCCGCCGACCGCTCCCAGCGGTGCGTCGGTGCGCGTGGAGAGCCAGAACGCCAGACCCGCCGTGACCAGTTGGGAGACGAAGATGAAGGCGACGGCGAGCGCGAGCCGGGGCAGGGTCTCCGCGGCCGGCAGCGAGCCGCCGGTGGGCAGACGCAGGGGCCCCCAGCCGTAGGCGACCGTGCCCGCGGTCAGGGCGACGAGCGGCAGCAGGACCATCGCGGCCGCGCTGAAGCCCAGGGCCACCGCCAGCTTGGACCACAGCAGCCGGGCCCGGGGCACGGGCGCGGCGAGGAGGTAGCGCAGCGAGGACCAGCCGGCCTCGGAGGCCACCGTGTCCCCGCAGAAGAGCGCGACGGGAATGACGAGGAGGAAGCCCGCCGAGACGAAGAGACAGGTCGCCGCGAAGTTCGCGGCGGACGCCGTCGCCGTGTCCATCAGCGTGATGCGGCCGTTCTCGCTGCCGTCCGGGGTGCCGCCGATCGCGAAGGCGATGATCAGCACGAACGGCAGGGCGGCGAGTACCGCGCCCATGACGAGGGTGCGGCGCCGCTTCAGCTGCCGTACGGCCTCGACGCGCAGCGGCAGGGTGCGGCGCGCCCGGTAGCCGGGAGCGGTCTCCACCAGTTCCGCGGTCCCGCTCATGCGGATCCTCCTCCGATCAGGGTGAGGAACGCGTCCTCGAGGCGCCGGTGCGGTCCCACACCGGTCACGGGCACGTCGAGCCGGACGAGTTCGCCGATCAGCTCGGTGGCGGTGGCACCGTCGAGCCGGACGAGGAGCCCGTCGTCGGCCCGGACCACGGAGTCGATCCCGGGCAGCGCGGCGATCTTGTCGACCAGCGGCGCGTCGACGGGCCCACCGAGGCTCACGAGGAGCGTGTCACCGGCGCCGATGATCTCGGCGACCGGTCCCGCCTGGACCAGCCTGCCCCGGTCCATGACCACGAGATGGGTGCAGGACTGCTCGACCTCCGACAGGAGGTGGCTGGAGACGATGACGGTCCGGCCGCCGGCCGCGTACCGGATCATCACGTCCCGCATCTCGCGGATCTGCGGCGGGTCGAGTCCGTTCGTCGGCTCGTCCAGGATCAGCAGATCCGGCAGCCCGAGCATGGCCTGGGCGATGGCGAGCCGCTGTCGCATGCCCTGCGAGTACGTCCGGACGGAGCGGGAGAGCGCGTCGCCGAGGCCGGCGATCCGCAGCGCCTCCTCGGTGTGCGCGTCCTCGGCGGGGCGGCCGGTGGCCTTCCAGTAGAGGTCCAGGTTGTCCCGGCCGGACAGGTGCGGCAGGAAGCCCGCGCCCTCCACGAAGGCGCCGACCCTCGAGAGGACCGGGGCGCCGGGGCTGATGGCCTGCCCGAAGACCCGGATCTCGCCGTCGTCGGGCGTGATGAGGCCCATGAGCATGCGCAGCGTGGTGGTCTTGCCGGCGCCGTTGGGCCCGAGGAGTCCGAGGACCTGGCCCTGCTCGACCCGGAAGGACAGGTCCCGTACGGCGTACCGGTCGGAGGACTTGGCGTACTTCTTCGTCAGTCCGGTGATCTGGAGCGGTACGGCGGCCGACGCGGGCTCAGGGGCGGCGGCCGTGGTGCGACGACGGGCGCCGCCCTTGCCGAACGCCAGGGGGGAGGTGAGCAGCAGGGCCGCGGCCACCGCGAGTCCGATGAGCGGAAGGCCCCAGACCCACCAGGGCGTTCCGGCCGCCTGGGTGGCGACGGCGGGCGCGGTCGGCACGGTCAGTCCGCTCTCGACCGCGACCGTGTACGTGGCGGGGGCGGCCGGGGAGGCGTAGCCGAGGTCGGTGGCGGCGAGCACGAGCCGCAGCCGGTGGCCGGCCTCCACCTCGTGGTCGATCGCGGGAAGGGTCAGCGTGACGCTCCTGCCCTGGCGGGCGTCGTCCACCCGGACGGGGGCGACGAGCTGGGCCGGCAGCACCTGCCGGCGTCCGTCGGGCCCGACGTCGTACACCTTGCCGAAGAGGACGGCGGAGCCGTCGGCGCTGTCGGAGGCGACCTTCACGCGGACGGTGGGCGATCCGGTGATCCGCAGGGGTGTGGAGCGCGGCGGCGCGTCGAAGGCGGCGAACTGGCCGGGGAAGTCGAGGGAGAGACCGACGCCGAGCGAGGACAGCTGGGACAGGCCGCCGCCGATCCCAGGGACGGCGGAGATGGCGGGCGGGTTGGCTCCCGCCGGGTTGCGGAAGGTCCGCGGCCCGTCGCCGTCGAGCGGCAGGGAGGCGGCGCCGGCCGAGAGCCCCGGATAGGCGGCGGCGGTCGCACCGCGCAGCAGCGCCCGGCCGTCGGTGGAGTCGACCCCGCCGGTGCGGCTGACGCGGAAGGCGGGGCCGGTGTCGGCGCCCTCGTCGCCCTTGAGATGGCGGTCGAACCAGCCGGCGACCCGTGCCTCGACGCGGTCCGCCTCGCGGTTGCCGCCGTCGTGGCCGCCTGCGATCCAGTCGACGGCCACGGGGGCGCCGTTGGCGGCGATCGTCTTCGCCATGGCGTCGGCGTGGGAGAGCGGGAAGAGCGAGTCGGACTGGCCCTGCACGATCAGGGCGGGCACCTTGATGCGGTCGCCGACGGCCGACGGGCTGCGGGCTTCGAGGAGGGCGCGGGCGGCGGCGTCGGGCTTCCCTGCGACGGCGACGCGTTCGTAGAGGGCGCAGACTTCGGGGGTGAAGCGCCCGCAGGCGGAGGGCCCGGCGGCCGCGGCGCGGGGGCCGGGCCGGGAGCCTGCCGGCTGCCCGCCCTGCCGGTCGTCCTGGTCCTCGCCCTGCCGCGGGCCGCCCGGCTGGAGGCCGCCCGGCTGATTGCCCGACGAGAAGAAGATCCCCGCCCAGAGCTTCTTGAAGACCCCTTCCGGGAAGAGCGCGTCGGCCAGGTTCCAGTAGGTGATCTGCGGGGCGATCGCGTCGACCCGCGGGTCGTGTCCGGCGGCGAGGAGGGCGATCGCGCCGCCGTAGGAGGCGCCGGTGACCCCGACGCGTGGGTCGCCGTCCTTGTCGAGCCGTACCTCGGGCCGCTTCGCGAGCCAGTCGACGAGCCCCCGGACGTCCTGGACCTCGTGGTCGGGGTCGTTGAGGCCGATCTGCCCGGTGGAGGCCCCGAATCCGCGCGCGGACCAGGTGAGGACGGCGTATCCCTCGCGGGCGAGCTTCTCGGCCTGGGACCGGACGTCGTCCTTGGACCCGCCGAAGCCGTGCCCGAGCAGGACCGCCGGCCGGCGTTCCGAGGCGGGTCCGGCGGTGAAGTAGGAGGTGTCGATGCGTGCCCCGGGCACGTCGAGCATCTGGTCCGCGCGGCCCACGGGCGGGGGTTCGCCGGTGGCGACGGCCGTCCATGTGCCGGCGCCCGCGAGCAGGGCGAGGGCCGCGGTGACCGCGGCCCACCGGGGAAGTCGGAGCTTCATGCTGGTGAGCCTAGGCGGGTCCGCTGGGCGGCTCGGCTGCCCGCAGGCGGAATTCGGCGGCCTCCTCGAGTCGTACGCAGTACGGTCGCCGTACACCAGACGCGGTACGCGCGCCGTGGACCCGAAGGGGCCGTGCATGGAGATCCGGCAGGCGACGACGGTGGCCGAGCTGCTGGCGGCGGAGCACCTCTACGACGGCCCGCCGCGGCCGGAATGGGCTGAGCGCTTCCTGGCCGCGCCCGGGCACCTGATGCTGATCGCGTACGCGGAGGACGGGTTTCCCGCGGGTCTGGTCTCCGGGATCGAGATGCTGCACCCGGACAAGGGGACGGAGATGTGTCTGTACGAGCTGTCGGTTGACGAGCGGTACCGGCGGCGTGGGATCGGCGGGGCGCTGACGCGGGCGCTGGTGGCGGTGGCGCGGGAGCGGGGCTGTTACGACGCCTGGGTCGGGGTCGACACGGACAACGACCCGGCGCTGGCGACGTACCGGTCGACGGGCGCGGCGGACGACGGCGTGTTCGCCATGTTGACGTGGGAGTTCGCACCGAAGGACCACTGACGGGCTCTTGTGCGGCACATGACAACACGAGACCCTGTGGGACGCCTTCGCGTCACGCGCACCCCTACCCCGCGTACGGGTGCGCGGCCGCGATCCCCTTCACGAAAGGTCCAGGTGCCCCACCACATGACCTCCATATCCCGCCGCGTCGGAGCGCTCGTCCCCGTCCTCGCGCTCGCGGCCGGCCTCCAGTTCCTCGCCTCCCCCACCGCCCAGGGCGCCCCCACCGCCCCGCTCGGCGATCTGCGGCTCGCCCCCGCCTCCCTGGCCGTCGAGAACAGCTGGATCGTCGTCCTCAAGGACGGCTCGACCCGCGCCGACGACCTGGGCGTGACCTCCCGCCACGTCTACCGCTCCGTCCTCAAGGGCTTCTCGACGACGATGTCCCGGGCACGGGCCGCGTCCCTGGCCGCCGACCCGCGGGTGGCGTACGTCGAGCAGAACCGGACCGTCCGGCTCGCCGACACCCAGACGGCCGCCACCTGGGGCCTGGACCGGATCGACCAGCGGGACCTCCCGCTGTCGACGACGTACACCTACGCCACGACCGCGCCCAACGTCACCGCCTACATCATCGACACCGGCATCCGCACCTCGCACAGCGAGTTCGGCGGCCGGGCCACGGTCGGCACCGACACGGTCGGCGGCGGGCAGAACGGCCAGGACTGCCAGGGCCACGGCACGCACGTGGCGGGCACCGTCGGCGGCGCGAAGTACGGCGTCGCCAAGGCCGCGAAGCTGGTCGCCGTACGGGTGCTGGACTGCAACGGCTCCGGCACGACCGCCGGGGTCATCGCGGGCGTGGACTGGGTGACGGCCAACGCGGTCAAGCCGGCGGTCGCCAACATGAGCCTGGGCGGCGGGGCCGCCACCTCGCTGGACGACGCGGTGAGGCGTTCCATCGCCTCGGGCGTCAGCTACGCCGTCGCGGCGGGCAACGGCAACTTCCTCGGCCTGCCGGCGAAGGCGTGCAACTACTCCCCGGCCCGCGTGGCCGAGGCGATCACCGTCGGAGCCACGGACTCCGCCGACAAGCGCGCCTCCTTCTCCAACTACGGCACGTGCGTCGACCTGTTCGCGCCCGGCGTGTCCATCACGTCGGCGTGGAAGGACAGCGACACGGCGACGAACACGATCTCGGGCACCTCCATGGCGGCCCCGCACACGGCGGGTGTCGCGGCCCTCTACCTCTCGGGCCACCCGACGGCGACGCCCGCCCAGGTCCGTGACGCGCTGGTGGCCAACGCCACGAGCGGCAAGGTCCAGGACGCGAGGACCGGCTCCCCGAACAAGCTGCTCCACTCGGTGTTCTAGCCCGCCCGCACCCGCGCACCGCGCACGCTCAGACGGCGCTCCGGCTCGGCCCCTCCGCGACGAGCCGCCCGAGGAGGTCCGGACCCACCGGGTACGGCCGCTCCTCGGGCAGCTTCGTCCTGGCGTCGTCGAGCCGGCCGTCCCGCACGAGCGCGTGGATCTCGTGCGCCAGCGGCGTGACGTCCCGTACGCCCACGATCCACCGGTCCGCGTAGAGCCGGGTCGCCTCCCCCGCGAGCCCCAGCTGGAGGGAGCGGTACGGCAGCGCGGTCAGGCGCAGATCCCGTTCGGGGTCCCACTGGACCCGGGCCGGGGACCGCCGCAGCTCCCGCTTCCAGGCGTCATGGTCGGAGTGGATCTCCCGGACGAAGTGCGACAGGCAGGCGTGCCGCAGCGCCCATTCGAAGCCCTCGCGGGTGATCTCGACCGCGAGGACGGTCTGCTGCCCCTCCTTCAGCCCCCACCCGCAGCGGTACATCATCCACAGGAACGACGGCTTGATCCACGTCATCCGGTCCCGCTTCCACGCGGCGGGGAAACGACCGTCACGGGCGGCCGGGAGCCCGATGGAGGGGTCGTACGCCTGATGGACGGTCACCGTGGAGTCGGTGTACCGGGCGCGGATCTGGTATTTCGGCGGCACGGACATGGCCCCCAGAATGCCGCGGGGGCACATCCGGGGGCCACTTCTTAACGGGGTGCACGGGCCCGGCCGGAGAAGGCTCCGGACGGGCCCGCGGGGTGCGCGGTCCACGCGCGGTTCATCGGAGGGTGCGCGACAGGCGCCCGGTTCAGTGGTTGCGCGGGAAGCCCAGGTCCACGCCCGCCGGGGCCTCGGACGGGTCCGGCCAGCGGGTGGTGACGACCTTGCCGCGGGTGTAGAAGTGCACGCCGTCGTTGCCGTAGATGTGGTGGTCGCCGAAGAGCGAGTCCTTCCAGCCACCGAAGGAGTGGTAGCCCACCGGCACCGGGATCGGCACGTTCACGCCGACCATGCCCGCCTGGATCTCCATCTGGAAGCGGCGGGCGGCGCCGCCGTCGCGGGTGAAGATGGCCGTACCGTTGCCGAACGGCGAGGCGTTGATGAGCGCGACACCGTCCTCGTACGTCTCGGTGCGCAGCACGCACAGCACCGGGCCGAAGATCTCGTCCTGGTACGCCTTCGCCGTCGTGGGCACCTTGTCCAGGAGCGAGAGGCCGATCCAGTGGCCGTTCTCATACCCCTCGACCGTGTGGCCCGTGCCGTCAAGGACGACCTCGCAGCCCTCGGCCGCAGCGCCGTGGACGTAGGAGGCGACCTTGTCGCGGTGGACGGCCGTGATGAGCGGGCCCATCTCGGAGGTCGGGTCGTCGCCGGGGCCGATCTTGATCTTCTCGGCGCGCTCGCGGATCTTCTCCACCAGCTCGTCCGCGATGGCGCCGACCGCGACGACCGCGGAGATCGCCATGCAGCGCTCGCCGGCGGAGCCGTACGCCGCCGAGACCGCCGCGTCCGCCGCCGCGTCGAGGTCCGCGTCCGGCAGCACCAGCATGTGGTTCTTCGCGCCGCCGAGCGCCTGCACGCGCTTGCCGTGGGCCGAGGCGGTGGTGTGGATGTGGCGGGCGATCGGCGTCGAGCCGACGAAGGAGACCGCCGACACGTCGGGGTGCTCCAGGAGCCGGTCCACCGCGACCTTGTCGCCGTGCACGACGTTGAAGACGCCCTCCGGCAGGCCCGCCTCGGCGAGCAGCTCGGCGATCTTCAGCGACGGGGAGGGGTCCTTCTCGCTCGGCTTGAGGATGAAGGTGTTGCCGCACGCGATGGCGATCGGGAACATCCACATCGGCACCATGGCCGGGAAGTTGAACGGGGTGATGCCGGCGACCACGCCGACGGGCTGCCGGATCGAGGCCACGTCCACCCGGTTCGACACCTGGGTGGACAGCTCGCCCTTCAGCTGCGTGGTGATGCCGCAGGCCAGGTCGACGATCTCCAGGCCGCGGGCGACCTCGCCGAGCGCGTCGGAGTGCACCTTCCCGTGCTCGGCGACGATCAGCTCGGCGATGGCGTCACGGTTGGCGTCGAGGAGCGCCCGGAACCGGAAGAGGATCGTGGTGCGCTGCGCCAGCGAGGCGGTGCCCCAGCTCTCGAACGCGGTCTTCGCGGCGGCGACGGCCGCGTCGACCTCCTCGACGGAGGCCAGGGCCACCTGTGTGGTCACGGCACCGGTGGCCGGGTCGGTGACCGGGCCCCAGTTGCCCGACGTGCCCTCGACGGTCTTGCCACCGATCCAGTGGTTGACGGTCTTCGTCATGACGGAATGCTCCTTCTGGCTGTTACAGGTGGCGGCGGCGGGCGGTGACGTGCCGGTCGTACTCCTCCCGTGCCCGGACCGCCGACGAGCGGGTCGCGGTCTCGGCCACGGGAACATCCCACCACGCCTGGGCGGGGGGCGGGCCCGACACTGTGTCGGGCGTTTCGGTCTCCGTGTAGACACATGTGGGAACGGCCGACGCTCGGGCGTCGGCGAGGGCTTCTCGCAGGTCACGTACGGTGCGGGCGCGCAGCACCCGCATGCCGAGGGAGGCCGCGTTGGCGGCCAGGTCGACGGGGAGGGGCGCGCCGGTGAAGCTCCCGTCGGGGGCCCGGTGGCGGTAGGCGGTGCCGTACCCCTCGCCGCCGACCGCCGTGGAGAGCCCGCCGATGGAGGCGTAGCCGTGGTTCTGCAGGATCACCACCGTGATGGCCAGCCCCTCCTGCACCGCGGTGACGATTTCGGTGGGGTTCATCAGATACGTCCCGTCGCCGACGAGGGCCCAGACGGGCCGCCGGGGAGCGGCGAGCGCGACGCCGATCGCGGCGGGGATCTCGTACCCCATGCAGGAGTAGCCGTATTCGACGTGGTACTGGTCGGCGGAACGGGCCCGCCACAGCTTGTGCAGGTCGCCGGGGAGCGAGCCGGCCGCGTTGATCAGGATGTCGTCCCCGGTGACCAGAGTGTCGAGGACGCCGAGGACCTGGGCCTGGGTGGGGCGGGCGTCCTCGTCCGGCACGGCGTAGGCGGCGTCGACGCGCCGCTCCCAGGCCGCCTTGGCGGCGGCCCACGCGTCCTCGGCGCCGGGACGCTCGCCGTGACCGGAGTCGTCGGGGGCGGGGCGGCCGAGTGCCTCGGTGAGGGCGGTGAGGCCCTCGCGGGCGTCGGCGACGAGCGGCAGGGCGCCGAGTTTATGGGCGTCGAACCCGGCGATGTTGAGGTTCACGAATTGCACGCCCGGCCGGGCGAAGAGGGTGGAGGAGGCGGTGGTGAAGTCGGTGTAGCGGGTGCCGACGCCGATGACGAGGTCGCTCGCCGCGGCGAGCTCGTCGGCGGTGGCGGTGCCCGTGTGACCGATGCCGCCGACGTCACAGGGGTGGTCGTACGCCAGGACGCCCTTGCCCGCCTGGGTGGTCGCGACGGGGATCCGGGCCCGTTCGGCGAAGGCGCGCAGCGCGTCCTCGGCGCCGCTGTGCTTCACCCCGCCGCCGGCGACGACGAGCGGCCGGGAGGCGCCCCGGATCGCCCGCGCCGCCGCGTCGAGCTCGTCCGCGTCGGGGCGTGGGCGGCGCACCCTCCAGATCCGTTCGGCGAAGAACTCCTCCGGCCAGTCGTACGCCTCCGCCTGCACGTCCTGCGGGAGCGCGAGCGTCACGGCGCCGGTCTCGACGGGGTCGGAGAGGACCCGCGCGGCGGCGAGCGCGGCCGGGATCAGCGCTTCGGGGCGGGTGATCCGGTCGAAGTACTTCGAGACCGGCCGCAGACAGTCGTTCACGGACACGTCACCGGCGTAGGGGACTTCGAGCTGCTGGAGGACGGGGTCGGCGGGGCGGGTGGCGAAGACGTCCCCGGGCAGCAGCAGCACCGGCAGGTGGTTGACGGTGGCGAGGGCGGCGCCGGTGACGAGATTGGTGGCGCCGGGTCCGATGGAGGTGGTGACGGCGTGGGCGGAGAGCCGGTGGGACTGGCGGGCGTAGCCGACAGCCGCGTGCACCATCGCCTGTTCGTTGCGGCCCTGGTGGTACGGCATGACATCGGCGTACTCCAGCAGGGCCTGGCCGACGCCGGCGACGTTGCCGTGGCCGAAGATGCCCCAGGTGGCGGAGACCAACCGGCTTCGCACACCGTCGCGTTCGGTGTACTGGGCGGCGAGGAAGCGCACCAGCGCCTGGGCGACGGTCAGTGCGGGCACGTGTATCCCTCCGCGTGGTCGGGGTGGAAGCTGATCTTCCATTCCCGCTCGGCGCCCGGTCCCGCCATGACGTTGAGGTAGTACATGTCGTGCCCGGGCTGGGCGATCGACGGGCCGTGCCAGCCGTCCGGCACGAGGACGGCGTCACCGCCGGCGACCTCGGCGAGGAGGTCGGCGCCGCCGGGGCGGGAGGGGGAGACGCGCTGGTAGCCGAGGCCGCCGCGCCGGATCTCGTAGTAGTAGATCTCCTCCAGCTCGGACTCCGTGCCGGGGCGGTGCTCGTCGTGCTTGTGCGGCGGGTAGGAGGACCAGTTGCCGCCCGGGGTGATCACCTCGACGGCGATCAGCCGGTCGCAGGGGAAGGCCCCGGCCGCGGCGAAGTTGCGCACCTGACGGGCCTGGGAGCCGCTTCCGCGGGCCTCGACGGGAACCTCCGGCGCGGGGCCGTAGCGAGCGGGGAGTCGTCGCTCGCACTTCGCTCCTGCCAAAGCGAAGCGGCCTCCCGCGCCGGAGGCGATCTGGGCCCGGGTGTCGCGGGGCACGTAGACGAAGTCGGAGACTCCGCCGAACACGCTCTCGCGGCCGTGCACCGAGAAGGTCTCGTCGTCGAGCCGCACCGTACAGCCGCCGGCGAGCGGAAGCACGATCCATTCACTGTCCCCAGTGTCCAGGAGATGGCTCTGTCCGGGGCGGAGTTCGAGAACGCGCAGGGAGGAATACCGCCAGTCGGCCCGTGCGGGGTCGATGTCGACGGCGTAGGGGCCGCGGGAGGCGGTCCCGGCGGGCAGATGCAGGGAGTTCATGGTCCTGTGCCTACCCCTTCCACCGGCGGACTCGCCGCGGCGCCGACACCTTCCGCCGGCGGGGGCGAGTCGCCACGGACAGCGGGCGTGGGCGGGCACGGGCGTGGGCGGGCACGGGCGGCGCCGCGCCGCGCTCGGGACGCGGGGGCCGGGGACGCGGGGACGAGACCGGCGCGGGCGGGCACGGGCGGCGCCGCGAGGGGCGGGCGGGCGTGGGTGGCGCCGCGCTCGGGTCGTCCGGGGGCCTCGCGGGTGGGGAGGGGTGGTCGGGTGGTTCGCCCGCGTGGGGGCGGCCCCCGCGGGTACCGCCGTCATGGAGTGCGCTCCGGGATCGAACCGGTGCCGGCGGCGAGGGCGCGGGCGATCTCGTCGTCGTACGGCATGGCGGACGAGCAGGCGAGCCGGCCGGCGACGATCGCCCCGGCGGCGTTGGCGTAGCGGAGCACGCGGTCCAGGTCCCATTCGGCCAGCAGGCCGTGGGCGAGCGCCCCGCCGAACGCGTCGCCGGCGCCCAGGCCGTTGACGACGTCGACCGGCAGCGGCTCCGCCTCGGCGCTCTCACCGTCGGCGGTCATCGCGAGGACGCCCTTGGGGCCCTGTTTGACGACCGCGACCCGGACTCCGGCGTCCAGCAGGGCGCGGGCGGCGGCATGGGGCTCGCGCTCCCCGGTGGCGACCTCGCACTCGTCGAGGTTGCCGACGGCGACCGTCGCCGTGGACAGGGCGGCGCGGTAGAGGGCGGGCGCCTCGTCGGGGTCCTTCCAGAGCGCCGGGCGCCAGTCCAGGTCGAGGACGGTCACGTCCCGGCGGCCCCGTTCCCGCAGCGCACCCAGGGTCGACGCCCGGCTCGGCTCGGCGCTCAGGCCCGTCCCCGTCACCCAGAACGCGCGGGCGGAGCGGATCGCCGCGAGATCCAGTTCGGACGGGTGGATCTCCAGGTCCGGCGCCTTGGGCTGCCGGTAGAAGTGGAGGGGGAAGTCGTCGGGCGGGAAGATCTCGCAGAAGGTGACCGGCGTCGGATACGCCTCGACGGAGGTCACCCACCGGTCGTCGACGCCGAACGACCTTAGCGCGAGGTGCAGATACTCGCCGAAGGGGTCGGCGCCCGTCCGGGTGATGAGCGCCGTGCGCCTCCCGAGCCGCGCCGCCGCGACCGCCACGTTCGAGGGTGAGCCGCCCAGGAACTTGCCGAACCTCTCCACGCGGGCGAGCGGCACCCCGATCTGCAGCGGATACAGGTCCACGCCGATGCGCCCCATCGTGATCAGGTCGTACGGCTCCGTCCGCATGCGCCACCTCTCGCCTCGGCCCCGCACCCAGGTCTAGCCGCCTGCCCGGAGCCATGTCAACGCTATGTCCTGACATTCGGACGACCGTCTTGACGCGTCTTCGCGAACCCGGCCAAGGTGACGTTCATGACGAAGCCGTCGCCACTGTCCCGTATCCGTATCGGCTCCGCCCCCGACTCCTGGGGCGTCTGGTTCCCCGACGATCCCCGGCAGGTGCCCTGGCACCGCTTCCTCGACGAGGTCGCCGGGGCCGGCTACGAGTGGATCGAGCTGGGGCCCTACGGCTACCTGCCCACCGATCCGGCGATCCTGGCCGACGAGACCGGCCGCCGGGGCCTGAAGGTCTCCGCCGGGACCGTCTTCACCGGGCTGCACCACGGTCCGTCCGTCTGGGAGAGGACCTGGGCGCACGTCGCCGACAACGCGGCTCTCGCCCAGGCGGTGGGAGCGGAGCACCTGGTCGTCATCCCCTCCTTCTGGCGGGACGACAAGACCGGCGAGGTCCTGGAGGACCGCACCCTGACCGCCGAACAGTGGCGGCAGCTGACCGGCCTGACCGAGCGCCTCGGCCACGAGGTCCGGGAACGCTACGGCCTGCGGATCGTCGTCCATCCGCACGCGGACACCCATGTCGACAGCGAGGAGAACGTGGCGCGTTTCCTGGACGCCACCGACCCCGACCTCGTCTCGCTCTGTCTGGACACCGGCCATTACGCCTACTGCGGCGGCGACAGCGTCAAGCTGATCGAGACCTACGGCGAGCGGATCGGCTACCTCCACCTCAAGCAGGTCGACCCGGAGGTCCTGGCGGGGGTCGTCGCGGACGGGGTCCCCTTCGGACCGGCCGTGGCCCGCGGCGTGATGTGCGAGCCGCCCTCCGGAGTGCCGGCCCTGGAACCGGTCCTGACGGCGGCCCAGGCCCTGGACGTGGACCTCTTCGCCATCGTGGAGCAGGACATGTACCCGTGCGAACCGGACAGGCCCTACCCGATCGCGGTCCGCACCCGGCGCTTCCTGCGCTCCTGCGGGGCCTGAGGGCGTTCACGGAGCCGAGCGGAAAGCCCGCCGCCACGCCGATGTGACCGTGCGCCGCTTACGTCACATCCGTCCCCCTGTCGTCACACATATCTCCATTACGCGGGCTTTCCGTCACAGCCGCACGACAGCCGCTCTCCTCTCGTCCGAAGGGGTCGTTCAAGGGGCACAGGCTCAGTGATCGCCAGCGCCGGCCCCGCAGCTCCCCCGAACGGCACCCCCGCCGCCGCTGCGAGGCGCGCAGGGAGGTGCCATACATGACGGACAGAAGGCTCTGGTCCTACAAGGACATCGCGGCGCACATCAAGGTGCAGCCGGACACGGTCCGTTCCTATCGGAAGCACGGTCTGCTGCCGCCACCCGACCATGTGGAGTCGGGAAAGCCCTACTGGTACGCGGACACCATCCGCGCCTGGGTCGCCAACCGCCCCGGCAACCGGAGCCGCCGGGACTGACCCCCGCAGCACCCTTCCGACCGAACGAGACGGCCCCGCCCCCCCGATCCGATGCGGGGCCGTCCGCGTGTCCGGAGAGAGTCCCCGGACACGGCCTACCGCCCGGCGGGCTCCATGGCCCGCTCGGGCTCGGCACGCGGGCCCGGGGCCGGTGTGCCGCCCTCACTGATGCCGAACCGGTCGTGGAAGCGGCGCAGCGGCCCCGGGGCCCACCAGGTGAGACGGCCGGTCAGCTTCATGACCGCCGGGACCAGGAGGCTGCGCACGACCATCGCGTCCATGAGAACGGCGAGGGCGACACCGAGGCCCAGCATCTTGGTGTTGGTGACCCGGGAGGTCCCGATGGCGACCATCACGACGGCCAGGATGACGGCGGCCGCCGTGATCAGCCCGCCGGTGTGCCGCAGGCCGAACCGTACCGAGTGCTCGTGGTCGCCGGTCGCGTCGTACTCCTCCTTGATCCGGGAGAGGAGGAAGACGCCGTAGTCCATGGAGAGTCCGAAGGCGACGCAGAACATCAGCACCGGCAGGGTCGTCTCTATGTCGCCGGTGGCGGTGAATCCGAGCAGCCCGGACAGATGCCCCTCCTGGAAGACCCAGACCACCGCTCCGAACATCGCCGTCAGGCTGAGGGCGTTGAGGACGACGGCCTGGAGGGGTATGAGCACGCTTCCGGTGAGCAGGAAGACCAGGAGCAGCGTGACCACCACGATGATCGCGAGGGCCCACGGGAGACGGTCGGCTATGGCGTCCTTGGAATCGACCAGGACCGCCGCCGCACCGGTCACGGACGTGTCGAAGGGCGCTTCCCGCTCCCGGAGTTCGCCGACGACCCGCTGGGCGTTCTCGCCGACGTTCTCGCCTTCGGGCAGCACGGTGAAGACGGCGTAGGACTTCTCCCCGGTCCCGGAGGTCACCGGGCCCTCCACCCGTGCGACACCGTCGAGGGCCCCGATCCGCTGGCGGTACTCGGCGTACTGCGCGGGGGTGGCCCGGCCCTCGGCGAGCACCGTGAGACCGCCGCCGGGGTCCCCTGGGAAGCCGTCCCGCAGCCGGTCCTGGACGACGCGGGACTCGGCGGTGGCCGGCAGCTGGCGGTCGTCGGCCGTGCCGAAGCGGACGCCCAGGAAGGGCAGTCCGAGGAGGAGGAGCCCGACGGTGGTGACCACGGCGAAGACGGGGGCCCGCCGCATCACCAGCGCGGCGGTCCTGCCCCACCCCGCCCCGGGGCCGCGCCCGGCGCCGGCCCGCCCGCCCGGACCCCCGTCCGTCCGCACCGCGGCACCGGCCCGCTCGGCCGCGCCGCGCCGGAACAGGCGCCGCAGGTCCAGGGCGTTGACCCGCTCGCCGAGCAGCATCAGGGCGGCGGGAAGCAGGATCAGCGCCGCCGCGGCGGCGAGCAGCACCACCGCGATCCCGGCGTAGGCGAAGGAGCGCAGGAAGTACTGCGGGAAGACGAGCATGGCGGCGAGCGAGACGGCGACGGTCAGCGCGGAGAAGAGCACGGTGCGCCCGGCGGTGCGCAGCGTGGTGCCCACGGCGGTGCGCGGGTCGGCCCCGCTGGCCAGTTCCTCGCGGAACCGGCGGACCACGAACAAGGCGTAGTCGATGGCGAGCCCGAGGCCGAGCGCGGTGGTGAGGTTCTGGGCGAAGACGGACACGTCGGTGAGTTCGGTGATCCCGCGGAGCACGGCGTTGGTGCCCAGGATGGCGACGATCCCGATCCCCAGCGGCAGCAGGGCGGCGACCGCGCTGCCGAAGACCATGACCAGCAGGACGAGCGTCACCGGCAGCGCGATCAACTCGGCGCGCAGCAGGTCCTCCTGGATGATGGCCTGCATCTCGTGCCGCACGGCCAGGGGTCCGCCCACGGACACCTCGACCGGGCCGCGCTCGCCCCGGTACTCGGGGGCGATCCGCTGGAGGATCTCGCCGGCCGCCTTCTCGTCGCCGTCGATGCGGGCGACGATCACCGCCTGGCGCCCGTCCTCGGATCGCAGGGCCGGGGAGCCGGTCCTCCAATAGGAACCGACGCCGCTCACGCCCGGCTCGGCGTCGAGCCGTTCGTCCATCCTCCGCGCCTCCGCGGCGACGCCGGGGGCGTCGACCCCTGCCGCGCCCGCGTCGAGGAGCAGCAGCAGGTTCGCCTGGGACGCGGGGAACTCCCGCTCCAGGACCTCGGTGGCGTACGTGGACTCGGCGTCCGGGTCCTCCCAGCCGCCGCTGCCCATCCGGTCTGCGACGCCGCTGCCCGCGAAGACCGCGAGGGCGGTGATCACCAGGGCCGCCACAAGGGAGAGGCGGGGCCGGGCCGTGACGAACCGCGTCCACCCCCCGCCTCGGACGGGTGCTGCTTTCTTGACTTCGGCCATCACGCGGTGTCCCCTTCACCGTGACCCATGCGCTCGCTTCCCGGCAGGCCGCATGGGTCGCCCTTTGCCATAGACTGACAAACACGAGTCATCGCTCGCGTTTCCCAAGAATGCGAGCGACCACTCGTGTTTGTCAAACAGGTCCACGAAAGCTGGGGACAGCCATGTCCGAGAGCCCGCAGGGAAGCGGCACGTCCGAGGAGTCCGGCGAACCCAGGCCGCGCCGCCGCCAGGCACGCGGCGAGCGCCGCATCGCACAGCTCCTCCAGGCCGCCGCGAACGTCTTCTGCGCGAACGGCTACACGGCGACCAGCACCAACGCGATCGCCCGCGAGGCGAGCGTCTCGCCGGGCACGCTCTACCAGTACTTTCCCAACAAGGAGGCGATCGCCGTCGAGCTGGGCGACCGCCTGCTGCACCAGATGCGGGAGGCGCACGGCCAGGCGTTCACCCCGGAGAACTTCGAGCTGCCCCTGCCCGAGCTGCTCGACGCGGTCGTCGACCCGCTGATCGAGTTCAACTGCCAGAACCCGGTCTTCCTCGCCCTGATGCACGGTTCGGAGATCCCCGGCCGCATCGCCGAGGAGCACGACGCCCTGCACGCCTCACTGCTCGCCCGGATCGGGGACCTGCTCGGCCACTACCTCCCGGACCTGCCGGCCGCGGAGGCCGCCCGGATCGCCGACATGACCTTCGCCATCTTCAAGGGCGGCCTCGCCCTGGTCCTCGCCGCCCCCGAGGGCCCCGAGCGGGACGCCGTGATCGACGAGCTGAAGCGGGTCCTGCTGCGCTATCTCGACCCGGTCATCGGCGACGCGAACCTGCGGGACCCGCTCACCGCGGCGCCGACCTCCTGACCCGTACTCGCGGCACTTCCCCCGACAGCGGGGCGCGAGGCGGAATCGATACCCCCTAGGGGTAGGTATATGGTGGACGGGTGTACGGCCCAGTACCGCCACGCTCGCAGAGGAGAACGCCATGACCGCCGAGACGAAGACCGAACTCCCCCAGGTCACCAGCGGCTGCTGCTCGTCGACCGGCTCGTGTCACGACGGCGCCGACGAGGTGCCCACGGGCGCCGTCACCACCGTCTACGACGTCAAGGGCATGACCTGCGGCCACTGCGAAGGCGCGGTCTCCGGCGAGATCTCCGAGATCCCCGGCGTCTCCTCCGTGACGGCCGTCGCCGCGACCGGCAAGGTCACCGTGGTCTCCGAGGCCCCGCTCGACGAGGCCGCCGTACGCGCCGCCGTCGACGAGGCCGGCTACGAACTGCTCGGCCGCGTCTGACCGCCGGCCCACCCCCGGCGAAGGCCGCGTCCGGCCGCCGGCCGAACCCCCGGCGCGCGCTCGGAGACCCCGGCGTCACCGGACTCCGGTACGGATCCCCCGACGGCTTCCCGACGGCTTCCGCACCGCCGTACCGCCGTACCGGGACGCCCCCGGGGCCGGGTCCCGGGACCCCACCGGCCACCCCGCATGTCCGAGCAGGGCCGTACTGTGAGAACGGTACGGCCCTGCTCCCCTTGGAAACGCGCATGCCTCCCAGCACCGCCAGTCCGTCCACCGCCGCCCTGCGCAGCACCGAGCTGACCATCGGCGGAATGACCTGCGCCTCCTGCGCGGCCCGCGTGGAGAAGAAGCTCAACCGCATGGACGGGGTCACCGCGACCGTCAACTACGCGACGGAGAAGGCACGGATCGAGCACGCGGCCGAGGTGGCCGTCGCCGATCTGATCGCGACGGTCGTGAAGACCGGATACACCGCCGAGGAGCCCCCGCCGCCGCGGCCCGAGCCGCCGGCGCCGCCGACGGCGGACCCGCAGACCGGGCCGTCCCCCCGGGAGCGCGCGACGGACCCGGACCTCTCCGCGTCACGCACGCGTCTGACCGTCTCGGCGGCCCTCGCCGCCCCGGTGGTCCTGCTCGCGATGGTCCCGGCCCTGCAGTTCGACAACTGGCAGTGGCTGTCGCTCACCCTCGCCGCCCCCGTCGTCGTCTGGGGCGGTCTCCCCTTCCACCGGGCCGCCTGGACCAACCTCCGCCACGGCGCCGCCACGATGGACACCCTCGTCTCGGTCGGCACGCTCGCCGCCTTCGGCTGGTCGCTCTGGGCGCTCTTCCTCGGCACCGCGGGCATGCCCGGCATGCGCCACGGCTTCGACCTCGTCGCCGGCCGCACCGACGGGGCCGCCACCATCTATCTGGAGGTCGCGGCCGGAGTCGTGACGTTCATCCTGCTCGGCCGCCACCTGGAGGCCCGCGCCAAACGGAAGGCCGGCTCGGCGCTGCGCGCGCTGATGGAGCTGGGCGCCAAGGACGTGAGCCTCCTGCGGGACGGCGCGGAGGTACGCGTCCCGGTGGCCGCGCTGCGCCCCGGCGACCGGTTCGTCGTACGGCCCGGCGAGAAGATCGCCACCGACGGCACCGTCACCGACGGCCTCTCCGCCGTCGACGCCTCCCTGCTCACCGGTGAGTCGCTGCCGGTCGACGTGACGGCCGGGGACGCCGTGACCGGCGGCTGCGTCAACACCTCGGGCCGGCTGGTCGTCGAGGCCACGCGGGTCGGCGCGGACACCCAGCTGGCCCGGATGGCCAAGCTGGTGGAGGACGCGCAGAACGGCAAGGCGCAGGTCCAGCGCCTGGCCGACCGGATCTCCGCCGTCTTCGTGCCCGTGGTGCTGCTCATCGCGGTCGGAACCCTGGCCGGTTGGCTGGGGGCGACCGGTGACACCACGGCCGCCTTCACGGCGGCGGTCGCCGTCCTGATCATCGCCTGCCCCTGCGCACTGGGCCTCGCCACTCCGACGGCCCTGATGGTCGGCACCGGCCGCGGGGCGCAGCTCGGCATCCTGATCAAGGGTCCGGAGGTCCTGGAGTCCACCCGCCGCGTCGACACCGTCGTCCTGGACAAGACCGGGACGGTCACCACCGGCCGGATGACGCTGAGCAAGGTGTACGCGTACGAGGGGGAGGACGAGACCGAGCTGGTGCGCCTCGCGGGCGCCGTCGAGCACGCCTCCGAGCACCCGGTCGCCCGGGCCGTCGCGGCAGGCGCAGCCGAGCGGCTGGGGGCGTCGGGGGCCGGGCTGCCCGTGCCGGAGGCGTTCGAGAACGTCCCCGGTCTGGGCGTGCGCGGCTCGGTCGACGGCCACCGGGTCCTCGTGGGCCGCGCCGCCCTCCTGGAGGCGGAGGGGATCGAGGTGTCCGGACCCACGGCTCCCGGGGCGGTGCACGTCGCCTGGGACGGCCGGGCCCGCGGGATCCTGACCGTCGCCGACGAGGTCAAGGCGACCAGCGCCGAGGCGGTGGCGCGGCTGCGCGCCCTGGGCCTCTCACCGGTCCTGCTGACCGGTGACGGCCTCGCGGTGGCCGAGACGGTGGCGGCGGAGGTCGGGATCCCGGCGGACCGGGTCCACGCCGAGGTGCTGCCGCAGGACAAGGTCGACGTGATCCGCCGCCTGCAGAGCGAGGGGCGGACGGTCGCGATGGTCGGCGACGGGGTGAACGACGCCGCCGCGCTCGCCGTGGCCGATCTGGGCCTCGCCCTGGGCACGGGCACGGACGCGGCCATCGAGGCCGCCGATCTGACGCTGGTGCGCGGCGACCTGCGGGTCGCGGCGGACGCCATCCGCCTCGCGCGGCGGACCCTGGCCACGATCAGGGGCAACCTGGTCTGGGCCTTCGGCTACAACGTGGCGGCGCTGCCTCTGGCGGCCGCGGGGCTGCTCAACCCCATGATCGCCGGCCTCGCGATGGCGTTTTCATCCGTTTTCGTCGTCACCAACAGCCTCCGACTCCGAAGGTTCACGTGAATTCACCTACACGTGACCGCACAGGACCTTCACAAAGAGACCTAGATCACAGATATTTGGGGGTAACCATTCGGGCCGTTCGCGAGTCTAAGTGGGCGATGCCGAGAACGTCTTGGGGGACGTTCATGGGATGTCTTGGGGGACGTCCCAGGCAAGCGTTGGCCGGGGCACGTGCACCGGGGAGCTTTGAGCGGCCCTCCCGTACGTACCCCGGCAGACCGCGCAGACCCGCGTAGCTTCTGTCGAACCGGCAGACGCCCGGCCCGGATCCCGTGGGGGGAATCCGCACCGGGGATATGGGAAGCGCCCCGCGCACCGACCCGTGGGGGGATCGGTGGCGGGGCGCTTTTCCTTCGGCGGCCCGAAGGCCGGGCCGGGGGCCGGAAGGCGATGGCCCCCGGCCCTCTCGGCGGTGTGTCCCTGAGGTCAGCGGCCCTCGACGGGGACGAAGTCGCGCAGGACCTCGCCGGTGTAGATCTGGCGCGGGCGGCCGATGCGGGATCCCGGCTCCTTGATCATCTCGTGCCACTGGGCGATCCAGCCCGGAAGACGGCCGAGCGCGAAGAGCACGGTGAACATCTCGGTCGGGAAGCCCATCGCGCGGTAGATCAGACCCGTGTAGAAGTCCACGTTGGGGTAGAGGTTGCGCGAGACGAAGTAGTCGTCCGAGAGCGCGTGCTCCTCCAGCTTGAGCGCGATGTCCAGCAGCTCGTCGGACTTGCCGAGGGCCGAGAGGACG
>NZ_JBFASK010000043.1:0-43715 GCF_040677675.1 Streptomyces sp. NPDC053755 | reverse complement strand
CGGCAAAGTCGCCGCAGGCCAAAGCGGACCCGACCGCCAACGCAAGAACATGACCTCCATCGGCCTCACCGACCACCAGATCGACACCATGTTCTGGGACAACCCCCGCGCAGCCATCCAACACACCGTCACCAACCGCTGAATCGAGGCGAGGCCGGATTCCGACGCGCCGACGCGGAGGAATCCGTCCGTCACGAAGAGGAGGGGAGATGCCGCCGATCGACGCCGAGCTCGAGACCGTCCTCGGCGCGGCCCAGCGCGCCGTGGACGCGACCGACACGATCCTCAGGCGGCTTCACCGGGAGCCGCGCGAGGTGTCGGTGAAGTCCGACGGCTCGCTGCTCACCCGCGCCGACCTCGCCGTGGAGGACGCGATCCGCGGCGAGCTGGCCCGCCACGCGCCGGGCACCGAGGTCTTCGGCGAGGAGCGTTCCGGCCCGGAGGGGGTACGCGCGCTGCTCGCCGGCGAGGTCGACGGGTGGCTGGTGGACCCGATCGACCACACCCGGCACTTCGCCCGCGCCGACCCGGAGTTCGGCACACTCCTGGCCTACCTCCGCGAGGGCGAACCGGTCGTCGGTGTCGTCTCCGCGCCGCTCCTGGGCCTCCGTGCCTGGGCGCGGCGCGGGGGTGGTGCCTTCGTCAACGGGCAAGCCGTGCGGGTCAGCGACCGGCACGACCTCGCCTGGGCCGAGGTCGCCTTCGCGGGCTTCGCCGAATGGACCGCGGGCGCTCCCCACCGCAACCTGCAGGCGGTGCTTGCCCGCTCGTCGTACCCCCACGGCACCCGGGGCGGCTTCCTCCAGCATCTGCGCGTCGCCGACGGCAGCGTGGACGTGGCGATCGAACCGTGGGGCGAGGCCTGGGACCTGCTCCCGGGCGCCTTGATCGTGGCCGAGGCGGGCGGACGCGCCACGGCTCTCGACGGCGGCCCGTCGGGGGCCGCCTCCGACGGCGGCTTCGTGGTCAGCAACGGCCCCCTCCACGACGAGGTGCTGGAGCTGCTGTGTGCCGGGGTGCCGGCGGCCGGGGGGAAGCTCCCGGGATGAACGCGCTGACGAGCGGTACCGCGCGCGGGGACCACCGCACGGAGCCGAGGGCTGCCGCGGTACGCCCGGCATCGCGCCGGGACCACCGTACGGAGGTGACGCATGACCGCTGAGCCGTCCGCGTCCCGTACCGCCCCAGGCGACGAGCTCTCGCTGCGCCGCTCCTGGGAGGGTGCCGAGGCGTCCCGGATCGCCCTGGCCCACCTGCGGTCCGGCACGGAACTGACCTTCGGCGAGGTGGAGGCGAGGGTGTCGTCGGCCACGCGCGAGATGCTCGGGCAGGCCGCCGCTCATGGTCTTCGGCGCCCGGTCGTCGTGCGCGAGGCCGACGACGAGATCGCCACGCTGGTCGGCGTCCTGGCGGCGGCACGGGCGGGCGCGGGGCTCTGCCTGGTGCGGGCCGGCACCTGGTCGGCGTCGTCGGAGCGGCTGTGCGCGCGGCTCGTCGCCGCCGGGTTCGACGGCGTCCTGCACGGGGGAACGCTCGCCGCGCGGGGTGAGCCCGCTCCGGACGACACGGCCGGGTGGCGTCTGCTCCTGCACAGCGGGGGGACGACGGGCCGCCCCAAACTGATCGGCCTCGACCTCTCCCCCGCCGCCCTCGCGGGGATGCTCCGCCTGTACCGGCTGGCCGGCTGGCGTGCGGGGCTGAACCAGCTGGTCATGCTGCCCCTGCACCACGCGGCGGGCCTGATCCCCGCCCTGGCCGGACTCCTCGACGGTCACCGCCTCACCGTGACGGGCAGGCCCTTCGACTCCGACGAGGTCCTGGAGGTCATCGGCTCGCAGTCCGTCGAGTGGTTCTGCACCACGCCCACGCACCTGCGCCTGCTGGCGTCGGCCGACCGGTTCGCCTTGGCCGCCCTGGACAGCCTGCACGGCGTCCTGCACACGGCGGCCCCCTGCGACCACGAGACGAAGCGACGGTGGATCGACCGCGTCGGGCGGACCCGGGTGCACGAGTTCTACTCCTCCACCGAACAGGTCGGCCTCACGTTCTGCTCCGGGCGGGAGTGGACGGAGCGTCCCGGCACCGTCGGGAAGGGCTACCTCACCCGTATCAGCGTGCGTGACCGCGAAGGCAGGCCGGTCCCGGCCGGCACCGTGGGCGAGGTGTACATGCGGAGCCTGTCGCACGCGCGCAACACCGCGCCGGGTGTCCGGCGGACGAGCGACGGCTACGGCTCGGTCGGCGACAGGGGGTATCTCGACAGCGCGGGGTACCTGTTCCTCGTGGGGAGGGACGGAGACATGTTCACCGTGGGGGGCGAGAACGTGTATCCCGCCGAGCTGGAGAGCGCGATCCTCGCGTTCCCGGGAGTGCGGGACGTGATGGTGCGGGCGCGTCCTCACTCCGTGCTCGGCAGCATCGCCGAGGCGCTCGTCATCGCGGACGAACCGACGAAGTCCACGGCCTCCGCCATCAAGGCGCACTGCCGCAGGACGCTGCCGCCGGCGTCCCGGCCCCATGTGCTCTCGTTCGTCAGCGCCCTCCCCCGTAACGACATCGGCAAGTTGAAGAGATTGAGTGACGATGACCACTGATGCAATAGCGCCCACCGATCTGGCCGCGTTCGTCGAGTCCCTTCCCGACGTCGCCGCGTGCTCCGTCGCCTTCGCGCAGGACCGCTGGATCGTGGCGATCCGCTCCGGCGGAGCGGTCAGCGCCGTCGAGTACCGGAACCTCACGTGGGAGCACCTCGGCCGGGGGACACCGGCTCCGGTGATCGTCATGGAGGATCCGTCGACCGTCGGCGAGCCGACGATGGAGCTGGTGGAGCGGGCTGCGGCGGAGAGCCGCTCGGTCTACACGGCCGCGCGGGACGACGTCGAGGAGCACGTCTGCCGGATCGTCGCCGCGGCGACCGAGAACGCCGTCGTGGGCGTGGACGACGACCTCTTCGACCTCGGAGCCGACTCGCTGGTCCTGATCGAGGTCTCGACCTCGGTCTTCGAGACGTACGGCGTGCAGCTCGAGATGCAGGAGGTGTTCGAAGCCGGCACCCCGGCGCAGGTGGCGCGGCTGATCAAGGACCGGATGGCGGACTGATGTGGCTCCTGGGAGGCGAGCGTGACTCCGTGGCGGTCGTCGCCGAGGGCGAGGCGATCACCTACGGCGAGCTCGGGCGTCTGGTGGACGACTTCGCCGCGAGGTACCTCGGGCAGGAGGGCGCTCTCGTCGCCGTCATGGCCGAGCAGAACCTCCGCACGATCGTCGCGTACCTCGCCTCGTTCGTCACGCCGACCACGGTCCTCCTGGTCGACCCGCAGAGCGGGCCGGACGCCGTGGACCGCGCCGTCGCGGCCTATGAGCCCCAGCTCGTGGTCGGTCCCCCGTCGCTGAAGCAGGACCTCTACGGCGAGGCCGAGCCGTGCCACTGGGTGCGCCGGGGAGGCGGGGCGTCGGGCACGGCGCACACCAGGCTGGTCCTGCTCACCTCGGGTTCGATGGACGCGCCCAAGGGCGTGGCGCTGGGCGAGCCGGGCCTGCGGGCCAACGCCACCGGCATCATCGACCGGCTCGCACTGGACAGCCGCAGCCGCGCCATCACGAGCCTGCCGCTGCACTACGCCTACGGCCTGTCGGTGCTGCACTCCCATCTGGCGGCCGGCGGCAGCCTCGTGGTGACGAAGGAGCGGCCCACGTCACGGAGGTTCTGGGGCGCCCTGTCGACCGGCGGCGTCACCCATCTCGCCGGCGTCTCCTTCATGTACGAGCTGTTGCAGGATCGATTCACCACCCACTGGCCGGAGTCGCTGCGCCAGCTGACGCACTCCGGCGGGCGGCTGAAGCCCGAGGTCCAGCGCCGCTATCTCGACCTGGCGCTGGAGCACGGGGCGCAGTTCTTCCTCATGTACGGACAGACCGAGCTGATGACACGCGTCTCGGCGTTCGACCTGACCCGCAGGCCGGACAAGGTCGGCTCCGTCGGCGTACCGCTCGACGGGATCGAGGTGGCCTGCGACGAGGGCGAGCTGGTGGTCAGGAGCCCCAGTGTGATGCAGGGGTACGTCGACTCGGCCGTCGCGCTCCGCGGCCTGGAGCGCCGCCCCCCGTCGCGGGGGTTCCACCGGACGGGCGACCTGGCGACCGTGGACGACGACGGGTTCATCTGGATCACGGGCCGCAAGACCCGGATGGTGAAGCAGTTCGGCAAGCGCGTCAGCCTGGACGAGATCGAGACGTACCTCCGGCGCGAGGGGGACGTGGCGGTCATCGGCACGGACGCGGAGATCGTCATCTGCGTGGCCGGCGGCCAGGACGATCCGGACGGCCTCGTCGCGCGGACCGCGCGGGCGGCCGGCCTGCCGGCGGCCTCGATGTCGGTCGAGCCGGTGCCCGGCATCCCGAGGACGAGCCGGGGGAAGGTCGACTACCCCGCCCTGACCTCGCTCGTCGCGGCCCGGCGCGCGAGCGCCGGACGACCGGACCGAGACGCCCGAAAGGACCCGGCGTGAACCTCATCGACGGCAGCCGTCTGCCCGCCACGGTCTCGGAGCGCCTCATCGTGCGGCGGGCGGGCGAGACCCTCCACGACGAGCAGGTGGGCGCGAAGGACGAGACGTTCTCGCTGCTGTGCGTCAGCAAGCCGGTCTTCGCCCTCGCCGCGCTGAACTTCCTGTTCGGCCGTACCGACCTCGCTCTGGACGATCCGGTGCGGCCCCTGCTGCCGGACGCGTTCGGGCCGCGGTTCGACACGGTCCGGATCCGCGACCTGCTGACCCACTCCAGCGGCATCACCCGGGACGCCACGCCGGGCCGGTGGTCCGAGGCGCGCTTCCAGCGGTGGATCGCCGGCTCTCCCGTGGACCCCGCGCGCACGCCCGCGTACTCCGTGATGACGGGCTGGTACGTACTCGCGCTCGCCCTGGAACGCGCCTCGGGCATGGACAGGGCCGCGTTCGCGAAGCGCTACGCCTTCGAGCCCTTCGGCGCCCGCCTGGGCTTCGGCCCCCCGGCACCCGGCGAAGCGCCTCCGCTGCCGATCATGAACGGGGAGACGGGCGACCGCGAGCCCGATCTGTGGTGGGCCGACGCACCCGACGTCATGGCCTGCGCGTGGCCCGGCTCCGGCTTCCGCGGCACGGCGGAGGACCTGATGCGGATCTTCGGGGTCGTCGCCTCCCGCAGGGAACGGGAGTCGCTGCCCGAGCCGCTGCGCCGCGCCGTGGAACACCTGGAGCGGCCGGTCGGCGGGGGCCTGTCGACGGACGGCGAGGGCAAGCACGCCTTCGACTACTCGCACGGGGCACTCGTGGGATGGCGCTGGCTCGGTCAGGAACCGGGGCGGGAGGGCTTCGGCTCCGACTCCGGCACCGGGTCCTTCGTCCTCGCGGACACCCGCCGCGAACTGTCGGTGGTGTACGTCAGCAATCTCGTACGGGAGCCGGTGCAGAGCCTCTTGCGCCGCCGCCGTCTGGTGAGACGCATCTACGACCTTGTCGACGACGAACACTGAGCGGGGCGTTCCGTGCCGGGCCCGGCACGGAACGCGGGAGCGGTCGTGGCGAGCGGCCCACGAGCACACAGCAACGCAGGACACGAGGCGGGGAGACCGGGTGGACAGCAAGCGAACGGGCCTCACATGGGGGCAGGCGGCCATGGTCGAGATGTTCCACCATCGTGGGCTGGACCCCGCCCACTGGCCGTTGAGCATCGTCTTCGACGAGCAGGAGGCGCACACCGACCGCGACGGCGTCCTGGCGGCGCTGCGCGCTCTGGCCGACCGGCACGACGTCCTGACCTCGGTGTTCGAGTCCGCGGACGACACACTCGACCACGCCGACCCCGACACGTTCCCCCGGCAGATCGTGCGCCCGGGGGAAGACGTGCGCCCGCTGACGATCGAGGTCGACTCGACCGACGCTCCGCTCACCAGCGAGGGTGTCCTGGGGCTCACCCAGAGCGAGTTCGTGCGCCGGGGCCAGGCCTTCGTCCCCCTCCTGATCAACCGCGGCGGCCGGTGGCTGGGAGGCGCGGTCGTCTCGCACCTCGCGGTGGACGGCAGCGGGCTGGAACTGCTGCGGGACGAATACCGCGCGTTCCTCACCGGCTCCGCCCCGCGCGGGCGGGCGGCGCGGATCGCCGAGGTGCTCGACGCCGAGCGGTCGCCTGCGTTCGCGCAGGCGGAGAAGGAGAACCTGGCGATCGTGCAGCGCATCCTCGCCGAGGCCCCGGAGGCCAATCTGCGGAAGGACCCGACCGAGGCCGCCACCTTCGGGGTCGTGGAGTCCTCCGGACACGCACGCACGCTCGGGAGGCTCAGGTCCCTGCTGCGCGTCAGCAAGCCCGGCATCTCGCTCATCGTCTACGCGATCCTGCTCGGCGCCGATCTGTCGACACGCCGGGTCGTGATCCGGTCCCAGCACCGCCGGCCGTCGCCCGTGCCGGGCACCGTGAGCGTCGTGGCGAACTCCCCCTTCGCCTTCAGCTCCGTCTCCGTCGACCCGGACCTGAGCTTCCGGGACCTGGTGGCACGGGAGTACGCGGCGGTCGTCGAGGGCTACCGTGCCTCCCTCTTCTCCCCCTACGGATACGAACAGGTCAAGCGCGTCGTCGCGCGGGAACGGGACCTGGAGGAGCTGGACGGCCTGCCGGAGTTCAACTACCTGCTGAAGGGCGGGCCCGCCCGGGTGAGGGACGGTGTGCTCGCGGCGAGTTCGGTGGAGCGCTCGTGGTGCGAGATCGTCGACGGCGTCCAGCCGTACTCGCGCGGCAATCTCAGCATCTTCGAGGAGGCCGACCACGACGTCCTGCAGCTGTTCGGCACCCGGTGGCGGGAGTCGACCGACGCGTTCGAGGTGGTCCGCACCTTCAACCGGTTCTGTGCCGTGGCCGCCACGGACGTCGACCAGCGGGTCGGCGACATCCTCGACCGCGCGAAGGACCTGTACCGCTCCCGTCCGATCGCGGCGGCCCTTCCCTAGCCGCGCGTACCCCCGTCCCCCTACGCGTCCTCCGAAGCGACCCGCGATGCATCGACGTGAACGGCGCCGCGTGGTGTCCCACTCTGCCTGACCTCATTCGCCCCTCAGGGAGGAACCTCCATGCGAAGCAGGTCCCACCTGCTCAACAGCGCGACGGCGGAGCGCTACCACCGTGACGTCGCCCTCGCCACCGACCGCATCGCGCGCAAACTCGCCACCGTGGACAGCCCGTTCACCGGAGTGTCCCCTCGCGATCTCGCGCCCCTGGTCGACGGTGTCGATCTGGACACCCCGCTCGGCGACACGGCGGCGGCCCTCGACGAGCTGGAGCAGGTCTATCTGCGCGACGCGGTCTGGTTCCACCACCCGCGCTATCTGGCGCACCTCAACTGCCCCTTGGTACTGCCGGCCGTGGTCGGCGAGGCCGTGATGGCCGCCGTCAACTCCTCCATGGACACCTGGGACCAGTCGGCCGGCGGCACCCTGATGGAGCGGCGGCTCATCGACTGGACCGCCCGGCGCGTCGGGCTCGGGACCGGCGCCGACGGCATCTTCACCTCGGGCGGTTCGCAGTCCAACCTGCACGCGCTGCTGCTCGCCCGCGAGGAGGCGCTGCGGCTGGCCGCGAAGAGAGCCCACGCGACGGGCGGCGACGGCGACCCCGGCTCCGTCCGCAACGCCGTGCTGCCCACCTTGCGCGTCCTGGCCTCCGAGATCAGCCACTTCTCCATCGACAAGTCCGCGCGGATCCTCGGCCTGGCCCCGGACGCGGTCGTCCCGGTGCCCGTCGACGCCACCACCCGCCGTATGAGCGTGGACGCCCTCTCCAAGGCCCTGGACCGCTGCGCCCGGCGGGGGGAGACGGTGATGGCGGTGGTCGCGACGGCCGGAACCACCGACTTCGGCAGCATCGACCCGCTCCCCCGGATCGCCGAGCTGTGCGAGCGGCACGGCACCTGGATGCACGTGGACGCGGCCTACGGCTGCGGTCTGCTGGTCTCCCCCACCCGCCGTCACCTGCTGAACGGCATCGAGCGGGCCGACTCGGTCACCGTCGACTACCACAAGTCGTTCTTCCAGCCCGTCTCCTCCTCCGCCGTCCTGGTACGCGACCGCGCGGTGCTCAGCCACTCCACCTACTACGCCGACTATCTGAACCCCCGGCGGATGGCCGAGAACGCCATACCCAACCAGGTGGACAAGTCCCTCCAGACCACCCGCCGCTTCGACGCGCTGAAGCTGTGGATGACGCTGCGCGTGATGGGGCCCGACGCGGTCGGCGAGCTCTTCGACGAGGTCGTCGACCGTGCCTTCGAGGGCTGGAAGCTCCTGGAGGCCGACCCCCGCTTCGAGGTCGCCGTCCGTCCCGAGCTGTCCACGCTCGTCTTCCGCCACCGGCCCGCGCCCGGCACCCCGGCCGCCCTCGCGGACGCCGCGACCCTGTACGCCCGCGAGATGCTCGCGGCGAACGGCGAAGCGCTGATCGCCTCCACCGTCGCCGACGGACGGCACTGGCTCAAGTTCACCCTGCTCAACCCCATGACCTCGTCGGAGGACATCTCCGCCGTCCTCGATCTGATCGCCACGTACGCCGAGCGGCACCTGGCCGCGGCCGCCCCCGCGGCGCTCGGCACATGACAGCGCACCCGACGACACCACCGGAGAACGAGACCGTGCCCATGCCGCAAGAGGACGATCACATCCACGACTTCGCCGCCATCGGCATCGGCCCCTTCAACCTGGGTCTCGCCGCGCTGACCGAGCCGGTGTCCGGCACGGTGCCGGGCGCTGACGGGGTCTTCCTCGACGAGCGGGAGCACTTCGACTGGCACCCCGGCATGCTGCTGGAGTACTCCACGCTCCAGGTGCCCTTCCTCGCCGACCTCGTCACCCTCGCCGACCCCACCTCGCCCTACTCCTTCCTCGCCTATCTCAAGGAGTCGGGCCGTCTGTACTCCTTCTACATCCGCGAGAGCTTCTTCCCCCTGCGCAGCGAGTTCCGCGACTACTGCCGCTGGGCGACGCGGAAGCTCGCGCACCGGCTGCGCTTCGGCCACCGTGTCACGCGCGTCGACCACGACGAGTCCGCGGGTGTCTACACGATCCGCGCCGAGACGCCCGACCGGTCCGTGATCCTCCGCGCCCGCAAGCTGGTGCTGGGCACCGGCACGACGCCGTACCTCCCCGAAGCCGTGCACGGCCTGGACGGCAAGCATCATCTGCACACCAACGACTACCTGCTCAGGAAGGCCGAGCTCCAGGAGCGGCGGTCCATCACCATCATCGGGAGCGGGCAGAGCGCGGCGGAGATCTACCAGGACCTTCTGCAGGACATCGACACGCAGGGCTACGAGCTGAACTGGATCACCCGCTCGCCGCGCTACTTCCCCCTCGAATACACCAAGCTGACCCTGGAGATGACCTCGCCGGAGTACGTCGACTACTTCCACGGTCTCCCGCCCGGCACCCGCGACGCGCTGAACGCGTCCCAGAAGAACCTCTACAAGGGCATCGACGCCGACCTCGTCAACGACATCTTCGACCTGCTCTACGCCAAGCGGCGCCGCGGTCCCGTGCCCACCCGGCTGCTCACCAACACGGTGCTGACCGGGGCGGAGCACACCGGCGAGGCCTACACGCTCCGGCTGCGGCAGGAGGAGCAGCAGCGCGACTTCTCCCTGGACACCGAGGCCCTGGTCCTGGCCACCGGGTACCGCTACCGGCAGCCCGGCTTCCTGGAGCCCCTGCGCGAGCGCATCGCCTGGGACGGCAGCGGCCGCTACGACGTCTCCCGCAACTACGCCATCGACAAGGCCCGTTCGGAGATATTCGTCCAGAACGCCGAGCTGCACACCCACGGCTTCGTGACCCCCGACCTGGGCATGGCCGCGTACCGCAACTCGTGCATCATCCGGGAACTGACCGGCCGGGAGGTCTATCCCGTGGAACGCACGATCGCGTTCCAGGAGTTCGGCGTCCCCGCACCGTCCGACACGTGAGCGCGGGCGGGGCCGCCCGCTCCGGCGCGGCCCCCGCGCCCGCCGGACGCCGCCGTCAGCGCAGCAGCGCCCCGCGCAGGGTGATCCCGTGCCGTGTGCGCAGCCGCCGCAGCTCCCACATCGCCACGACGGTGACGGACACCGGGGCCCCGAGGAGGAAGGCCAGCCGGGCCCCGAGCGGCACCGTGGCATAGGCGTCCCGGAAGACGTCGAAGAGCGCGACCTCCCAGACGAGGAGCGTGGCGAGCAGCGGCGGGACCGTCTCGTGCAGGTCCGCGGTCCGGAAGACGTGGACGAGCGACTGGGCGATGCCGTAGAGGGCGAAGGGGGCGAGCCACAGCAGGAAGGCGCCCAGGGCGAAGAGCAGCACCACCCGCCACGCGGACGCGGTCCAGTCGGTGTTCTCGTCCACGTAGCCGAGCCCGGTGATCAGGCGTGGCACGGCGAGTGTGACGAAGAGGGCCCCGAGCGCCCCGGCGGGCTTGGCCGCGCGGCGCAGGAAGAGGCGCCGGTGGGGCGGGCGGGCCGCCGCGATGAAGACGGCGACGGCGACGGGGAAGGTCACCGCCAGCGTGATGAGGGTGGTACGGATCTGTCCGAAGCGGTCGTCCACCACGGCGTCGGCGTCCGGCGCCAGCCGGTAGGACAGCAGCATCCAGGTGATGGCGACCAGTCCGATGACCGTCCGGACGACCTGGACCCGCTTCACCGCCGGATCGTGCACCCGGTCGGGCCGGGACGGCGTGAAGACCGCCTGCGCGACGGCGATCGGGTTGAAGAGGCGCCCGAAGGTCAGCGGGCGCGAAGGGGCGGGCGGGTAGTGCCCCGGTGGCGGTGGCGGCCATCCCGGGACCGGCGGCCGCCCCGCTCCGTACCGGTTCCATGACCCCTGGCCGTTGCCCCCGCCGCCGCTCATCCCCGTGTCCTCCGTGTCGCCGTGCCGCGTCACGAGGAGGATAGGCGGGTCGCGCTCCGCGTGACAGCGGCTCGGCGCCCGGGAGGCGCCGGGTGCGTCAGGCGGGCAGCGTGCGCAGCAACTCCGCCGCCGGGCCGACGGGTTCGGCGCGGGTGCGGACGAGTTCGGTGCGGTGGACGAGCCGGGGCGCGATCAGGGGGACGGCGACGGCGCCCGGGATACCCCCGGCGACGGACGCGGGCAGCAGCGCCAGACCGTGTCCGGCGGCGGCGAGCGCGCCGAGCGTGTGGACGTCGGTCCCCTCGTGGCGTACGGCGGTCCGGAACCCCTGACCGGCGGGCCCGCCGTGCGCGGCCCGCAGCCGGTCCGGCGGGAACCCGGCGTCGGGGGCGTCGATCCAGCGCGCGTCGACGAGGTCGGCGAGGCGCAGTCCGGCACGGCGGGCCAGCGGGTGCCCGGTGGGCAGGAGGACGGCCACCGGCTCCTCGCGCACGCGCACGGCGGTGAGCGGGGTGGTGTCGGGCAGCCTCAAGGGGTCGCTGGGGGCGGCGAGTCCGTCGACCAGGCCGATGTCGGCCTCGCCGGTGGCGACGGCCGCGGGCACGGCGTCGCGGGGCAGGGTCCGCACGGTGACGCCCGTGGCGGGCAGGGCGGCGAGGGCACGCGGGTGCGCGGCGAGCGGGGAGACGGCGACGGTCAGCGCCTCACCGGGGCGCCCGCTGAGGCGCGTGACGTCGGCGCGGGCCGCGTCGAGCCGCAGCAGCAGCGGCCCGGCGTGTTCGAGGAGACGTTCGCCGGCCGGGGTCGGGACGACGGGGCGGCGGCCGAGGAGGGGGAGGCCGAGGTCGTGCTCCAGGGCGGCGATGTGCTGGGAGACGGCGGACTGGGTGTAGCCCAGCTCGCGCGCGGCCCCGGAGAAGGAGGCGAGCCGGGCGACGGTGACGTACGTACGCAGGAGGTGCGGGTCCATGGCCATCAGTGTTCACGATGGAGTGTGCACGGATCATCGTTGGACGTGAACGGCCCGGGGCGACCAGCATGGCCGGCATGACGAGAACCCCTCGGATCGCCCTGGTCGGCGACCGCTCACCGCAGGTGATGTCCCACGCCCGCGTACCGGCGCTGCTCGACGCGCTGGCCGAGCGCGACGGTCTGCTCCTCGACGCGTACTGGATCCCCACGGCGGACGCGGTGGCCCCGGACGCGGTACGGGGCTTCGACGCGGTGTGGGTGCTGCCGGGCAGTCCGTACACGAGCGAGGCGGGCGCGCTGGCGGCGATCCGCACCGCCCGGGAGGACGGCGTCCCGTTCCTCGGGACGTGCGGCGGCTTCCAGCACGCGCTCCTGGAATACGCCCGCGGCGTCTGCGGGCTGACGCGTCTCGCGCACGCCGAGAACGACCCGGAGGCGGACGCCGACGACCTGCTGATCGCCCCGATGGCATGCTCGCTCGTGGGACACGAGGGGCTGGTGCGGGTGACGCCGGGGTCACTTGCGGAGTCGGTGCTCGGCGCCGAGCGGACGACGGAGCGGTACCACTGCTCCTACGGTCCGGACGGCCGGCATCTGGGAACCCTGCGCGCGCACGGGCTGCGGTTCACGGGCGAGGACGAGCGGGGCGGGGTACGGATCGCCGAGCTGCCCGGCCATCCCTTCTTCATGGCGACGCTCTTCCAGCCGGAGCTGGCGGGGGACGGGACGCGCCCGCACCCGATCGTCCGCGCGCTGGCGCGGGCGGCGACGGAGCACCGGGCGGGCTGAGCACGGTGACGCGCGGCGGCCGGTCTCAGCCCATCCGCACGACGAGGTGCGCGCGGTCGCGCCCCCGGGCCACGAGACGGGCGTTGGACTCGTCGGACTCCCTCACCCACCGTTCGGCCTCGGCCGGTTCCTTGCCGAAGCGGACGTGGCGCCGGACGAGCCGGGGCACGCGCCGCCGGTCGTCCAGATCGAGGTACCACGCCTCGTCGAGGAGCGGCAGGACTGCGGCCCACGGGCCCTCGTCATGGAGCAGGTAGTTCCCCTCCGTCACGACGAGCGGTACGTCCGGGGCGACCGGTACCGACCCGGCGACGGGCTCGTCCAGGGCGCGGTCGAAGGCGGGGGCGTAGACGACGGTGCCGGGTTCGGGGGCGCGCAGGCGGGCCAGCAGAGCGGTGTACCCGGCGGCGTCGAACGTGTCCGGCGCCCCCTTGCGCCCCGCCCGGCCGAGCCGGTCCAGCTCACCCCGCGCCAGGTGGAAGCCGTCCATGGGCACGAGCACCGCGCGCCCGTCGAGCCGGTCGACGAGCCGGGCGGCGAGGGTGGACTTCCCGGCTCCGGGCGCCCCGGCGAGACCCAGGATGCGCCGCCGCCCGGGGACGGCGAGGAGCCGTGCGCGAGCGGTGAGGCCGGCGAGCTGCTGGTCGTCCATGCGGGGCATTCTCGCACCACGTGGCGAGGAGGCGGTCATACGTATAACGTTGCCCTCATGTCCTCCATCGCACTCGTCACCCTCGTCGTCCGCGACTACGACGAGGCCCTCGCGTTCTACATCGACGCCCTCGGCTTCGACCTGGTCGAGGACACCGGCCGGGGCGACGGCAGCCGCTGGGTCGTCGTGCGCCCGGCGGGGAGCCCCGCCGGCACGGGCCTGCTGCTCGCGCGCGCGGCCGACGGCGACCAGGAGTCCCGCGTGGGCGCCCAGACCGGCGGGCGGGTGGGCTTCTTCCTGCACACCGACGACTTCGCGCGCGACCACGCCCGGATGACGGCGGCCGGGGTGCGCTTCCTGGAGGAGCCGCGCCACGAGCCGTACGGCTCCGTCGCGGTCTTCGAGGACCTGTACGGCAACCGCTGGGACCTGCTCCAGCCCGCCGCCTGAGCGGGACGCCCAAGGCCGGCGGCTCAGCCGAGGTCGAGCTCGGCACGCACCGTCTTGCCCACCGGCACGCGATCCAGGATCTCCCAGCGCGAGGCCAGCGCCTCCACGATCAGCAGTCCCCGCCCACCGTCGGCGAGCGGCACCACCGCCCCGGTCTCCGGCTCCCCGGGCGCCGTAGGCCGGCACTCGGTGCGCGGGTCCGCGACGTCGACGCGGAGCAGCAGCCTTGGCGTGTACGAGAGCGTCAGCTCGAAGTCCCGCCCGGGCACCCGCCCGTGGGTGACGGCGTTCGCCGCGAGCTCGGCGACGAGGAGGGCCGCGGTGTCGGAGGTGTCCGTGCCGTGCGGGACGCCCCACCGGTCGAGCTGGTGCAGGGCGAGCCGCCGGGCGAGCCGGGCGCCGCGCGGCGTGGAGCTGAAGCGCTGGGTGAACACACGTACGGTGACGGGCTCTTGCCGGGTCAGGGGGGAGGTCATGGGGCCAGAGTGGCCAGGCCAGGAGCGCTCCACCAGGTCGACGGCTCGTACGCTGAGTGAGCGTACGGGTTCGGAGGGTGGACAGTACCGGTCACGGCCCGTGAGCATGGTCCCGTCGGGTGAGGGGCACGGGAGGTGTACGGGATGACGGACGGGTACCCGAGTGGTGGAGAGCCCGAGGCGTCGGACAGCTTGAAGGCGTTCGGGGAGGTGGTCAAGACCTTCCGCAGGCGGGCGCGGCTCACGCAGGAGGAGTTCGCGCCGCGCGTCGGGTATTCGGTGCCGACGGTCGCCTCGATCGAGCAGGGCCGCCGCTTCCCCCCGGCCGACTTCGTGGAGCGGGCGGAGGACGTGCTGGACGCGTTCGGGGTCCTGCGGGCGGCGGCGAAGCACCTGTCAAGGCAACCGGGTCTTGCCAGTTGGTTCCGGCAGTGGGCGAAGCTGGAGGCGGAGGCCCTCAGCCTCTACACGTACGAGAACCGGCTGGTACCGGGGCTCCTCCAGACGAAGGCGTACGCGCACGAGCTGTTCGCCGGCCAACGCCCGCCGCTCGGGAACGAACAGATCGAGGCCCAGCTGGTCGCCCGGCTCGAACGGAAGCGGTTACTGACCGAGCGGCCGAACACGGCCTACAGCTTCATCATCGAACAGCACGTCCTCGAACGCCCCACAGGGGGCGTCGAGGTGTCGCGGGAGCAGCTCGACCACCTCATCTCCCTCGCCGAGTGCCGGAACATCGAGGTGCAGGTCTTGCCGAGGTCGCTCGGCCATCACGCGGGTCTTGGAGGCCCCATGCAGCTCCTGGAGACGCCGGACAACCGGTGGTTCGGCTACTGCGAGGGACAGGAGAGCGGCCAGTTCATCTCCGACCGCAAGGTGGTCAGCATCCTCCAGATGCGGTATGCCAGGATGCGGTCACAGGCTCTTACCCTGGAAGACTCCCGGAGCCTGTTGCGGCGGATGCGAGGAGCCTGATGAGCAGCACAGAACTGGCCTGGTTCAAGAGCAGTTACAGCAGCAGTGGCAGCGGCGACTGTGTCGAAGTCGCGCTCTCCTGGCGCAAGTCCAGCTACAGCAGCGGTGGCGACGACGACTGCGTCGAGGTCGCCTCCTGCCCCACCACCGTCCACGTCCGCGACTCCAAGAACCCCCAGGGCCCCCAGCTCGCCCTGGCCCCCACCGCATGGGCCGCGTTCCTCCCGCACGCGGCCCACGCCTGAGTCACCCCGGCGGGGCGGGGTGAGCGGTAGGACGCTCAGTGCCCGCCCCGCCGCCCCCAGCTCTGCGCCTCGCGTATGTCGGTCACTCCGGCCGGGGTCACACCGTCCGACGGCGTGCTGTGCGGTTCCAGGTGCTTGAGCTGCGCCCGCCACGGGCCGTCCGCCATCTCCAGCTGGACGACGAGCGGGCCCTCGGGGAGCGGCACGGTATCCCGCCTCTTGCCGATCTCGTTGACGACGTTCTCGTCCGAC
The DNA here is from genome assembly GCF_040677675.1 of Streptomyces sp. NPDC053755. Lineage (NCBI taxonomy): Bacteria > Bacillati > Actinomycetota > Actinomycetes > Kitasatosporales > Streptomycetaceae > Streptomyces > Streptomyces sp. NPDC053755. The sequence goes on along the minus strand of NZ_JBFASK010000043.1, from coordinate 28,012 downwards.
GGGAGGGCTGTGGGGTCGTCGTGGTGCGCGAGTTCGTAGAGGTTGACGATGAGGTTGTCGTCACCGCGGTAGTGGAGGACGAGATCGGCGGTCCCTCCGGTGTGGAGGAGGACGTCGGGTCCTCTCGACTCCAGCTGCCGCTCCGTCAGGAGCGCCGCGGCGGCGAGCGGAAGCACCCGCAGCTCCCAGGGCCCGTCGGCCTTCAGCTGCAACCGCAGTCGCCCGCTCTTGGGGACGTGGGCGAGCACGCGGCCCCGGTAGTCGTCCTCGGTGCTGTTGACGAGGGTGTCACCCTCCTTGTTGAACCGGGTGAGGGGCCACAGGCCGGTGTATCCGTCACCCCGGACGGCGAGATCGACGATGACCGGCCCGGGCGGCAGCCCGTCCACCGTGATCACGTCGTTGTCCCGCCCGGTCTGCGTGTACGGCGCGAAGACGGCCCCGTAGGTCCAGGGGGCGGGCCCCGGAGCAGCGCCCGGAGCGGGAGCAGGTGGCTGGAAGGGCACCGGCGGCGGCGCAGGAGGCTGGTACGCGACCGGAGCCGGAGCCGGCGGGTGGAACGGCGTGGGAGCCGGAACCGGTGGCTGGTACGCGACGGGCGGCGGGGCAACCGGTGGCTGGTACGCGACCGGAGCCGGAGTCGGCGGGTGGAACGCCGTGGGAGCCGGAGTCGGAGCCGGCGGCAGGAACGGCACCGGCGCCGGGACAGGGGGCGCCTCCGCCACGTCCACGCCGTGGTCCGTCGCCAGGCCGGCGAGGCCGTTCACGTACCCCTGCCCCACCGCCCGGAACTTCCATCCGCCCGCCCGCCGGTACAGCTCGGCCAGCACCATCGCCGTCTCCCCGCCGGCGTCGCTGACGTCGTACCGCGCCACCGGCGTACCGTCCGGCGCGAACGCCTCCACGGACAGGCCGTCCACGTCCCGCAGGGAGCCGCGCTCGGTCGACGCGACGACGAGGACGCGGACGATCCCCTCCTCCACGACGGGCAGGGCGGCCTCCAGCCACCCGGTACCGTTCTCGTCCCCGAGCAGCCGTACGGCGCCCGAGGGATGGAGCGGTGCTCCGTGGAACACGACGTCCCCGTCCCCCCGGACGCGTCCCCGCTCCGTCAGCAGAAGTGCCGTGACGTCCACCCCGTCCCGTACGGCGATGCGCAGTGGCACCGTCGGCACGAAGGCGTTGGCCCCTTTGATCATTTCCCCTCCCCAGGGTCGATCACCGATCGATCCTCCGGATCCTCACTCCTGGCACACCGGTCGGGCAAGCGGGCGCGGCCGGTCACCGCAGGCGATCCGGAATCGTCACCGCATGACCGAACTGCCTTGTCCACGGGGGAGAACGCCATGGAAGCCGAGCTGGTGGCTCTGGCCTCTTCGGGGGCCACGACGCTGGTCGCGCTCAGGGTCACGGACGGATGGGAGCGGGCGCGCGAGCGGTTCGGCACCCCGCTCCGGAGCGTCGCGGCCCACGGGTACTGCGGCGCCCACGAGGCGGGCTACCTGGAGGGGTACTACCTGATGCCGAACGCCTACCGGACCCGCAACGCGGTGATCGGGGTGAGCAACGCCCCGGGCGCGGCCGTCGTCCCGGACATGTTCTCTCCGCCCGACGTCGTCGAAGGCGGTGCCCTGCCGGGCGGGCCGGCCGGCTGAACGGCTCGCCCGCCCGGGCCGGACCGGCCCGGGCGGTTACGAAGGCCCGCGCGCGGGGGACGCCCGCGCGAGGAGTGCCCTCAGCCCTCGTCCGACTGCGGCGTCAGACGCAGGGAGATCGAGTTGATGCAGTAGCGCTGGTCCGTGGGGGTGGCGTAGCCCTCGCCCTCGAAGACGTGGCCCAGGTGCGAGCCGCAGCGGGAGCAGCGCACCTCGGTGCGGAGCATCCCGTGCGAGCGGTCCTCGATCAGCTCGACGGCGTCGGAGTCCTTCGGGTCGTAGAAGGACGGCCAGCCGCAGTGCGACTCGAACTTCTCCGTGGAGGTGAACAGCTCCGCTCCGCACGCCCGGCAGGAGTAGACGCCCTTGGTCGTGGTGTCGGTGTACTCACCCCGGAAGGCCGGCTCGGTGCCGGCCTGGCGGAGTACCTGGTACTCCGCCGGGGTCAGCTCCGCCCGCCACTGCTCGTCCGGCTTCTCGACGTCGTACGACATCAGCTCACTCCCTCTGCTACTTCGCCAGGTGGGCGAGGATCAGCGGGCCCAGGTCCGTGACGTCGCCCGCGCCCATGGTCAGAACGAGATCGCCGGGCTTGGCCATTCCCGCGATCACCGTGGGGACGGCGTCCTTGTCGTGGACGGCCGTCACGTCGGCGCCCGCCGTGCGGGCGGCGGTGATGATCAGGTCGCTGGTGACGCCGGGGAGGGGGTCCTCGCGGGCCGGGTAGATGTCGAGCACGACCGAGGCGTCGGCGAGGGCGAGGGCGTCGCCCATCTCCTTGCCCAGCTCCTGGGTGCGGGAGAAGAGGTGCGGCTGGAAGACGACCAGCAGGCGCGCGCCCCCGGCGGCGCCGCGCATGGCCTCCAGGTCGGCGGTCATCTCGGTGGGGTGGTGCGCGTACGAGTCGATGACCTGCACGCCGGCCGCCTCGCCCTTGAGCTGGAGGCGGCGGCCGACGCCGGTGTACGCGGTGAGGGCCTGGGCCAGCTCGGCGGGGTCGATGCCGACGCGGGCGCCGGCGGCGAGGGCCGCGGCGGCGTTGTGGGCGTAGTGGCGGCCGGGGACCGAGACGGTGAAGGTGTGCTCGGCTCCGTCGAGGACGACGACGACCTCGCTGGTCATGCCGTTCGGGGTGATCGAGCGGATCCACACGTCGGAGGTCTCGGACTCGCCGACGGTGACGACGTCCAGGCCCTCGCGGTCCGCGACCCGGGCCGCCAGTTCGCGGGCGCCGGAGTGCTCGCCGACGACCAGGGTGCCGCCGGGGCGGATCTTGGCGGTGAACGCTTCGAAGGACTCGTAGATCTCGTCCATGGAGGCGTAGTTCGCGTGGTGGTCCAGTTCGACGTTGAGGACGATCGCGACCTCGGGGTCGTACTTCTGGAAGCTGCGGTCGCTCTCGTCGGCCTCGGCGACGAAGACCTGCCCGGCGCCGTGGCGCGCGTTGGTGCCGGGGCCGGCGAGGTCGCCCCCGATGGCGTACGAGGGGTCGAGGCCCAGGTCGGTCAGGGCGACGGCCAGCATCGAGGTGGTCGTGGTCTTGCCGTGCGTGCCGGCGACCGCGATCGCGCGCAGGCCGTCCATGAGGGAGGCGAGGGCGTCGGAGCGGTGGACGACGGGGATGCCGAGTTCGGCGGCGCGGACCAGCTCGGGGTTGTCGGCGCGGATGGCGCTGGAGACGACGACGGCGGAGGCGTCGTCGGCGAGGTGGGCGGCGGCGTGGCCGATGTGGACGGTGACGCCGAGGGCTCGCAGCGCCTCGGCGGTCGCGGACTCCTTGGCGTCGCTGCCGGCGACCTTCGCGCCGCGCTGGGCGAGGATCTTCGCGATGCCCGACATTCCGGCACCGCCGATGCCGATGAAGTGCGGCCGTTCCATGGTGGCTGGGACGGCGGCGGCGGCAGGGATGGCGGATGCCATGCGGATCTCTCCCCGGAGTGCGGCGTACAGGAGGTCCCCAGCCTAGTGGCTCGCGGCGCACACCCCGGGCGCCGCACACCGCGGGCCCCGCGCGCCGGGCGGGAACGGAGCGGAGCGGCCCGTTCGGCGCGGGCCGCGGCCCGTCCGGCGGGGTCCTGACCCCGGCCGGCCCGCCACCGGAGGGCCCGGCGAGAGCGGGACGGCCCGGCGCGCGGGGCCCGGACGGTCCGCGGGCGGGCCGCCCGGACCACGGCCGGCCCTCGGCCCCGGCTCCCGCCGGCCGTCACCCCGCCTCCGGCTCCTCGCTGTGCGCGAAGAGCTTCAGGACCGGCACGCCGACCTTGTGGCGGGCTCGTGAGGCCCAGTCCCGGTGGAAGAACTCCTCCACGTAGTGCGGGGCGGTCAGCACGATCACCTCGTCGGCGTCGGCCTCCTCGACCACGGACTTCATCATGGTCAGCGGATGGTCCTCGACCACCTGGCCGACCGCCTCGCAGCCGGCGGCGCGGAGCGCCTGGAGGGAGTACTCCAGGGCGACCTCCGCGGGGCGTCGCGCCTCCTTGCCCTCCGGTTCGTCGCCCTCGCGGGCGGCCTCCTTCAGTTCGCCCATCGCGACGTCGTCGATGGCGCGCAGCAGGACATCGGCCTGGTCACCGCGCGGCTGCATCAGCACGATGAAGGAAACCCCCTCGTCGCCGTGCAGGGTGGTGACGAACTCCACGTCGACCGACGTCAGGGGCTTCTCGATCATCAAAACGCTTGTGAACACCTCAGGAGCCCTTCTGCGGAAACCATCCTTCCCCGTGCCCACACGGGGTCTGCGAGAGTAAGTGTGCCCAGCGGCGGCTAACCGGAACGGCAAATTCCGCTTCATGTCAGATCCGACGGTAGCGGGTGAAGAGGAACCCGGCCTCCTCCAGTACCGACGCCACGGCGAAGCGCTTCGGAACGGCCACCGGCGGGCCGCCGGCGATCCGCTGGGCGTCCCCCGCCGTCATCGTCGGCGAGACCGTCAGACACAGTTCGTCGAGCGCGTCCGCCGCCACGAACTGGCCGAGCAGCCGGGGGCCGCCCTCGGTCAGCTGCCGCCGCAGACCGCGCTCCGCGAGCGCCGCGACCGCCCGGGCCGGGTCCACGCCCGGACCGTCGCCCGCGACCACCACCTCCGCGCCCGCCTTCCCGGCCTCGTTCACCCGCTCGGGGTCCGCCGCCGCTCCGGTCAGGACCAGCGTCGGCACCAGCGGCCGGGTGAAGAGCGGAAGCGAGAAGTCCAGGTCCAGCGAGGCGCTGACCACCGCGATCACCGGGGCGGGCCCCTGCCCGGCGGCGGCCCGGCGGGCGGCGAAGGCCTCCCGCGCCCGGGCCGGGCGGTACCCCTCCAGACGTACTGTCTCCGCCCCCACGACGATCACGTCGGCGAGGGCCCGGAGCGTGCCGAAGATCCGCATGTCGGTGTCGGAGGAGAGGGGCTGGGAGCGGCCGTCGTGCTGCCCCGCGCCGTCGAGGGAGGAGACCATGTTGGCGCGCAGCCACGCGCCGTCACCCTCCGGGTACGGGTAGGCGTCGGCCAGCTCGTCGAGGGACCACTCCCGGTCCCCGGCCGCCGCATCGGCTGCTGTCATGTCCGTCACAGGGAACAGGCGTCGCATCCCCGCAGTCTGACACGGCGCTTAGAGTGGGGAACTGTGTCGACCCGTGCCATTACCGAAGCGGCTTCCACGGAAGCGGCCCCCCTCTCGCTCTGCGCCCGAGAGCCGCGTGTCCCCGCCGACCGGCTCGTGGCGGAGATGGTGCCGCCGCCGCGGTTCGACTCCGTGCGCTTCGACACGTACATACCGGACCCGAACCAGCCGAGCCAGACCGAGGCGGTCCGGGTCCTGAGCGGCTTCGCCGAGGGGCTCGGCGGTGCCCACGCCTCCGGCGCCGGCAAGCGGCCGGCCCTCAGCCGCTGGTTCGCCAGGAAGCCCGCCGCTCCGGCCGGGCCGCGCGGGGTCTATCTCGACGGCGGGTACGGCGTCGGCAAGACCCACCTGCTCGCCTCCCTCTGGCACGCCACCCCCGCCGAGCCCGGGCTCAAGGCGTTCGGCACCTTCGTCGAGCTGACCAACCTCGTCGGCGCGCTCGGCTTCCAGCAGACCGTGACGACCCTGAGCGGGCACCGGCTGCTGTGCATCGACGAATTCGAACTCGACGACCCGGGCGACACCGTGCTCGTCTCCTCCCTGCTCAGCAGGCTCGTCGAGGCGGGTGTGGCGCTGGCCGCCACCTCCAACACCCTGCCGGGCAAGCTCGGCGAGGGCCGGTTCGCCGCGGCCGACTTCCTGCGCGAGATCCAGGGGCTCTCCGCCCACTTCAGGCCGCTGCGGATCGACGGCGAGGACTACCGCCACCGCGGACTGCCGGAGGCGCCGGCCCCGTTCTCCGACGAGCAGGTCGCCCGAGCGGCGTACGCGACGCCGGGCGCCTCGCTCGACGACTTCCCCCATCTGCTCGACCACCTGGCCAAGGTGCACCCCAGCCGCTACGGCGCCCTCACGGACGACGTGACCGCGGTCTGCCTGACCGACGTGCGGCCGGTCCCGGACCAGTCGACCGCGCTCCGGCTCGTCGTCCTGGCCGACCGGCTGTACGACCGCGAGGTCCCGGTGCTCGCCTCCGGGCTCCCCTTCGACCGGCTGTTCAGTGACGAGATGTTGAAGGGCGGGTACCGGAAGAAGTACTTCCGGGCGATCTCCCGGCTCACCGCCCTGGCGCGGGACGCGAAGGGCTTGGTGGGGCAGTAGGTTGGGGGCCATACCCGATCGAAAGGGATTCATCATGGCCGCTACCCGCACCGCTCACGCCGTCTGGGAGGGTGACCTCCTCAAGGGCTCGGGCGTCGTCTCGCTCGACTCCTCCGGCATCGGCTCGTACCCCGTGTCCTGGCCGGCCCGCACCGAGGAGCCGAACGGCAAGACCAGCCCGGAAGAGCTGATCGCCGCCGCGCACTCCTCCTGCTTCAACATGGCGTTCTCCAACATCCTGGCCAAGGCGGGCAACGCGCCCACCCGCCTGGAGACCAAGGCCGACGTCACCTTCGTGCCCGGCCAGGGCATCACGGGCAGCCACCTCACCGTCCGCGGCGAGGTTCCCGGCCTGGACGCGGACGAGTTCCGGTCCCTGGCCGAGGACGCCAAGAAGAACTGCCCGGTGAGCCAGGCGCTCGCGGGGACGACGATCACGCTGACCGCCGAACTCGCCTGACCCTCCCGCCACATGAGGCCGTGTCGGCCCGCATGGTTCACGTGTCACCACAGCGCGTGATACACACATGCGGGTCGCACGTCACCATCTGTCCTGTCCGCCAACAGGAAGTTGCCGCCTCATGTCCGCAACACGACGTCAGATCCTGTCCCGTACCGGGGCGTCCGTCGCGGGGATCGCCTTCACCGGCGCCCTCTCCGAGCTCTTCGCCGGGAGCGCGGCCGCGAGCAGCGGTGGCGGGTACGGCCCGCTCGTCGCCGACCCGGCCGGACTGCTCGACCTTCCCGAGGGCTTCCGCTACAAGGTCCTCTCCCGGGAGGGCGACCCGCTCCGCTCGGGCGAGGGCCCGGTCCCGAGCAACCACGACGGCATGGGCGCCTTCGCCGGCCGCCGCGGACGCGTGCACCTGGTCCGCAACCACGAGAACCGGGCGACCGGCCGCATCGGCGTCCCCACCGTCCCGGGCCTGACCTACGACCCCGCCGCCAAGGGCGGCTGCACGGCGCTGGAACTGGACGCCCGGAACGACGTCCTCGGCGAGCGCGTCGCGATCGCCGGCACCGCCGTCAACTGCGCGGGAGGCCCGACTCCTTGGGGCACCTGGCTCACCTGCGAGGAGACCGAGGACAAGGCCGGCACCGCCGGCTACACCAAGGACCACGGATACATCTTCGAGGTCGACGGCGCCGACCCGCACCGGACGGGAGCCGTCCCGCTCACCGCGATGGGGCGCTTCCAGCACGAGGCGATCGCCGTCGATCCGCGCAGCGGCATCGTGTACGAGACCGAGGACGCCTTCCAGCACCCCTTCGGCCTCTTCTACCGCTTCCTGCCCCACAAGCCGCTGGGCGGCACCGGTTCGCTGCGCGCCGGCGGCACGCTCCAGGCGATGCGGGTGCCCGGCGTCCCCGACCTCTCGGTGATCCAGGAGACGGGCGCGTGCTTCGACGGCGTCGAGTGGGTGCCCGTACCGGACCCGCAGGCGGCGGAGACCCCGATCCGCCTCCAGGACTTCGGCGCGAAGGGCATCACGCACGCGCAGAAGCTGGAGGGGTGCTACTGGGGCGGGCGGGCGGTCTACTTCGTCTCCAGCTTCGCCCGCGCCACCGACGGCTCGGGGGCCACCCACTTCGGCCAGGTGTGGAAGTACGAGCCGCACCGCCGCCGGCTCACCCTCGTGGTCGTCTTCGGCCCGAGCACCGACATCCGGCTGCCGGGCGAGTCACCGGACAACATCTGCCTGGCACCGGGCGGCGGCCTGATGGTCTGCGAGGACGGCGACGGCGCGCAGCACGTGTACGGCCTCACCCGGAAGGGCGAGGTCTACGCGATGGCGCGCGGAGCCCGGAACATCGGCACGCCCGAGGCCCCGGAGTGGGGCGAGTTCGCGGGCGTCACGTTCTCTCCGGACGGCCGGACGATGTACGTCAACTGCTACACCCCCGGGACGACGTTCGCGGTGCGCGGCCCGTGGCGCTGAGGCCCTGAGGGGACGCGCCGCCCGGAGGCCGGCGCTCGCGGGGCGGTCGGTTCCGCCGGATGATCGGGGGAAGGCGGAGGCGAGGGGCGGACGGGAAGGGGCGCGGGTGCCGAAGAAGGCGAAGGCCACGGAGAAGACCGGGACGCCGACGCACGCGGCGTCGAGGAAGGGCACGCGGAGGACGGGGACGTCGGGCGGCCCGGCTCCGGCTCCCGCGCGCGCGGCGCGCCTGCGGGACCTGTTGCGGGTGCCCGTCGGCGAGCCGGTGGACCTCTCGGCGTACGACACCTCGCGCCATCCGTCGGCCGGGCCCGCGGACAAGGCGGCCGGCTCGCGGGCCACCGCCCTGATGGCGCCCGAGCTGGCCGAGCTCCAGGAACGCCTGTACGCGGCGAGCACGGCCGGCGACCGCCGCCGGCTGCTGCTCGTCCTGCAGGGCATGGACACCAGCGGGAAGGGCGGCACGATCAAGCACGTGATCGGCGGCTTCAACCCTTCCGGCTGCCGCGTCCGGGCCTTCAAGGCGCCCACCGCGGAGGAGCGCAGCCATCCCTTCCTCTGGCGGATCGAACGCGCGCTGCCGCTGCCGGGCGAGATCGGGATCTTCGACCGTTCGCACTACGAGGACGTGCTCGTCGCGCGGGTCCGCGAGCTGGCCCCCCGCCGGGAGCTGAGCCACCGCTACGGCCGGATCAACCGCTTCGAGCGGTCCCTCACCGACGACGGGGTCACGGTGGTCAAGGTCTTCCTCCACCTCTCGTACGAGGAGCAGCGCGAGCGTCTCCTGCAGCGGCTCGACAAGCCGGAGAAGCACTGGAAGTTCGACCCGGGCGACATCGACGCGCGGGAGCGGTGGCCCGCGTACCGGCGGGCGTACGAGATCGCCCTCGAACGCTGCTCGACGGACGAGGCGCCGTGGTACGTGGTGCCGGCGGACCGCAAGTGGTACCGCAACTGGGCCGTCGGCACGCTGCTCCTGGAACACCTGCGGGCGCTGGACCCGCGGTATCCGGAGGGCGACTTCGACGTCGCCGAGTGCCGGAGACGATTGCTCGCTGATTAATCAGCTAATTTCCGTGAGTGACCATTTCTGCACGAAGAATGTCGGCGCTTGTTCTCTTGGGCACCGTTCTTGTCGGCTGCGGTGGGGGGAGCGCCGACACCTCCACCGCCGCGCGCCCGGCCGGCGTGCCCACCGCCCCCGCGGCGAGCGCCCCCGCGAGCGACAGCGACGGCCCGAGCGGCAGCCCGGTCCCCCGCCGGAGCGGCGGCCCCGCCGACGCGCGGAGCGACGGTCCGAGCCCCGGGGCCGCGCCGGGCCCCGCGCGCGGGCGCAAGGAGCCCCCGACCATGGCGCCGGGCCCCGGCGGCCTGACGCCGGTGTACACGCGCCGGACCGGGGAGGGCGCGGAGAAGGTCGTCGCGCTCACCTTCGACGCCGACATGACGGCGGACCAGGGCCCGCGCGCGGCGGCCGGGGAACGGTTCGACAACCCGCAGCTGATCGAGACTCTGCGCCGGCTGCGCGTCGACTCCACGGTCTTCATGACGGGCCGCTGGGCCGAGGAGTACCCGGACCAGGCCCGCTCCATCGGCAACGACCCGCGTTTCGAGATCGCCAACCACTCCTACAGCCACTACTCCTTCGCCTCCCCCTGCTACGGCCTGCCGAGGGTCGGGGTAGAGGACATGACCGCCGACGTCCGGCGGGCCTTCGACGCCTTTCGCGCGGCGGGGGCGCGCAATGTCGTGCCGTACTTCCGCTTCCCCGGCGGCTGCTACGACGACGACGCGCTGCGCGCCCTCGCGCCCGCGAAGGTGACGGCGGTGCAGTGGGACGTGGTCAGCGGCGACGCCTTCGCCAAGGACGGCGACGCCGTGGCCCGGCAGGTCCTCGACGGCGTGAAGCCGGGCTCGCTCGTGGTCCTGCACTGCACGCGCAGCGCGGCCCCCGTCACGGAACAGGCGATCCGCCGGATCGTCCCGGAACTCCGCGCCAGGGGCTACCGCTTCGTGAAGGTCTCGGAGCTGATGGGCGGCTAGCGCCCCGTCAGGGGCGGGTGAGCAGCGTGAGCATGATCGAACCGTCCGCGGTCGCCTTGCGCCACGGGTACTCGCAGACCATCCGCTCCACCTCGACCGGCTGCTCGGCGACGGTGCGCTCCGGGAAGGGCTTGCACTTCCCGAGGTTGGCGTACTTGGGGCAGTCGCCGTCCGGCTTGCGGAACTGGTGGGCCTGCCAGGCCAGCGTCCCCGCCAGCTTCTCGTCGGGGTGGGTCGGCAGGTACTGGTTGCCGAAGAAGGACCCGATCATGCCGCCGGCGAGCGCCATCGCCAGCAGCACGCCGACCGCGGTGAACCGCCGCGCCTCGGGCCGCGCCGCCTCGGGTCCCTCGGCCTCCCGCAGCCGCTGCACCAGGGGCACGAGCCGCTGTGCGGCGAGGACGCAGGCGAGGACGGTGAGGGCGGTCAGCGTGACCTGGATCTGCATGATCGTGCGCGGGAAGAGCTGCACCTGCTGGTCGGCCTCCATGTGGCCGGCCAGCCAGAAGCGGACGAGCCACGCGCTGCCGAAGCAGGCGAGCGGGGCGACGACCACGGCCTTGCGAAGGCCGAGCGCCACGGCGAAGCCCAGGCCGATCAGCACGATCACGGCGTACATGTGCAGACCCGAGAACTCTCCGAAGCCCGGGTACTCCCCCGGCTCGTCCCAGGCGCGGCTGCTCAGCGGCGTGGTACCGATGTACGCCGGTTCGGTGAGCGTGTAGCCCGAGCACCACTGGTCCCGGGTGCTCGTCGCCCCGAGCAGGACGCGCAGGTAGACGCCCGCGACCAGCAGGAAGCCGATCAGGGAGCTGCCGAGGAGGAGGAGACCGCTCAGCCGGCCGGTGCGCCACGGGAAGAAGAAGAGGACGGCGACGAGCACACCCGGCAGCGACCACAGGTGCCAGCCCGAGTAGACGAGGAAGAGGAGGCCGAAGAGCAGGCCGAGGAAACCGCCGCGCAGGGCCGTGCCGCGGGTGGTGAAGTGCGGCGAGGCGCGCAGCCACAGCAGCAGCTTCGCGATCAGCGGCAGGATCAGGACGAGGACGAGCGGGCTGTACGGCTTGTGCGGGAGCGTCTGCTGCAGGGCGGGCAGCAGCCCCAGGGCGAGGGCGGGCAGCGGCCCCACGCACATCCGCCAGAGCAGGTAGGCCGCGGGCCCGGTGACGGCCACGAGGGCGATGAACACCCACTTGAAGGCCAGCGCGGGTTCACCGTCGAAGAGCCCGGCCTTGGCCAGATAGCCGATGGTGTAGGGAACGGCGGGCGGATAGAAAGCGTCCATCGCGCCGGTGTGCAGCACCTCCTCGGCCCATCCGAGGATGCGGTTGTTGTCCCCGTACGGACCGTTCAGCGGCCAGGGCGTCCCCCGCAGGGCGAAGACCTGCGCGGCGCCGATGAACCCGGTGCCCAGTCCGGCGACGGCCGCGGCGGCGAGCCGCACGGTCACGGCCCGCACCCGCGCGCTGCCGCGCACGGTCGCCCAGCCCACCACGGCGACGATCACGAGGATCACGAGAGCGAGCCGGAACTGGAGGTTCGACAGCCCGCTGACCTGCCCGACCCGGGTGACGGGGCTGTTGCCGACCGTCAGTCCCCAGTACGCGAACCCGAGCGCCGTGAGCAGCCCGACCGCGATCTCCCCGGCCGCCGGACCCCAGCGGCGGGCCCGCAGCCCCGCGAGTTCCTGGGGGGTGCGCCGGGACGGCGCACGCCTCTCGGCCGGAGCCGGCGCGGCCGTCTCCAGGGGCAGGTCTGTCTTCAACTGTGTCTCCAGAGTGCGCGGCCGGGCATGGTGCGCCCGGCCGCCATGAACGGGTTCGGCGTGTCAGGGGAGCGGGCGCCGAGGGCGCCGCGTGGTCGGGGGGCCCGGCCGTGGCCGGGACGCGGTGCGTGGCTCCGCGTCAGCCGTTCCGCTGGCGGGGGACGCGGACGGCCCGGCCCAGCTTGTTCTTGACACGGGCCAGCGTGGAGGGCGGCTGAGGCACGGGGCGGATCTGCACGGCGAGCTGCCCTTCGCGTGGCCCGACGCTCACCGTGTGCGCCCTGCCCTCGGCGGCGGGCAGGGCGACCGTCCGCCGGTCGGCCTGCCGGGGCACGTCGGGTCCGAGGGCGCCGCCCAGTCCCCCACGAGCCGAGAGCCCGTGGGCCGTGCAGCGCAGGGAGACCTCCCAGACGCCGTGGTCGAGCGGGCCGCCGTCGGCGGCCTCGGCGACGTCGATCGCCACCCGGAAGCCGGCGAGGCCGTAGTCGTACGTCTCCTTGCCCCGGCTCACGGTCAGGTGCGGGGACTCCTCCCGGCGTGCCGGGACCACGATCTCGCGGCGGGTGCCGGAGTGGCGCAGGACCACCTCGGTCTCCAGGGCGTCGGTGTCCACCTGGTCGAGGTAGGCGTATCCGGCCAGTTCGACGACGGTGCCATGCCAGGTGAGCTCGTCCACCCGGCGCCGCGGGCTGGCGCCCAGGGCCACGTCGGTGATGTCGCACAGCTCCTCGTAGGCGGCGGAGGAGGCCGGCGGGAAGGGTGCCGCCGCGTACAGCCTGCCGTCGCGGAGGACCGCCTTGCCCGGTCGGCCGGCCAGATCCCAGGCGACGACCTCGGCGAGTTCGTCCAGGAGTCCTTCGCGCAGACAGTGCACGCGCAGCCGCTCGGCGACGTCGAGCCGGCCGAGGACCCCCGGTGTGACCCAGGCGTGGGCGTGCGGAGCGGCGAGGTCGGCCAGCTCCTTGCGGCCCGCCTCGTCGGCGTCGAGGTAGCGGCGGTCGAAGCGGCGCAGCAGCTCGACCTTGACGTGCCTGGTCACCAGGCGGTCCCGCAGCGGTCCGGGCTCGGTGAGGCCGGTGACGATGTCGACCAGCTCGGCCGCCTGGCTGAGCATGGTCGGGTAGTCGAGCCCGCCGTGGGTGATGTTGCCGTTGTCGGCGCGCCTGACCAGGTAGTAGCAGTCGTAGTCGGCGAGGATCGATATCACCGTGCTGTGCAGGTACGCGCGGGCGACGAAGTGCTGGTCCTCGCTGATCCGCATGTGCTCGGGGAACCGCAGGCCGTGGCGCTCGATCATCTCTCGCCGGAACAGCTTGAACGGCATGAGCGTGTAGTAGACGGTCGCCGGGTCCGCCTTGTCCACGTTCTTGGCGAAGACCTCGCGGACCTCCTTGCGGATGACCCGGCCCACGCCGACGAGCTTCGCCAGGACCGTGTCGGCGTCGTTCCTCTCGGCCATGGCCACCAGGCGTTCGAGGGCCTGTGGCCCCAGGCAGTCGTCGCCGTCGAGGAAGAAGACGTAACGGCCGGTCGCGTGGTCGAGGCCGACGTTGCGCGGACGGCTCGGGCCGCCGGACGGCTCCTGGTGGATGACGGTCGTCCGCCCGGGGTGTCCGGCCGCCCACGCGTCCAGGGCCTCGCCGCTTCCGTCCGTACTGCCGTCGTCCACCGCCACCACCTCGATGGCGTCCAGGCCGATGCTCTGCCGGGCCACCGACGCGAGCGTCCGCTCCAGGTACGGCATCGCGTTGTGCACGGGAATGACCACGGAGACGGTCGGCGTCGGCGAAACGTTCATCGAGCGGTTGCTCCCGTGCGGAAAGTGTGAAGGCCGAGGACACAGTAAGGCACCTCGGCCCGACGGCGTCAGGGGTGCGGAGGGACTGATCGCGAGGGCTGCGGGACGACGTGTCAGCCGGAGCAGGCCGTGCGCTCCGCCTCGCGCCACTCGCAGACCGGGCAGAGGGTGATGCCCTTGGCCGACTCGGGGTGTTCGGTCGGCTTCCCGCACAGGACGCAGTCGGCGCGGGGCTCCCCGGCCGCCGAAGGCACCGGCGGCCGGGCGGTGGTGGGCGTCTTCTCCGCCTGGTCCTCGTCCATGGATCCGAGGGTACTCACTCGCGCCATGCCGTGGCCCGGCATGACAGGGTCACCGTCGCCGCCATGAGGGCCAGGGCCCCGGCGAGGGGGAGCCAGGGCAGGTGGACGGTCGCCGTGTGGGAGCCGGTGACCAGCGACGTGACGGCGCGTTCGGCCGGGGAGCCGCGGGTCAGCAGGGCGAGCAGCGAACCGAGGACCAGGGTCGCCAGGGAGAGCCCGCGGGCGTGCAGGAACGGGCGGGAGGACAGGGTGCCGACGGCCGCGCCGGTCAGGACGCAGACGGACGCTCCGAGGAGACCGGCGGCGCCGGCCTCGAGGGGGCCGGCCCCGCGGAGGTCGCTCACCGCCGTCACGGCGAGGGCCGTGACCGTGCCGACGAGCCCCGCGCATCCGGTGGCGGCCAGGACCGCCGCGGCGTGGGTCCGCCGCCGGCCCGCCGCGGCCGCCACCACGGTGCGCGCGGCGGACGGTTCCTGGTGCAGGCAGATCCGTACGGCCCAGCCGGTCACGGGGAGCAGCCCGGCCACCGCGTAACCGAGGGCGCCGAGCACCGGCTCCCCGGGCCGGACGCCCACGACGAGGAAGGCGCAGTACAGCAGGAAGGGCGCGAGCCAGCGCTGGGAGCGCACGAGGAGCGCGGTGTGGTAGCGCAGCAGGGCGGTCATACCCGTGCGCCCTCGGTGCCGACGTCGTGGACGTGCCAGGCGGGGTGGGCGGTCAGCAGCGTGCGGAGCACGGCGTCGGAGTGGGCCGCGTCGACGGTGAGTGCCGTGGTCCCGCCGGGGCCCACGGCGGAGGCGGGGCTGCCCGGGAGCCCTTCGGGGAGCGCTCCCGTGCCGGAGACCACGATGCGCACCCGGGCGCCGGGGAGTGCCCGGAAGGCCCCGGCGTCGGCCCGGAGGGCTGGGCCCAGGGTGTCCGGTGCCTCGGCGTCCGGCGCCCGGAGGGCGGGGGACACGGCGGCCGGGGCCGGCACCCGGCGCACCGTGCCCGCGTCCACGGTGTGGACCGCGTCCGGCTCCCCGGCGAGCCGCCGCGGGTCGTGGTCGACGAAGACCACCGCCGCGCCGGCCGCGACCCGTTCGCGGACCGCGCGGTCGAGCTCCTCGCGGGCCGCCGTGTCGAGGCCGGTCCACGCCTCGTCCAGGACCAGCAGGGCGGGGTCCGCGAGGAGGGCCTGCGCGACGGCGACCTTCTGGCTGCTGCCCTTGGACAGTTCGGCGAGCGGGGTGTCGGCGAAGGCGCCCGCGCCGAACCGGTCCAGCCACTCCCCCGACCTCGCCGCCGCCTCCGCCCGGCCGAGCCCCTGGACGCGGCCGAGGTGGCGCAGATAGCCGCGCGCGGTGAACGGCAGGGCGGCCGGGAAGCGTTCGGGTACGTACGCCGTGCGCGCCGGCCTCCCCGTGATCCGGCCCTCCGAGGGGGCGTCGATGCCGGCGACCAGCCGCAGCAGGGTCGACTTGCCGGTGCCGTTGCCTCCGGTGATCCGGACGAGGGTGCCGGGGGGCAGCGTGAGGTCCGCCCCGCGCAGGACCCACGGCCCGCGCAGGCCGTAGCGGCGGCCCACCCGCTCCAGTCGCGGCGTCGGCGTGGTCAGTTGGCCGACGCCTTGTGCGGGGTCTGCTCGCTCGGCCGGACGATGACGAACCCCTCGCCCTCCAGCTTGAGCTGGACCGCCTCGCCCGAGCCGCCCCGCATCATCGAGCCGAAGGACTGCGAGCGGTGCAGCGACGTCTGCAGGCGCTCGCTCCAGCCGACGACGGCGTCGGTGTCGACGTGGACCGGCGCCTGCGGGGTGACGGGGATGACGATCGGGGTGCCCTCGCAGACCAGGGCGATCTTCCCGTGCCCCGAGAAGACGCTGTTGAAGAGTCCCCCGCCGGTCATGCCGGCGCCCTTCACCGTCCTGATCTCGTACGAGAGGGTCGCATCGAAGCAGAGGACGTTCCGGCCGTTCACGGTGAGCGAGTCGTGCTGCTCGATCTCGACGATGAAGCAGTTCTGCGCCTGGTGCGCGAACCACGCCTCGCCCCGGCCGCGGACGGCCATCAGCGCCAGGCCCTCGCCCGTGACGGCGCGCTTGAGCATGCCTCCTATGCCCTGCCCCTTGCGCTCGAACCGGAGGTCGCCCCGGAAGGCGATCATCGAGCCCTGGCGCGCGTGCATCTCGCCGTCGACGGTGTACTTGACGGCCTTGGCGTTCTGGAGGGTCATCCCCGGATACGCGGCGGCCTCGGCAAGGTGCTCGCCGGAGAACAGATCGCTCTTCATGAGGTGCATCCTGACCCGGAAGGTGTCGCTCCTACAAGAATCGCCCGTCGCCCGCGGTGGCAGACTTGCCGGGTGAGCAGCAACGAGACCGATTCCCGTGACGACAAGCCCCAGTTCGTCCTGCCCCTCGTCGTGCGGATCGAGCGGGCCGGACCCCCCGCCCGTACCGACGCCTTGCAGACGGCCGCCCGCGCCGTCCTTGCGATCCTCGCCGACGAGCGCTCGCACGGCGACGGGGAGTGGGCGGAAGTCATGGACGACTGGCAGGACGCCCGGATCCGCAAGGTCGTGCGCCGGGCGCGCGGCGCGGAGTGGCGCAAGGCCGCCGCCCTCCCCGGCATCACCGTGCACGGGGAGGAGGCGGAGGTACGGGTGTTCCCGCCGGTCCCGCTGGACGGCTGGCCCAGGGAACTGGCCAAGCTCCAGGTCTCGGGCACCGACCTGGAGGATCCCGCCGAGCCGGGCGCCGCGCCGGAGGGGGCCGCGCGGCTGTGGCTCAACCCCGAGCTGGAGATGTCGGCGGGCAAGGCGATGGCACAGGCCGGCCACGGGGCGCAGCTGCTCTGGTGGGAGATGCCGGAGCCGGACCGCAAGGCCTGGCGCGAGGCCGGTTTCCCGCTGGCGGTGCGGACGGCCGACCCGGCACGCTGGGCCGCGCTGACGGCGAGCGGGCTGCCGGTGGTGCGGGACGCCGGTTTCACGGAGATCGCCCCCGGTTCCTGCACGGTGGTCTCGGACTTCCCGGTTCCCGGTCCGCCGGTGGGCTGAGCCGGCCGGGAGGTCCCGGATCCGGTGTGCCCGTCACTGAACGCTCGCGTCGCCCCGTGCGTATCTCCTCATATCGCCAAGGAGGTTGAACCGCTGCCCGGATGGCGGTTCAGTCTGCGGTACACCGAACGTACGGGAGACACCTTGTCGCTACGCGTCAACGGGACGGCACTCATCATCGCGGCGCTGGTCGCCACGGTCGGCGCGCTCGCCTTCCCCGTCTGGTCCTATGCCGACCGCTCCGGCACCGGGGAGGCGAATCTCAACGCCTCGTCCGTGGCCACCCAATGGGGTCCGCTCTCGGCCACCGACCGGGACTTCCTGGTGAAGGTGCGGCTGGCCGGGCTCTGGGAGCTCCCGGCCGGCCAGCAGGCCATCGAGCGCGCGCCCAGCCGGGCGATCGTGGAGTGCGGCGACCATCTGGTCGTCGGCCACACGGACCTGGACCGGCGGGCCAGGACCGTGGCGGCGAAGCTGGGCGTGGAGCTGCCCAACCAGCCCACCGAGCAGCAGCAGGCGTGGCTGCGGGAGCTGACGGCGGCGCGCGGCGAGGAGTACGAGCGGAAGTTCGCGAACCTGCTGCGCAACGCCCACGGCAAGGTCTTCGCGCTGGTCGCCGAGGTCCGGCACACCACCCGCAACACACTGATCCGCCAGTTGGCGAGCGACGCGAACCAGACCGTGCTCGACCACATCACCATGCTGGAGGCCACCGGGATGGTGGACTTCGACGCGCTGGCGAACGAGGCCGCGGGGCGCAAGACGTCGAGCCCGACCGGGCCGCCGGTGGTGCCGTCGCCCGCCGTCCCCACGCCCGTCCTGCCCTCGGGCACGGACCAGTCCTTCACCTCCCGCCCGGTGCCGGAGGCGGGGATCGTGACACCGCACTCGTAGCCGGGCCGCGCGCCGGACCGGTCCCAGGGCCGGACCGCGCGTCCGGCTCCCTCTCGGCCCGGCGGGGAAGGGACCTCGTCCGGCGCCGGGACGACGCCCGTGCGACCGCCGCTTCGCGGGAAGCGGCGGTCCCGTCGTATCCGGTGACCCGTCCGGTCGCCGGGCCGACCGGCGGGCGCTGCCCCGGCGCGCCCTCTCGTACGCGCTGCCCTGGCGGCCCTTCAGGCCACCGCCCCCGGCTTCACGGGCAAGCCGCTCCGCGGCCGGTGAGAGCTGCGGGGACGGCCCGCCGGTCCCGGAACCTCAAATCAACCTCTGAACGTCCCTCCGGCTGGATTCGAACGGATCCGGCGGGGCCATCACACCGGGGACTGAAGGAGGGGGACATGACGGAACTCGGTATCGGCATCGGCTGGCGCCCGGAGATCGCGGACGCGGTGGAGGGGCTGCCCGGCGTCGACTGGGTGGAGGTCGTCGCGGAGAACCTCTGCGCCGGCCACCTCCCCGACTCCCTGACGCGGCTGCGCTCGCGCGGGGTCACGGTCGTCCCGCACGGCGTGTCCCTGGGGCTCGGCGGCGCGGACCGGCCGGACGCGGGGCGGCTCGCGGAGCTGGCGGCGAAGGCGACGGCGCTGGGGGCGCCGCTGGTGACGGAGCACATCGCCTTCGTGCGGGCCGGGGGCCCGCTGACCGCGTCGCCGGTCCTGGAGGCGGGGCACCTGCTGCCGGTGCCCCGCACCTGGGACGCGCTCGACGTGCTCTGCGAGAACGTCCGGATCGCGCAGGACGCGCTGCCGGTTCCCCTGGCCCTGGAGAACATCGCGGCGCTGGTGGCGTGGCCGGGCGAGGAACTGACGGAAGGGCAGTTCCTGGCGGAGCTCGTGGAGCGTACGGGGGTACGGCTCCTGATCGACGTGGCCAACCTCCACACCAACCACGTCAACCGTGGCGAGGACCCGGCGAAGGCCCTCTCCGAACTCCCGGTCGAGGCGATCGCGTACGTCCACGTCGCGGGCGGTCTGGAGCGCGACGGCGTCTGGCACGACACCCACGCCCACCCGGTGACGGCTCCGGTCCTCGCGGTCCTGGCCGACCTGGCCTCCCGGGTCGCCCCGCCGGGCGTCCTGCTGGAACGGGACGACCACTTCCCGCCGCCGGGGGAACTGGCGGCGGAGCTGTCCTCGATCCGCGAGACGGTGGCGGCGGGCCGTCACCGGCGGGCGCGCCGGGAGGCGCGTGCCGAGGGCACGCTGCTCATCGGCGCGGGTGCCCGCGTCTCCGGCGGCCCGATGCCGATCCCGCCGGCTCCGCCGCAGGCCCCCACGGCGGCGGAGGCGACGATCCCGGGCCGGGTGTCGGGTCCCGGGCCGGGCGTCGGGGCGGCCCCCGCCAGGCCCCAGACCCGGCGCGGCGCCGACCCGGGCTTCGCCCTGGGCTCCGGCGTGGTCACGGGCCGCACCGGTGCCGACGCCGACGCCCGCACTCGCTCCGGCACGGCCGCCACCACGCCCGCCCCCGCCACCGGCGACCCCTCGCCGCGTCACGCCGCCGACCACCCGGACCACGCCCCCGCCCGGGAGCGCGTCGCCCTCGCCCAGGCCGCGCTGCTCTCCGCGCTGGTCGCCGGGACCCCCGCGCCCGAGGGCTTCGACGCGCGAAGGCTCGGGGTGCAGAGCCGGGCGCTCGCGGCCAAGCGCGCCGACGTGATCGCCAAGGTCGCCCCCGAGCTTCCGGAGATACTCGCCGCCGGCTACCGGCCCGCGTTCCTCGCCTACGCCAAGTCCCGTCCCATGAGCGGTGGTTACCGACGCGACGCGCTCGACTTCGTCGAGCACCTGCTCGTCGCCGGACACCCCGAAGACCCCGATGCCCGACACCGGCTCACCCAGTGGTGGCAGGACCGTTCCGGTTCCCGCCCGCCGGGCCGGGTCACCCGCCTGGCCCGGGCCGCCCGCGCCGCGCTCGTACGAAGGTGAGAGACCGATGACCACACTCGCCGTCCTGTACTACCTGGCCGCCGCCGCGGCCGTGGTCGTCCTGATCGTCAGGACCGCCCGCACCCGCTCCGGCATCGGCGGACCCGTCCACGACCGCCACGAGGCCGCCTTCCTCAACGGCGGCCCGGCCAGGGTCGTCGACGCCGCGATCGCCGCCCTCCAGGCGGACGGCCGGATCGCGGTCGGCGGCCCGGGGATCGTCTCCGTCCTGCGCCCCACCGCCCACGACCACGTCGAGCGCGCCCTGCTCCACGAGCACGCGGGGGCCCCGCACGGCGCGCTGCACCATCTGCGGCTGGTCACGATGCGCCACCCGGCCGTGCAGGAGATCGGCGACGGCCTGGCGGCACGCGGGCTGATCGTGACGCCCCCCGTCCGCCGCTCCGCGATCCGCTGGAGCGTCTCCGTGGGCATCGGCTGCCTCGCGATGGTGCCCCTCACGCTCATCCTCACCGTCTTCCAGATGGCCGGCCCCGACGACAGCGGCCTGTCCGTCCCCTTCTTCCTCATCGTCCTGCCGGCCCTGATCGGGGCCGGTGTCACGGCCGCCGTCTGCGGAGCGATCGCCGCACGCCGGATCACCCCGGCGGGCCTCGGCGCCGTCGCCGCGTACGGCCGGGACCACGGCCATCTCGCCGACGCCGGCCATCTGGTCGCCCTCTTCGGGCTGCGCGCCCTGCCGGACCCGATGCTGCGGGAGCAGTTGCTGACGGCGGCCCGGATCCGCGTCCCCCGCCCGTCGGGCGGCGGTGCCCGCCGGGCCCACCGGAGCCACTCGTCCTCGACCGACTCCTACGCGGCCCTGGTCACCGTGTGGTGCGCGGCCGGTGCGGGCGGCGAGAGCGGCGGAGGCGGCTGCGGCGCGGGCGGGGGCGGCGGGGCCGGCTGCTCCGGCGGCTCGTGCTCCGGCGGAGGAGGGGGCGGCGGAGGCAGCTGTTCGGGATCGAGCGGGAGTTCCTGCTCCAGTTCGAGCTCCGGCGGCAGTTCGTGCTCCAGCAGCAGCGGTTCGAGCTGCGGCGGCGGCTCCAGCGGCTGACCCGCCCTGCCGCCGACGCGTCCCCCCGCTCGGGGGGGGGGGGCGCGTCGGGGGCATTCGCCCCGACACCACGCGACGGTCCTTTACTTCCCGCTTCCGCCCGCCAACGATCCCTTTGTTCCCGCTTGCCTGCGCGCGTACGAAGGGTAGGGCCGATGAGAACGCTCGCGCTGTACGGAGCCCTCGGCTCGATGGTCCTCACGTCCTTGGCCGTGGCCCCCGCCGGAGCCCTGGACACACCGCCCGCCGAGACCCGGGGCCTCCTCGCCGCCGCCGGCCGGGCCGCCACCGAGGGCATCCAGTGGGGCGTGTGCCCGGCGGCCGAGAAGCTCCCCTCGTCCGTCCAGTGCGGCACGGTCCGGGTCCCCCTCGACTACGCGGACCCCGGCAGCACCCGGATCGGGCTCACCGTCAGCCGGGTCAAGGCCTCCGGTCCGGCCTCCGCACGCCAGGGCGCGCTGGTGTACAACCCCGGCGGCCCCGGCGCCTCCTCGACGTCGTTCCCGCTGGTCGCGAAGGCGCCGGCGTGGAAGCGGATCTCCGCCGCGTACGACCTGATCGGCTACGCCCCGCGCGGGGTGACGGGCAGCTCCGCACCGGTGTCCTGCCAGGATCCCGCCGACCGCGCCAAGGGCCCCACCCTGGCGCCGTCGGAGCCGTCCGAGGTCTTCAAGCGGGAACGCGTCGCACGGGCGAAGACCTACGCCCAGGGCTGCGCGCAGCGCACCGGAGCGGGCCTGCGGCACTACCACTCGCTCAACAACGCCCGCGATCTGGACGTGCTGCGGGCCGCGCTCGGCGAGGCGGAGCTGACGTACATGGGCGCCTCGTACGGCACGTACTTCGGCGCGCTGTACGCGACGCTCTTCCCGCAGCGGGTGCGCCGGATGGTCTTCGACGCGCCGGTCCACCCCGATCCCCGGCACGTCTGGTACGTCAACAACCTCGACCAGTCGCTCGCCTTCGAGCGCCGGTGGGCGGACTTCCGCACCTGGGTGGCCAAGCACCACGCGGTGTACGGCCTGGGGTCCACGGCGGACGAGGTGGGCGAGAGCTACGAGAAGGTCCGCGTGGAACTCGCGGCGCGGCCGGCGGGCGGGAAGGTGGGCCCGGGGCAGTTGCACGCGGCCATGATCCAGGCCGGTTACCACGACGGGTTCTGGCCCTCGCGGGCCGCCGCGCTCTCCCGCTATCTGAAGGGCGACCCGAAGCCGCTGATCGAGCAGGCCGTTCCCCAGGGGGCGGCGGCGGACAAGGGCGGCCCGGACCCGGGCAACGGGACGGCCGTCTACACGGCGGTGGAGTGCAACGACGCCCCCTGGCCGGAGGATTTCGCCGTGTGGGACCGGGACAACACCCGGCTGGCGAAGATCGCGCCGTTCGAGACCTGGGACAACGTCTGGATGAACCTGCCCTGCGCCTACTGGAAGGAGCCGCGCCAGAAGCCGCTGGACGTGCGGACCGGGGAGGGGGCGCTGCCGCCGGTGCTCATCCTGGCCGCCGAGCGGGACGCGGCCACGCCGTACGAGGGGGCCCTCGAGCTGCAGCGCAGGCTGCGCGGATCGGCGCTGGTCACCGAGCGGGACGCGGGGACGCACGGGATCGGCGGCGGGCCGAACGCCTGCGTGAACCGCCATCTGGAGACGTACCTGCTCACCGGGGAGGTCCCCGGAAAGACGCCGGTGCGGCGCGCGTCATGCGCGCCGCACCCGGAGCCGGACCCGGTGTCGCTGGAGCGGCGCACGGAACTCCGTCCGCCGTCTGATCTTCCGGGTCGAGGGGCGACGGCCCGGCTGGGCGCCGGGTCGTCACCAGGTCGGTAGTCCGGCCGTCAGGCCAGACCCGTCACCAGCTCGGCGACGCTCTTGCGCCGGCCGGTGTAGAAGGGGACCTCCTCGCGGACGTGCATCCGCGCCTCGGAGGCCCGCAGGTGGCGCATGAGGTCGACGATCCGGTACAGCTCGTCGGCCTCGAAGGCGAGCAGCCATTCGTAGTCGCCGAGCGAGAAGGAGGCGACCGTGTTGGCGCGGACGTCGGGGAAGCCGCGGGCCATCTTGCCGTGGTCCGCGAGCATCCGGCGGCGGTCCTCGTCCGGCAGCAGGTACCAGTCGTAGGAGCGCACGAAGGGGTAGACGCTCACGTAGTCGCGGGGCGTCTCGTCGGCCAGGAAGGCCGGGATGTGCGACTTGTTGAACTCGGCCGGGCGGTGCAGGGCCATGTTGGACCAGACCGGCTCCAGGGCACGGCCGAGCTTGGTGCGGCGGAAGAGGTTGTACGCCTCCTGGAGCTCGTCGCTCGTCTCGGCGTGCCACCAGATCATCAGGTCGGCGTCGGCCCGCAGACCGGAGAGGTCGTACGTGCCGCGGACGGTGATGTCCTTGGCGGCGAGCTGGTCGAAGAGCTCCTGGACCTCGTCGGCGTAGCCGGCGCGGTTCTCGGGCAGGACGTCGCGCAGCTTGAACACGGACCACAGGGTGTAGCGGATGACCTCGTTGAGGTCCTTCGCCTTCTTACCGGCGTTCGGGATCTTTTCGGGCGCACTCATACGCCTATTCTCGCCCGTCACGGACAGTGCCCCGCACCAGGGTCGGTGGTTTCCGACGTGGCGATGATCTCCCCGGCCGTCCTTCCCGCCGTCACCGCCGCCCCTCCCCCGCCGCCGGTCCGGCGATCCCGTCCAGGATCTCGTCGGCCGCGCGGTGGGCGGAGGCGATGCAGGCGGGGATGCCGACGCCGTCGTACGCGGCCCCGGCGAGGCGGAGGCCGGGCAGTTCGGCGACGGCCCGACGGGCGCGGGCGACCCGGGCGAGGTGGCCGACCGGGTACTGCGGCAGGCCGTCGATCCAGCGGGTGACGGCGGTGGCGACGGGCCGGGCGGCCAGACCGGTGGCGGCGGCCAGGTCCTTCGCGGAGGCCGCGACGAGGTCGGCGTCCTCGCGGTGGACCTGCTCCTCCTCGCCGTAGCGGCCGACGGAGGTGCGCAGGACGAAGAGGTCGGGTGCGGCGTCCGCGACCCACTGCCACTTCTGGCTGGAGAAGGTGGACGCCTTGATGGTGTGTCCGTCGACGGGCGGCACGAGGAAGCCGGAGCCGGGCAGGCGCAGGATGTCCGTCCGCCGGAAGGCGAAGGTGACGAGCGCCATCGAGGCGTATTCGACGGTGTCGAGCTGCGCGGCCGCGGCCGGCGCCTCCTCGGCGAGGAGCGCGGCGGCGGCCCAGGTGGGCGTGGCGAGGACGACGGCGTCGGCGTGGTGCACCCGGTCGCCCGCGACGATCCGCCAGCGTGTGTCCCGGTCCGTGCCGGCGGTGGCGGCCGACAGCCGGGCGGCGGCCGAGGCGGAGGCCACGGCGGCTCCGGCCACGGCGGCCGAGGCCAGGCCCGCGGTGGCGGAGGTCAGCCCCGCGGTGGCGGCGGCGTCCACGCGGCCGCTGGGCACGTCGGTGTCGCTCCCCCCGTTCGCACCACCGTCCCCCGCCGCCACGCGGCGCAGTTCCGTCACGGGGGCGTGCGTCAGGATCTCGCCGCCGGCCGCGCGGATCGCGTCCGCCACCGCTGCGGGCAGGGTGCCGATGCCGCCCTCGATGCCCATGAAGGCGGAGCCGCCGAGGCCGGTGGCCGCGCCGGCCGCGTCGGAGGGGGTCGCGGCCCCCGCCCGCTGCACGGCGCGGACGGCCTCGGTGAGCGTGGGGTGGGCGCGGGCGGCGTCGAAGAGCTTCGGTACGGCGGCCCGGAGGGAGATGCGGTAGGCGTCTCCGGCGTAGACGCCGCCGAGCAGGGGCTCGACGAGCCGGTCGACGACCTCGTGGCCCATCCGTTCGGCGACGTACGCGCCGATGGCGATGTCGTCGCCGATGTCGGTCGGCGGCAGTTCGAGGTCCCGGCCGACGCGGCGCACGCCCTGGTCGGAGAGGAGCCCCGCGAGCGCTCCGCCGTCGCCCGGTACGCCCATCACGTGCCCCTTGGGCATGGGGATCAGCGCGCCGCGTGACCACACGGACGCGGTGGTGGTGGCCGGTGCCCGGAGCCGGTCGGCGAGGCCGACGGCGCCCGCGAGGGCGACCGCCTCGGGGCGCCGGGCGAGCAACGACTCGGCGCCGAGGTCGACGGGGGCGCCGGCGATCTCCCCGGCGAGCAGCTTGCCGCCGAGGCGGTCGCCGCCTTCGAGGAGGGTGACCCGCACGCCCGCCGTGGCCAGCCGGTGCGCTGCGGCGAGCCCGGCGATGCCGCCCCCGACGACGACGACGTGCCCCAGCGACCTGCCCGTGGTGTCCGCGTTCATGGGTCCACTCTCTCAAATCGCCCCGCCCGAGCCGTTCCGAGGCCGGAACGTGATCACTTCGCTACCGGACGAGGGCAACCCCTCGCCCCCTCTCGTACGTCGAACCGGCGACACTCACCACCACCCTTGGGGGGGAATCGGATGCGTGGAGCACGCATGGCGGCCGTGGCGTTCCTTGCGGCCTCACTGGCACTGACCGGCTGCGCGGCGTCGGACGGCGCCGGCGACAAGGCGAGCCTGAGCGACGCCAAGGGGGCCGAGGGTGCCCGGGGCGCCGGCGGCGCGGCCGACAGCGCGGAAGCGTCGGGGCAGGAGCAGCAGGGTCAGGGAGCCGCGGCCCGCAAGCCCGCCGCGCCCCGGCAGCACGTCATCCGTACCGCCGAGCTGTCCGTGGAGGTCGCGGACGCGACGAAGGCGCTGGCCACGGCCCGGCGGGTCACGCGGGACGCGGGCGGCCATGTCGCGAACGAGTCGACCGAGCGGACCGACGACGCGCACACGACCTCGCGGGTCGTGCTGCGGGTGCCGCAGGAGCGTTACGAGGCGGTCCTGAGCGAGCTGGCGGGCACCGGCAGGCTCCTGTCGCGCACCGCGGAGGCGAAGGACGTCACCGATCAGGTGGTGGACGTCGAGAGCCGGATCGCCACCCAGCGCGCGAGCGTGCAGCGGGTGCGCGCGCTGATGGACCGGGCGGCGACGCTCGGCGAAGTGGTCAGCCTGGAAGGGGAGCTGAACCGCCGTCAGGCCGATCTGGAGGCGCTGCTGGCCCAGCAGGCGTCGTTGAAGGACCGTACGACGATGGCGACGGTGACCCTGGTGCTCAGCGAGAAGGAGTCGGCGCGGGCGACGGAGGACGAGGACCGTCCGGGCTTCCTCGACGCGCTCGCCGGCGGCTGGAACGCGCTGGTGACGGCGCTCGCCTGGATCCTGGTCGTGCTGGCGGCCCTGGCCCCGTGGATGCTGGTGGGCGCTGTGCTGTACGTGGTGTGGCGCCGGCTGATCAAGCCGCGGCTGCCCCGCCGTCCGGCACCGCAGCTGCCCCCGCGCCCCTTCCCGATGCCGGGATCCGACCTGCCCACGGCGCCTCCGGCGCAGCGGCAGGACTGAACGGCCCCCTCGACGTAGCGTGTTCGTATGAGTGAACGACTGGTGGTCATCGGTGGTGACGCGGCGGGCATGTCCGCCGCGTCGCAGGCACGCCGGCTGCGGGAGCCCTCGCAGCTGGAGATCGTCGCCTTCGAAAGGGGCCGCTTCGCCTCGTTCTCGGCCTGCGGCATCCCGTACTGGGTCGGGGGCGACGTCGACGAGCGCGACGACCTGATCGCCCGCACCCCCGAGGAGCACCGGGCGCGGGACATCGATCTGCGGATGCGGACCGAGGTGACCGAACTGGACCTGGCCGGGCAGCGCGTGCGCACCCAGGACCTGGAGTCGGGCGGCGAGGCGTGGACGGGCTTCGACAAGCTGGTGATCGCGACCGGCGCCCGCCCCGTCCGGCCGGCGCTGCCGGGCATCGGCGCGCCGGGGGTGCACGGCGTGCAGACCCTTGACGACGGCCAGGCGCTGCTCGACTCCCTGGAGGGGACGCGCGGCCGGCGGGCGGTCGTCGTGGGCGCGGGCTACATCGGGGTGGAGATGGCCGAGGCGCTGCTGAAGCGGGGCTACGAAGTGACGGTCCTCCACCGCGGCGAGCAGCCGATGTCGACGCTGGACCCGGACATGGGCCGGCTGGTGCACCGGGCGATGGACGGTCTGGGCATCACGACGGTCGGTTCGGCGGCGGTGACGGAGGTCCTCACGGGCGAGGACGGCCGCGTCCGCGCGGTGGCCACGGAGGACGCCGAGTATCCGGCCGACGTGGTGGTCCTCGGCATGGGCGTGGAGCCGGAGACGACACTCGCCCAAGCGGCCGGCCTGCCGACGGGCTCGTACGGCGGGCTCCTCACCGATCTCGCGATGCGGGTGCGGGGCCACGAGAACGTGTGGGCGGGCGGCGACTGCGTCGAGGTGCTCGATCTGGTGTCGGGGCGTGAGCGGCACATCGCCCTGGGGACCCACGCCAACAAGCACGGTCAGATCATCGGATCGAACGTGGGCGGCGACTACGCCACCTTCCCGGGCGTGGTCGGGACGGCGGTGTCGAAGGTGTGCGAGCTGGAGATCGCGCGGACGGGGCTGCGGGAGAAGGACGCCCGGGCGGTCGGCCTGCGATACGTGACGGTGACGGTGGAGTCGACCAGCCGCGCGGGCTACTACCCGGGGGCGGCGCCGATGACGGTGAAGATGCTGGCCGAGCGGCGGACGGGCCGGCTCCTCGGGGTGCAGATCGTGGGCCGCGAGGGCGCGGGCAAGCGGGTGGACATCGCGGCGGTGGCGCTGAGCGCGCGGATGACGGTGGAGCGGATGACGTCCCTGGACCTCGGCTACGCCCCGCCCTTCTCCCCGGTGTGGGACCCGGTCCTGGTGGCGGCACGGAAGGCGCTGGCGGCCGTCCGGGCGGCCGGTTAGGGCGTGTTTCGAAAGTGGCGCCGTCCGCCCGGAGGGCGGGCCCCGCGGCGTC
>NZ_JBFASK010000042.1:0-48043 GCF_040677675.1 Streptomyces sp. NPDC053755 | reverse complement strand
TGGTTGGTGTCGGCGGGGGGGCGCCCCGCCCCCCCCTCCCCGGGCGACCGTCCTACAACCTTGGGTGCGGGGGCCCCGCGCGCGTGCCCGCTCCACGATCCCCCTCCGGAGGGTTCCTCTCCACGTCAGGCCGCGTATTCACTCCTTCGGACGGGCGCTCGGAGTGAAACGGGGGTGCACATGGGGGCGCGTTCGGCCTGTGTGCTTCTCGGGATGATCACCGCCGACCTACCGTCGACACCATGGGACGCGGGGACCTGGCGACGCTGGTACGGATCTGTGATCCGGCGGGCCGTCCGCGCGGGACCGGCTTCGTCGCCGACGACCGGGGCACGGTGGTCACCAGCCACGAAGCCGTCGACGGGATCGCACGACTCGTCCTGCGCGCCGCGCAGGGCGGCCGCGAATGCCGCGTCGACGGCGACGCCGTCACCGCCCTTCCCGAGTCGGGCCTCGCGCTCGTACGGACCGAGGGACTCGGCGTGCGCCCCCTGCCGATCAGCGCCCGCAGGGAGATCGAGGCGGGCACCTACGTGCGGATCGCCGCGCACGGCTGGCGGGAGGCGCGGGTGCTCGCTCCCGCCCGCGTGACCTACACCGCGACGGACCGCTTCCACGTCCTCGGCGACGCCGTGGAGCTCGCCATCGGCACCGAGGGCGCCGAGGCCCTCCGCCGCGGCGGTCACGCTGCCGGCGGCCCCGTCCTCGACCCCGTCACCGGAGCCGTCCTCGCCGTCCTCGGCACCGCCCTCCACGGCGACCACCGAGCCGCCGGGTACGCCCTGCCGCTCGCGTGCGCCCGCCCGCTGCGTGACCTGCTGCGGCGCAACGCCGCCACCGTCCCCTGCTACGGCCACGATCTCAACCTCGCCGGGGTCCTGGAGCTGACCGCCACCTCCACCGGCTCGGCCGGCACCCCCGCGGCCTGGCCCGCAGCACCCGAGCCCGTCGAGCGCGCCGCGTGCGTCCGGGAGTTCGCCGCCTTCACCGCCGGCGGGGCACAGGTCCTCGCGCTCGTCGGCGTCCCCGGCACGGGACGCACCACGGCGCTCGCCGCCCACTGCGCCCGCCGCGCCCGGGGAACAGAGCCCGCCCCCACCCTCTGGCTGCGCGGCGCCGACCTGCGCGCCGACGACACCTCCGTCGCCGACGCCGTCGGCCGCGCCCTGCGCCAGGCCGGCCGTATCGTCGCCACGTCCGGCGCCCGCGGTGACGCCACCACCGCCACCCCGGAACGGGCGGCCGCACTCGCCCACGAGGCGGGCCGCCCCCTGCTCCTCGTCCTCGACGGCCCGGAGGAGATGCCTCCGGCCCTCGCGCACCGGCTGGCCGCCTGGAGCGGGGGAACGGAGAACTGGCTCCGCGCGCACGGCGCCCGCCTGATGCTCGGCTGCCGCCCGGAGCACTGGGAACAGGCGGCCGGCTTCTACACACCCGCCGCCCTCCACCGCCCAGCCGGGCGGGGGCCGGGAGGGGAAGCGTACGCCGGTCCCGGCACGGAGCCGTCGACGGGCTCAGGCGCCCGGACCGGTCCCGTCGCGGACCCTCCGGCGGCGGGATCCGCGGCGCTGTCCCTCCGGCCGGATCCGAAGGCCGCGCCGCACCTGCCCGGCGCCGTCGTGATCGGTGATCTCGGGGAGGAGGAGGCGCGGGCCGCGCGGCGACGGTACGGGCTCGCCGAGACCGATCAGGCCGGTGCCGACGCACGGCATCCGCTGGTGCTGCGACTGCTCGCCGAGGTGCGGGAGGCACTGCCCGGAGACGTGCCGGGCCGGCCGGGCCGGGAGGAGGTCTTCTCGGCCCACCTGGACCTGATGTGCCTGCGCGTCGCGGTGCGGATCGCCGCCGGATCCCGCCCCCTCGTCCGGGGCACCGCCGTGCGCCGGCTGGCGGCGCGGGTGGCGGGACGGGTCCACGCGGCCGCCCGGCGGTGTCTGGGCCCCGGCCAGGGCGAACTGGACCGGCCCTCCTTCGAGGAGATGTTCCCGTGGCGGACGGGCTGGGCCTCCGCCGTCCTGACCGAGGGCCTCCTCGTCCCGGCCGGCCCGGGCTACCGCTTCGGACACGAGGAGCTCGCGGACTGGCTGCAGGGCGCCCACCTGGACGTCGACGGGGCCCTGCACGTCCTGGTCCACCGCCGGCACGAGAAGGCCCCCGCGCGACTCCCCGCCCACCACGTCCCCTTCGACGCCGCGCCCGCGCCGCTCGGCCCGCGTGCCTTCGGGGATCCCGCGCCGCTCGGCTCACGCGGCTCCGGGGGTCCCGCGCCGTCGTCCGTACCCGCGCCGCGCCTCCCGGAAGGGGCGCGGGAGAGTGGCCCGTGCTCGCTTCCCGTACCGCGCCACCGCATCGGGCCCGTGCTCGAGGCATTGCTCCTCGTGGAGCGGGAGCGGGGGCCCGCCGCGCTCGCGGCGCGGCTGGCGGGTCTGGTCGACGCGCTCGACCGGTTCTCGCGCGCCGGTCTCGAGGCCACGGACGGAGCCTGGTGGGGCAGCCGCCTTCTCGCCGGCACCCTGCGGCGGGTGCCCGACCCGAGGCCGTACCTCCCCGTCCTGCGCCACCTCGCCGACCACGTCGGAGCCCGCCCGCCCGGCGGGTCCCACGAGCCGGCCGACGCCTTCGCGCCGTTCGGTCCGGCCTTCTGGGACACCCTGCGCGTGGGGGAGGACGAGCGCGTGGACCTGCTGCGGCGGCTGGTGACCGCCGACGGCCCGCCCGGCCTGGGCGGACCTCCCCGCCACCTCGACGCCGTCGCCGCCCGGCTGGCCGCCGACCCACGGGGGGTGCAGCCGCTGCTCTGCCGGTGGTTCGGCGATCCGCGACCGCTGCCCGCCGCCCCGCACGCGACCGTCGGCACCGCGGCGCAGGCGCTGCTCCACACGCACCGGGGCCGTGCCGTCGACGACCTGTGCGAGGCGCTCGTCGCGACCGCGCACCCGCTCGCCGACGGCCTCCTGACCGCACTCGCCGAGGACGAGCCGTCCGCCGTGTGCCGGGCCGTCGACCGATGGGCCCACGACGACGGACGGCCCGAGCGGAGGGCGGCGGCCGCTTCGTACGGAAACCTGGTCGCCGGACACGTCACGTCCGGCGCCGACCGCGAACTCCTGCGGTACGCCGCCCTCGCCCTCCTCGCCCGCCCCCGCGACCCCGCCCTGCACGGGCCCGCCCTGGGCATCCTGATCCGCGACCCGCGGACCCGCGCCCGCCACCTCCCCCGGGCGCTCACCGAGCCCGGCGTACCCGCCACGGCCCTCACCGCGGCGCTCCCCGCCGACCCCGAGCCGGTCATCGCCGCCCTCCGGGCCCGCCTCGACGGCCTCGAAACCGCGGCCGGCGAGGTGATGGACGCCCTCGCGGGAATCACCACGCCCGCCCTCGCCCGCCGCGCCGCCGCCCTCGTCCGCGCGTACGTCGACCGCCACCCCGGCCCCGGGCCTGCCCGCCACGCCGCCGCGTTCGCCGACCGCAGGCTGGAGGACGGCCCGGCCGCGCGGGCCGTCCTCTTCCCGCTGGTGACCGGACTGCTCCGGGACCACCCCGCCCATGTCCGCGCGGCCATGGCCCCCGTCCTCGCCGCGCCCGGCACCGGCGCCTCGCGCCTCCTGCGGTCCGAACTCCTCGACGTCCTGCTGAGATACGAGGAGGAGGAACCGGGGAGCCCGGCCGTCCTCGACGCCCTGCTGCGCGCCGCCGCCCTCGGCTGCGACCGGCGCCCCGACGTACGCACCCGCGACCTCGTCCACCGCGTCGGACTGCTCCTCGTCCGCACCCGCGAGGGCGCCGACCGCTTCGACCGGCGGATCGCGGAGCTCGCCCGGGAGGTACCGGCCTTCGCCGCCGGGCTGGCCGGCGGACCGGCCGACGACCCCGCCGCCTGGGCCGCGCTCGTCGGCGCGGACACCCGCAGGACGGTCGAGAGCATCGGCAGTTCCATGCCGATGCAAACCGAAGGCCGTGGACATGGCAGTCTTAGACCTGCGTAATCGGCGAACAGGCGGACGAGGAGCGGTCACAGTGCAACGCTGGCGTGGCTTGGAGGACATTCCCCAGGACTGGGGACGCAGCGTCGTCACCATCGGCTCCTACGACGGTGTGCACCGCGGGCACCAGCTGATCATCGGGCGGGCGGTGGACCGCGCGCGTGAGCTCGGCGTTCCCTCGGTCGTCGTCACCTTCGACCCGCACCCCTCCGAGGTCGTGCGGCCCGGCAGCCACCCGCCGCTGCTCGCCCCGCACCACCGGCGCGCGGAGCTGATGGCGGAGCTGGGCGTCGACGCGGTGCTGATCCTGCCGTTCACGGCCGAGTTCTCACAGCTGTCCCCGGCGGACTTCATCGTGAAGGTCCTCGTGGACAAGCTGCGCGCGAAGGCCGTCATCGAGGGCCCCAACTTCCGCTTCGGTCACCGCGCGGCGGGCAACGTCGCGTTCCTGGCCGAGCTCGGCGCCACCTACGACTACGACGTCGAGGTCGTCGACCTCTTCGTCAGCGGTACGGCCGGCGGCGGCGACCCCTTCTCCTCCACGCTCACCCGCCGCCTGGTCGCCGAGGGCGACATGGAGGGCGCCGCAGAGATCCTCGGCCGCCCGCACCGCGTCGAGGGCGTCGTCGTGCGAGGCGCCCAGCGCGGCCGCGAGCTCGGCTTCCCGACGGCCAACGTCGAGACCCTGCCGCACACCGCGATCCCGGCCGACGGCGTGTACGCGGGCTGGCTGACGGCCGCCGGCGAGCGCATGCCGGCGGCGATCTCGGTGGGCACGAACCCGCAGTTCGACGGCACGGAGCGGACCGTCGAGGCGTACGCGATCGACCGCGAGGGCCTCGACCTGTACGGCCTGCACGTGGCTGTCGACTTCCTGGCGTACGTCCGCGGCATGCTCAAGTTCGACACGCTGGACGACCTGCTCGAAGCGATGGCCGGCGACGTCAAGCGCTGCCGCGAGCTGACCGAGGCGTACGACCGGGACCGTCCCGCCACCTGACGCCCGACGCCGACGCGCCAGCCCGTCCCGCCACCTGACGCCCGACGCTCCGGGGCCGCGCTCCCGGACCGCCGTCGCGGGCCCCCGACCCCGAAGCGCTGTCGCCGGGCCCGCACACGCGTCCGGCCCGCGCCGGGCCCCCGCCCGGCGGCCGACCCGTAGGGGCAGGACTCCGGGCGTGAGCCCGAGGCGGGCCATGGCCGTACGCCGGCGCCGCGGCGCGGTCACCAGGTGACGATCAGTTCCTTCGGGCCGCGGATCAGGCCCTTCGACTGGAACACCGTGTCCTCGGGCGCCCCGGCCAGACGCAGGTCCGGATAGCGCCTCAGCAGGGTCGAGAGCATCACCTCCGACTCCATCCGCGTGAGCATCGCGCCCATGCAGTGGTGCGGCCCGTGCCCGAAGGAGACGTGGCCCGTACCCGTCCGGTCGAAGTCGACCTCGTGCGGGTCCTCGAAGACCTCCGGGTCCCGGTTGGCGGCGAGGTAGGACGCGTACACCGCCTCACCCGCCCGGATCAGCACCCCGCCGACCTCCACGTCCTCGGTGGCGATCCGCGGCAGCCCCACGCCGTTGCGGTGCGGGATCCACCGCAGCAGCTCGTCCACCGCCTGCGGGAGCAGCTCCGGCTCCGCCCGCAGACGCGCCATCAGGTCCGGACGGGTGAGCAGCAGGTACACCATGTTGGCGCTGTTGTTGCGGACCGCGTGGGCACCGCTGATGAGGATCGCCATGGCCAGCGACACGGCCTCGTCGTTGCTGATCCGGCCCTCTTCGAGGGACTCCGCGAGCACCCCGGCCAGGTCGTCACGCGGCTCCGCCCGCCGCCGTTCGAGCAGTCGGGTGATGTAGCCGTGGATCTGGGCCTTGGCCGCCTTGCTGCCGGCCGGCCCGGGGCCCGAGGACAGGATCAGGTCGGGCCAGGACGCCAGCTCCGCGCGGTCCTCGTCGGGGATGCCCAGCAGATCGCAGACCACGGCCATCGGCAGGGGCCCGTGCAGATGGCTCATCAGGTCGGCGGGACGGCCCGACTCCTCCATCCGGTCGAGCAGCCGGTCCGCGGTCGCCTGTGCGAGCGGTCGCAGCCGTTTGGTGCTCTGTCCGGTGAACGCCTTGGTCACGGCCTTGCGCAGCTGGGTGTGGTACGGCGGATCGGCGTAGTTCAGGGCCGCCTTCGAGGCCACCATGTGACCGGTCATGCCGGTCACCATGCGGTCGAGCAGGGCCGTCCGGCTGAACCGCGGGTCGGACGTCACCATGCGGACGTCCTCGTACCGCGTGACGAGCCAGGCCTCGTTCTCGGCGGCGAACGGCAGTCGGATGCGCGCCACCGGCTCCTCGGCGAGGAGCTCGGTCAGCAGGGGGTCGAAGTCCAGCGCGGGCAGGTCGTCGACCGCCCAGGTGCGTGCCGGCCGCGCCGCGGCCGTCGATTCGGAGGTGGTCATGGGGTGGCTGTTCCCGGCCGGAGGAGGCGCCGATACGCCCGGCGGCCACAGCCCCCTGAACGGAGGACGGGGCCCTGGGCCGGGTGCCGACGGGGCCGGTCGGGTGACGCTCCGTGAGCTTTTGGTGACTCTCGCGGTTGCGGCGCCGCGAGCGCCGGGTGAATGTGGCGGCAGTTCACGGCGTACCTGAACGAAGGAGCGAGTCTCGTGGTGACTCTGTGCAAACCCGCGGTGGCCGTACCCGAGTACGTGATCACAAGGGAGGAGACGCTCGATCTCGCCCGCTCGCGTCATGCCGATCACCCCCAACTGCCGCTGGCACTCCGCCTGATCGAGAACACCGGCGTGGCGCAGCGGCACATCGTCCAGCCGATCGAGGAGACCCTGAAACACCCGGGCTTCGAGGAACGCAACGTGCGTTACGAAGCCGAGGCGAAGGCCCGGGTGCCGCGTGTGATCGAGGAGGCCCTGCGCAACGCCGATCTGCGCCCCGCCGACATCGACATGATCGTCTACGTGTCGTGCACGGGGTTCATGATGCCCTCGCTCACGGCCTGGCTGATCAACACCATGGGCTTCCCCAGCCACACCCGGCAGCTGCCCATCGCCCAGCTCGGCTGCGCGGCCGGCGGCGCCGCCATCAACCGGGCGCACGACTTCTGCGTGGCGTACCCGGACGCCAACGTCCTCATCGTGGCCTGCGAGTTCTGCTCGCTGTGCTACCAGCCCACCGACCTCGGTGTCGGTTCGCTGCTCTCCAACGGCCTGTTCGGCGACGCGGTCGCCTCCGCGGTCGTACGGGGGCGCGGCGGCACCGGGATCGCCCTGGAACGCAACAACTCCCACCTCGTCCCCGACACCGAGGACTGGATCGCGTACAGCGTCCGGGCCACCGGGTTCCACTTCCTGCTCGACAAGCGGGTGCCGACCACCATGGAGCCGCTGGCTCCGGCGCTCCGCGAGATCGCGGGGTCCCACGGCTGGGACGCCGGCGATCTGGACTTCTACATCATCCACGCGGGCGGACCCCGGATCCTGGACGACCTGAGCCACTTCCTCGAAGTGCCGCCCGAGGCCTTCCGGTTCAGCCGGGCCACCCTCACGGAGTACGGCAACATCGCCAGCGCCGTCGTCCTGGACGCGGTGCGCCGGCTCTTCGACGAAGGCGGCCTGTCCGAAGGCGCCCGCGGCATCGTGGCCGGCTTCGGCCCCGGCATCACCGCCGAGATGTGCCTCGGACGGTGGACCAAGGCCGCTGTGCCCCCCCTGGAGGCCGACCTCAACACCCGCCGGATCGTCGGCTACTCGCCCGCGGCGCACCCCGCGCGCACCACGACCGCCTGACCGTTCGTCCCCCTGGCGCCTATCTCGCCATTTCCGCAAAGGAGACCCACGCAATGTCAGACACCACCTCGTCGTCCCTCCGCAAGGCCGTGCGCGGCCCGGCCGCGATGACCGCGCTGCTCGCCGGCGTGGCCGTCGTGTCCGTGGCCGGAGCGCCCGCCCAGGCGTCGGCCCCGCACAAGGGCCGGGTCCCCATGCACCAGTGCTGGGTCAACGACGTCCCCGCGCCCGCCGGCAACCAGGTCAACGGCACCCCGAAGGACGACCACATCTTCTGCGACAGCGACCTGGAGGGGGTCACCGTCTCGGGCGGCAACGGCAACGACATCATCGAGGTCAGGGGCCTGGTGATCGACTCCGCCATCACGGGCGGAGAGGGCAACGACGTCATCCGCGCCAAGCACCTCGTCCCCCAGACGACCTTCAGCATGGTCCGGGGCAACCGGGGCAACGACGTCATCAAGGTGGCCACCGTCCGGGGCGACGGGGCGAAGCTCGGGGCCGTGGTCCACGGCGACGACGGCGACGACAAGATCACCACCGGCTCGGTGTCCGGCGCGCCCGGTCAGTTCAACCGCGGCGGCGGGATCGTCACCGGCAACGACGGTGCCGACACCATCCGCACGGGCGTCATCGACTTCTCGGGCCGGGTCCTCGGCGGCAGCGAGAACGACACCATCGAGGCCGAGGCCCTGGGCCCGGAGTCCGGCGGACTCATCCAGTCCGGCCCGGGCGACGACAAGATCAGCGGACCGCGCGGCGCGACGCTGATCGTCGGCGAGCACTGGGGCTCGGTGGACGCCGGTGTCGGCAAGGACACCTGCCTGGTGAAGTCCGTCTCCACCCGGACGTCCATCAGCTCATGCGAGTCGATGCCGGCGGCGCAGGAGGGCGACGTCAAGCCGGGTGGGCCCGCCGGGCAGGAGCCGGGCGGCCCGGCAGCGGGAGACGGGTCCCAGCCGGGCCCCGCGGACCAGGACCCGACCGAGCCGGTCGAGCCGTAGTCCTGACGTGGGTCCGGACGGCGGGCTCGGGGCCACCGACCCGGGCCCGGCCGACCGGTCGCGTCACGCTCCCCGGCTCGCCCGGACCGGTCGGGCCGTGATCCCGGGCCCGTCCGGCCCGGTCGCGTCATCTCCTCGGCCCGGCTTTCGGCCGCGCCGCACTCCCCGGCCCGGCCGGTCCGACCCGGCCGGGCTCCCCTCACCCTCCCTGGGCCGCCACCCAGTGGCACGCCACCTCCCGCGTGCCACCGCCGCCGCCGAGGACCGGCAGGTCCTCACCGCGGCAGCGGTCCGCCACCGCGGCCGCCTCGCCGGAGGCGAGGACCTGGCAGCGGGCGTGGAAGCGGCAACCGGACGGGATCCGGGACGGGTCCGGGGGCTCGCCGGTCAGCACCACCGGCTCGCCCCCGGATTCCGGAAGCACCGACAGCAGCGCGCGGGTGTACGGATGCCGGGGTGAGGTCAGCACGGACTCCACGGATCCGGTCTCCACGATCCGCCCCAGGTACATCACCGCCACCCGGTCCGCGATGTTCCACGCGAGACCCAGATCGTGGGTCACGACCAGCGCCGACAGACCCAGGTCGTCGCGCAGGCGCAGCAGCAGTGCCAGGATCTCCCCGCGCACCGACGCGTCCAGGGAGGCCACCGGCTCGTCCGCCACGATGAGTTCCGGTTCGAGGACCAGGGCGCCGGCGATGACCACCCGCTGGCGCTGTCCGCCGGACAGCTCGTGCGGATAGCGCAGGAAGAACCGCTCGGGCGGCCGCAGCCCGGCCCGCGCGAGCGCGGCGGCGACGGCGGCCCGCTCGTCCCCGTCGTACGGGTGGATCCGCAGCCCCTCCGCCACCGCGTCGTACACCGTGTGCCGGGGGTTCAGCGAGCCGCTCGGGTCCTGGAGGACCAGCTGCGCCCGCTTCCGGTACGCCTTCAGGGCGCGGGAGCCGTAGGACAGCGGCTCGCCGGCGAAGCTGATCGTCCCCGACGTGGGCGGCACCAGGCCGAGCAGCGACCGGGCCAGTGTCGTCTTGCCGCACCCCGACTCGCCCACCAGCGCCACGATCTCGCCCGCGCCGATGTTCAGGTCGACCCCGTCCACCGCGCGCGCGGCCGGAGCGCCACGCCGCCCCGGGAAGACGATCCGCAGCCCGCTCGCGGACAGCAACGGCCGCGCCCCCGAGGCCCCCGCGCGCACGGGTTCCGGTGAGGTCGCGGCCTCCGGCGCCCCCGCGTCCGCCTCCGCCTCCGGCGCCCCCGCGTCCGCCTGCACCCCCTCCGCCGCCGCGTCCGGCGGCGCGAGCGGCGAGGATTCGGACCGTGCCCCCGACAGCGTGGCCTCCATCGGCGAGGCGTCCGGCTTCAGCGGTTTCATGAGCCACTCCCGACGTGTACGCAGGCCGCCCGGCGCCCCGCGCCCGCCTCCCGCAGTTCCTGGTCCCGCTCCCCGCACACCTCCACCGCCACCGGACAGCGCGGATGGAACGCGCAGCCGCCCGGCAGGTCCGCCGGATCCGGAGGATCGCCCGGCAGCCCGCGCGGCGCCAGGCGCGACGCCGGGTCGCCGATCCTCGGAAACGCCGAGGACAGCGCCCGCCCGTACGGGTGCTCGGCGGCGTCGTACACCATCCGCGCCGGCCCCTCCTCGACCACCCGTCCGGCGTACATCACCGCGAGCCGGTCGCAGGTGTCGGCGAGGACGGCCAGATCGTGGCTGATCATCAGCAGGCTGATGTCCTCGTCGGCGACGAGCCGCCCGATCAGCCGCAGGATCTGCGCCTGGATCATCACGTCGAGGGCGGTCGTCGGCTCGTCCGCCACGATCAGCCGGGGATCGCAGGCGAGCGCCATCGCGATCATCACCCGCTGGCGCTGCCCGCCGGACAGCTCGTGCGGGTACGCCGCCGCGCGCGCCGCCGGAAGGCCCACCTGCTCCAGCAGCTCACCGACCCGCCCGCGCGCGGCCGCCGGGGTGGATCGGCCGTGCACGAGAAGCGGTTCGGCGATCTGGTCGCCGATCCGGTGCACCGCGTTCAACGAGTGCATCGCCCCCTGGAAGACGATCGACGCCCCCGCCCACCGCACCGCCCGCAGCCGGCCCCACCGCATGGTCAGGACGTCCTCGCCGTCGAGCAGGATCTCACCGGTCAGCCGGGCCGACGGCGGAAGGAGCCGCAGCAGCGCGAGCGCCATCGTCGACTTCCCGCAGCCGGACTCGCCCGCCACCCCCAGCTTCCGCCCGGCGTCCAGCGTGAGGTCGACCCCCCGGACGGCGGGGACCGCGGCCGCGCCCGACCCGTACGTCACCCTCAGGTCGCGGATCTCCAGGAGGCTCAACGCCCCACCCCCAGCTTCGGGTTGAGTACGGACTCGATCGCCCGGCCGCACAGCGTGAAGGCCAGCGCCACCACCGCGATCGCGATCCCGGGCGGGGCGAGGTACCACCAGTGACCGGAGGAGACCGCGCCCGCCTCCCGCGCGTCCTGCAGCATGCCGCCCCATGACACGACGGTCGGATCGCCGAGGCCGAGGAACGCCAGTGTCGCCTCGGTGAGGATCGCGGTCGAGATGCCGAGCGTCGTCTGCGCGAGCACCAGCGGCATCACGTTGGGCAGTACGTGCCGGCTCATGACGTGCCCGTGCCCGCCGCCCAGCGCCGTGGCCCGCTCGATGTACGGGCGGGACTCCACGGCGATCGTCTGGGCGCGCACCAGCCGGGCCGTCGTCGGCCAGCTCGTGACACCGATCGCCAGGATCACCGTCCACATCGACCGGGACATCACCGTGGCCAGCACGATCGCCAGGACGAGCGTCGGCATGACCAGGAACCAGTCGGTGATCCGCATGACGACCGTCGAGAACCAACCGCCGTAATGGCCCGCGACGATACCGACCACCGTCCCGATGGCGACCGAGAGGGCCGCCGCCAGCAGCCCGACGAGGAGCGAGATCCGCGCGCCCCAGATCAGCAGTCCGAGCAGCGAGCGCCCGAACTGGTCCGTCCCGAGCGGGAACGCGGCGCTCGGCGACTCCATGGCCGTCCCGGGCGCGTTCGTCACCGACTGCACGTCGGCGCCGACGGTCAGCGGCGCGAGCAGGGCGGTCAGCGCGATCAGCGTGAGCGCGGCCAGGCCGTAGAGCCCGGCGCGGTGCGTGCGGTACTGCCGCCAGAAGCGGGACACGGCGTTCCGCCGCCGCGCCCAGGTCAGAGAGGTCGTCATCGGCCCACCCGGGGGTCGAGCAGCGGATAGAGCAGGTCGGCCACGAGGTTCGCCACGATCATCGCTCCGGCGAAGACCACGAACAGGCCCTGCACGAGCGGAAGGTCGGGCACGCTGAGCGCCTGGTAGAACAGCCCGCCGAGTCCCGGCCAGGAGAAGACCGTCTCGACCAGGATCGAGCCCGCCACCACATGGCCCAGGTTGATGAAGACCATGGTGACGGTCGGCAGCAGGGCGTTCGGTACGGCGTGCCGACGGCGCACGGCGTCGTCGCGCAGCCCCTTCGCCCGCGCCGTCGTCAGGTAGTCGCCGCCCATCTCGTCCAGGAGCGAGGAGCGCATGACGAGCAGGGTCTGGGCGTATCCGACGGCGACCAGGGTGAGGACCGGCAGCACCATGTGGTGGGCGACGTCGAGGACGTACGCGAAGCCGGTCTCGCCGGTGCCCGACTCCATCCCGCCGGTCGGGAAGAGCCCGGGGACCGGGCCGATGCCGACGGAGAACACGATGATCAGGAGCAGGCCGAGCCAGAACGACGGTACGGACCAGAGGGTCAGCGCCAGGCCGGTGCTCACCTTGTCGCCGAGACGGCCGTGGTTCCAGGCGGAGCGGGTGCCGAGCCAGAGCCCGAGCGCGGAGTAGAGCGTGACCGCGACGCCGGTCAGCAGCAGCGTCGCGGGCAGCTTCTGCGCGATGAGCTGGCCGACGGGTGCGTGGAACTGGTACGAGGTGCCGAGGTCGCCTCCCAGCGCCTTGGCGCAGTACTCGGTGAACTGCTGCCAGAGCGGCAGGTCCAGGCCGAACTGCCGCCTCAGCGTGGCCAGTTGTTCGGCCGACGTCGGTACGCCGTGTGTCATCGCCTTGACCGGGTCACCGGGGATGATCCGGAAGAGGAAGAAGCTGGTGACGAGCACGGCCAGCAGCGAGACGGCCGCGCCGCCCAGCTTGCCCGCCGCGTGGCGGAGGTAGCCGAGGGCGGTGCCGGTGCGGGAGGCGCCGTCCGTGGCGCGGACCGGTGCGGTCCGCGCCACGTCGGCGGGGGTGCCTGCCGTCGTCACGCCGCTACTCGCGGTCGTCGGCGGTGGAGCGGCGCCGGACGGCGGTCCAGACGCCGACGGCGACCAGGACGAGCGCGAGGGGGCCGAGCACCAGCCAGAGCGTGGCCGAGGAGCCGGAGCCGGAGTCCCCGCCGTCGGCGGAGGCGGCCGCGGGCACGGCGGACCACCAGCTCCAGTAGCCGTCCTGGCCCCAGAGGTTGCCGGCGGCCTCCGGCATGGTGGTGATGGACGCGATCTGGTCGGTGCGGTACGCCTCGAGGGCGTTCGGGTACGCCATGACGTTCATGTACCCGGTGTCGTACAGTCGGGACTGCATCTGCTTGACCAGATCCGCCCGCTTGGCGGCGTCGTACTCCACCGATTGCCGCGCGTACAGCCCGTCGAAGGCCGGGTCGCAGATGAAGTTGTCGGTGGCCCCGGTGTCCTTCGGCGTCGCGGGCAGCGTGCCGCAGGTGTGGATCGACAGGACGTAGTCCGGGTCCGGGTTCACCGACCAGCCGTCGAAGGCGAGGTCGTAGTCGCCCTTCGTCCACGGGTCGCCGACGTTGTCGAGGCACTCCACCTTCAGCCCGATGCCGAGCTCGCCCCACCACTCCTGGAGGTACTTGCCGACCGCCTTGTCGTTCGGGTCGGTGGCGTGGCATAGGATCCGGAAGTCCAGCGGTCGGCCGTCCTTCCCGACCCGCTTGCCGTCACCGTTCTTCCGGTACCCGGCCTGGTCGAGCAGGAGCGCGGCCTTGGCCGGGTCGTGGGCCAGCTTCTGTCCGGCGGCGGGCTGCCAGAAGTACTGCCCGAAGCGCGGCGGGATGTAGCCCTCACCCTCGACGGCGTGCCCCTGGAAGACCTTGTCCACGATCGTCGTCCGGTCCACGGCCAGGAAGAGCGCCTTGCGGACGGCCGGGTCGAGCAGCGCCTTGTGACCGTTGCCGAAGGTCTTGCCGTCCTTGGACCGGGCGCCCGGGTTGGTCGCCAGTGCGAAGAAGCGGCGCCCCGGAGCGTCGTTGACCTTGATGTTCTTCGCCGACTTCAGCGCCAGCGCCTGAGCGGGCGTCAGGTTCGGGACGAAGGACACCTCGCCCTTCTGCAGCGCGGCGACGGCGGCGTCCCCGTCCTTGTAGTACTTCAGGACC
Organism: Streptomyces sp. NPDC053755; assembly: GCF_040677675.1. Classification (NCBI taxonomy): domain Bacteria; kingdom Bacillati; phylum Actinomycetota; class Actinomycetes; order Kitasatosporales; family Streptomycetaceae; genus Streptomyces; species Streptomyces sp. NPDC053755. The sequence goes on along the minus strand of NZ_JBFASK010000042.1, from coordinate 33,861 downwards.
AGCTCGTCGAACTTGGGTGCACCGCGCCAGAAGCCCTTGTTCGGCTTCAGCTTGATGTACTGGTCGACCTTGAAGTCCGTGATGACGAAGGGGCCGTTGCCGACGATCGGGAACTGCTCGTCGTTGTTGAACTTCGAGAAGTCCCCGACCTTCTCCCAGACGTGCCGGGGCACGATCGGCACGTCGAGCGCCGTCATCGTCGCCTGGGGCTTCTTCAGCTCGATGACGAGCGTTCGCGGGTCGGGCGCCGTGACCTTCCGGAAGTTGGACGTGAAGCTGCCGTTCGCGGTCGCGGCGTTCTCGTCCGTCATCATCTTGTTGAACGTCCACGCGGCGTCCTCGGCCGTGGCCCGCTTCCCGTCGGACCACTTCGAGTCCGTACGGATGGTGTACGTCCAGGTCAGCTTGTCGGGGGAGGCCTTCCACTCCGTCGCGAAGCCCGGGATGGGCTTCGCGTCCTTCACGTCGTAGTTGGTGAGGTACTCGTAGGCCAGCCGGTGGACGGTGGTGGAGACGAGCTTCTGGGCGAGGAAGGGGCTCAGGGAGTCGACGCTCTGCGAGACGGCGACGGTGAGCGTGGTGCCGCCGCCCTTCGGGTCGTCCTGGGCGGGCGGGGCGGCCTGGGCGGCGGCCTGCGGAACGACGACCGCGGTGGCCGTGACGCCGGCGGCGAGGAGGAGGCGGAGGAGGCGGGGACTTCGGCGGGGGGCGACCGGGCAGGGTGGAACCTTCGTGACCATGACCATGGGACGTGACCTCGCGTCGTGGATCTTTGGGCGCCAACTGGTGATGCGAAGGTCTATCAGCGGTGGCCGAGCGCCGTCAACGATGACTCAAACCCCGTGTGTACTGCGGGAATACGATGAGGCTCCGCACCGGAGAACCGGTGCGGAGCCTCATTGGTCTACGCCTCTGACGCCTTACTGCTGAGGGGCTGGCGGCGCCTGCGGAGGCTGCTGCTGCCACCCGGCCGGCGGGACCTGACCGCCCTGCGCCTCGGCTCCCGGATGGGGGGCCTGCGGAGGCTGCTGCCAGCCCTGCGGGACACCGGGCTGACCGGGCTGCTGCGGATAGGGCTGCTGGGGGTACGGCTGAGGCTGCCCCTGCCCCTGCGGCGGATACGGCTGCTGACCGGGCTGTCCGCCGTACGGCTGACCTGGCTGCGGGGCCTGGGGCGCGTACGGCTGTCCCGGGGCGGGCTGCCCCGGCTGCTGCCCCTGCTGCGGGTACGGCTGCGGCCGGCCGGGCATCGGGGGGGCCATGTGCGGCGGCATGCCGCCCTGGGGGTCGCCGGTCCACAGCCCTTGCGCCTGCTGTGCCCGCACGAAGTCCTCGGCGACCATCGCCGACAGGTGGAAGTACGCCTCGCGGGTTTTGGGACGCATCATGTCGAGGTCGACCTCGGCGCCCGCCGCCAGGTGCTCGTCGAACGGCACCACGACGACGCCGCGGCAGCGGGTCTGGAAGTGCTGCACGATGTCGTCGACCTTGATCATTTTCCCGGTCTCGCGGACCCCGGAGATGACCGTGATCGAGCGCTGCACCAGCTCGGCGTAGCCGTGCGCGGAGAGCCAGTCGAGCGTCGTCGACGCGCTGGAGGCGCCGTCGACGGAGGGCGTCGAGATGATGATGAGCTGGTCGGCGAGGTCGAGCACACCGCGCATCGCGCTGTAGAGCAGGCCGGTGCCCGAGTCGGTGAGGATGATCGGGTACTGCTTGCCCAGGACGTCGATCGCCCGCCGGTAGTCCTCGTCGTTGAACGTCGTCGAGACGGCCGGGTCCACGTCGTTGGCGATGATCTCCAGACCGGAGGGCGCCTGCGAGGTGAAGCGGCGGATGTCCATGTACGAGTTGAGGTACGGGATCGCCTGCACGAGGTCACGGATGGTGGCCCCGGTCTCGCGCCGTACGCGGCGGCCGAGCGTGCCGGCGTCCGGGTTGGCGTCGATCGCCAGGATCTTGTCCTGCCGCTCGGTGGCGAGCGTCGCGCCGAGTGCGGTCGTCGTCGTGGTCTTGCCGACACCGCCCTTGAGGGAGATGACCGCGATCCGGTAGCAGGACAGGACCGGCGTGCGGATCAGATCGAGCTTGCGCTGCCGCTCGGCCTCCTCCTTCTTGCCGCCGAGCTTGAAGCGGGAGGCCGCGCCGGGCGTCCGGCTCGACTTGGCCTTCTGCTTGTTGTTGCGCAGCAGACGGTCGGAGGAGAGCTCCACGGCCGCGTTGTACCCGAGCGGGGCGCCGGGCACGGAACGCTCGCGCTGGTCGTGCGTGACGGCCGTGGGCCAGGCGGCCCCGGTCCGCGGATCCACCGGAGGCTGCTGCCCCGGCTGCGGGTGGGCCGCCTGGTGCGGTACGGACGCCTGTGGCTGCTGCGGGGGCGCCTGGTACTCGGCCGGCATCTGCCCGGCCGCCGGCGGCCGGCCGGGCACGGGCTGGGAGCCGGGGTGCGGGAAGCCGTAGCCGCCCTGGGGGGCGGGGGGCGTACCGGGGTGCTGGGTGGCGCCGGGGTGCGGGAAGCCGTAGCCGCCCTGCGGCGCCGAGGGCGCACCCTGCTGCGGGGCGGCGCCCGGGTGCGGGAAGCCGTACCCCCCTTGAGGTGCCGGAGCCGGGGCGGCGGGCTGCGGGCCGGCGCCCGGGTGCGGGAAACCGTAGCCGCCGTGCGGGGCGGGCGCCTGGCTGTCCGGCGCCTGCGCCTGCGGGGGTACCGGGGCGGGCGCCGGCGCGGGCATGGGCTGGGCGCCGGGGTGCGGGAAGCCGTAGCCACCGGGCGCGCCCTGCGGCGGCACGGGCGCCGGGGAGCCCGGTGCCGTCGGGGCGGGCCAGGAAGCGGCGGCCGGCAGCGGCGCGGCGGGCGGCACGGGGCCACCCTCCGGGGGCGCGGGCCACTGCGGCGCCGCCGTGGGCGCCGCCGGCTGGAACGACGGGGGCAGCGGCGGCAGTCCGGCGCCGCCGGCCTGCGGGGGAACGGGGCTCCACTGCTCGGGCGCGGCCGAGGGCGCCGCCGGAGCGGCGTCCTGCGGAGCCGAGGGCTCGGCGGAGGCGGCGGACGCGGCGGGAGAGGTCTCGGCGGCGGCGGAGGGCGCGGTGTCGCCGACGGAGCCGTCCGTCTCTCCGGTCCCGGCCGTGTCGACGGCCTCACCGCTCGTGGCGGACGCGGCGGCGTCCGAGGCCCCCTCGGGAGCGTCGTGCGCGGCGGGCTGCTCCGGCGTACCGGCCGCGTCGGCGGCCGCGTTCGTGTCCGGACCGGCCGCGGAGCCTTCGCCGACGGCGGTGCTGTCACCCGTGGAGGCGGCGACGGCCGCGTCGGCGGCGGCCTCGGGCGCGCTCTCCGGGAGGCCCCGAGTGTCGTCGGCGGCGTCCGCAGGGGCGGAGGTCTCCTGCGCGGGCTGCTGCCCCGCGGTCTCGGAACCGGCAGGGGCGTCGGTCACGGGCGCCCCGCCCGACGGCGGCTCCGCCGAGGCGGGCTGTTCGGCGCGGGCGTTCTCCGCGCGCTCGGCGATCTCCGCCATCTCGCGCTTCAGCGTGGCGGGAGAGAAGCGCATCGTCGCGCCGCTCTCCAGGTCACCGCCCCCGAACGAGCCGCCGTCTCCCGGGCCCGGAGCCGCGGCCGCGGCCGGCCCCGGAGCGTCGGGGGCGGCCGGAGCCGCAGCCGGAGCCTGAACCGGGGGCGTGGACGGGGGCGTCGTCGGTGCGGGCGTCCACGGCTGCTGCGGTTCGAAACCACTGCCGGAAGGGATCCCGGGCACGCCGACGGGCGCACCGCTAGGGGGCGGTGGGGTCGCGCCGCCCCCACCCCCGCTGCCCGACGCGTTCTGCGTGTACCAGGCCGGAGGGGTGTAGTCGATGGTGAACTCACCCGTCATCTCGGCGGGATCCGCGTCGGACTGATCATCGACGGGCGGATTCCAGCCCCCGCGGATCTCGTCCCGATCGCCGTTCACTTTGCCTCCTGGTGTGGTCGCGCACCCTTGTGCCGTCGTGGGCGGGCCCTTCCCACCCTAATCGCCAACAGGGTCGATGGGGCAGGGCGGACGGCCCACCCCCGCCGACCCGCAGGTCACGTCTCGCCCCGAAGTGACCTACCCACATCGCAGAGTGAACCGTGAGGTGATCGCACGGCACTGCACATCGGTACATAAAGGGACGTACCTGAAAAGTCGTCGAGGATCAGTCCATGCGCCGGGCGCTGCCCAACAATCCGGTCTCGGCATCCGTCGCCTGCGTCATGACGAACTGCCGGTCGCCCGGCGTGCACCAGAGGGTCACTCCGTCGGCGAGCGTCGACAACGCCTCCGACTCCGCGCGCGGGATCCCCATGATGCGGCCGATCTGCGTGGCCTCGTCCGGAGACACCCGCTGCACACCGACGAGCGAGGACTTCTCCAGCAACCGCGGTGCCACCGGGCTCAGGTAGGGCAGCAGCGTCACCACCGACTGCCAGGGCCCCGACACGACCCGCCCGCGCGGCGGCCGCATCCCGCAGTCCCGCACGACGACCACCGGACTGCCGGCCGAGGCACCCTGCGGCGGGACCCGCCCGACGTCGTGGAGGGTGATGCACGGCTGCCCGCCGCCCGCGGCCTGGGCCAGCGCCGTCCAGGCGGGCGCCCGGCCGGTCTCCACGGCGATCCGCGCCCCCGTCGCGGCGGCGCGCAGCGCCATCACCTGCGCCGTCCACAGGCCGCCGATGAGCGTCACGTCGTACGGAGTGGGGCGGTTGATGCCCAGCACGGCGGGCCGGCCCTCGGCGTCCACACCGATGACCATGCCGTCGTCGCCGACCGGCAGGCCCAGGGCGCCCAGTTGTTCCAGCGGGACCGCGTGGCGGTCGCGGCGCGGCCCGATGAGCCCGAAGCCGAACCGGGGCCTGGCGGCCCTGCCCGCACCCCGGCCGGTCCCGCCCTGTCTGCCGCCACCCGCGTCCGGGCGCGTACCCCTGCCCGCGCCGGCCGGCGAGGAGGAAGAGAAGGGAGAAGGAGAGGAAGGAGAAGAAGAGAAGGACATCAGCGCGCACCCCCCAGCGGCAGCGAGGCCAGCATGCCCGGCACCTGTTCGCGGTCGAGCCGCACCAGGCCGGTCCGCACCCCGCGTGCCGCGCGCTCCAGTTCGTGCCGGGCGGCCACCAGTTCCTCGTCGCTGCGCCCGGTGATCCGTACGTGCCCGGTGACCGTCACCTCCTGACGGTCACCCCCGCTCAGCGTCAGGCTGAACGTCGTCGCCAGCGCCGGAAGCGAGGTCAGCAGGGCGACCAGCTGCGGCATCGAGGCGCCCGCGCCCCCGCCGCCCAGCTGGGGCCAGCGCCCCACCCAGTACGTCGTGTGCCGCCGGTCGTCCACCCGCCAGGTCCGGGCCGTCTCCTGGGTCCGGCGCGCCTGCGCCTGCCCCCGGCCGGCCTGCGCGATGGCCATCGGGCTCGCGCACGTGGACGTGGCGATCGCCGCCGTCAGCTCCTGCTCGGTGAGCACCGTCGCCTTGAACCCCGCGCCGGCCAGCCGGCTCGCCAGCTGGTCCGCCGCCCGCACCACGCACTTCTGCGCGCCCTCCAGGCCGCCACCGCGCGCGGCGACCGCCTCCGGGCACAGCTCGGGGTCGAGCTTCAGCGCGACCCAGGTGATCCGCAGCGCCGGGGAGCCCGTCTGCGCCTGCAGCGGACCGTAGTTGCGCGCCGCCATCGACTGCGCGGGCAGATGAGGGGCGGGAGCCGGCTGCGTGTGCTGCACGATCTGCGCCGACTCCAGCCGGATGCCGTCCACCTCCAGCACGTCCCGTACCAGCGCGACGGGCAGGGGCCTCGCCGAGCGGTCCGGGCGCAGCGCCGTGGCCTCCGACTCGACCCGTACCACCACCGTGAGGAACGTGCCGTCACCGATCAGGCCGACCGGCCGCCTGTCACGGTCGCCGTACGCGTACGTCCGCAGCGCGGGATCGCACTCCACCACCGGCGCGAGCCCCGGCTCCGTGCCCTCGGGCAGGACGAGCGAGGCCGCCCGCCGGGTCCGCGCGCGCAGGGCGAGGAAGGTGCCGAGCCACTCCGGCATCGAACGGCGGTGCCTGCGCACCACCGCGAGCAGCACGAGCAGCGCGGCGACCACACCCGCGGGGACCAGCAGCAACGGCTCCACGACCCACGCCACGAGCAGCAGCGCGGCCGCGATCTCGATCAGTACGAGCTGTTGCAATCGGAACGATCCGAAGTGTCCGGGACGTGCCTGGAGCCGTGGCGACACCGGCGCGGCGGCGGGGGCTCCGCCCGGTGTGTTCCCCGGGGCGGCGGAGGAGGGCGCGGCCGCCGCGTGCCGCGTCCGCGTCGCGGATGCCATCATGGAGAATCCCCCCAATTCGTCCCGATCACCCTGGCCCGCCAGGGCTTTGGCGGCTGGATCACCCTACCCGCCCCACAAGCGCGACCGGACAGCAGGCATAGTAGGGGGCCGGTCCGACAGCCGGAGCCCGGGTGCCATGCTCCCCGGGCTCTCGTGTGAAGACTGCGTCTGACGAATATGGGGACTCATGGCATCACGGCGGGATGAGCTCAACGCGTACACCTTTGCGAAGAAGCGCACGGTGGCCGCATTCCTCCAACCTTCGCCCTCGGGGACGGAGGAGGGAGCGCCGAGGCCGCTGCGGGCGGTCGTCCCCGGCCTCGTCATCGGCGCGCTCGTGCTCGCCGGCTTCGGGGCCTGGGGGATGTTCAGCCCCAAGGCGCCCAAGGGCTGGGACGAGCCCGGCACCAAGGTGATCGTGGGCAAGCAGTCGACCACCCGCTACGTGGTCCTCTCCACCGGCAAGGGAAAGAACAGGAAGACGCTGCTCCACCCCGTCCTCAACCTCGCCTCCGCCCGGCTGCTGCTCACCCCCCAGAAGTTCTCCGTCATCCAGGTCGACGACGAGACGCTCGACAAGGGCAACCCGCCGCGCGGCCCCATCCTCGGCATCCCCTACGCCCCCGACCGGCTCCCGTCCGCCGGCGAAGCCGGTACGGCCAAGCGCTGGGCCGTGTGCGAGCAGCCCGGCGGCGGAGCCGGATCCAGCGTCCAGAAGGCCACCTTCGTCTTCTCCCAGCGCGACTTCGCGCGCACGGAGGGCAAGGGCCAGAAGCTCGCCGACGGTCAGGTCATGTACGTCAAGGGGCAGAAGGACAGCGCCCGTTACCTCGTCGACCACACCGGTACGAAGTACCTGGTGCCCGGAACGCCCGACGAGTCGGCCGGACTCACCACCGCCCTCGTCGGCCTCAGCAAGGAACCTCAAGCCGTCACCGACGACTGGCTCGCCACCCTGCACACCGGCAGCCCCGTGGAGTTCCCGCAGATCGCCGGCAAGGTCGGCGACCCGGCCGGCCTCGGCGGCGGACTGAGCAGGACCGAGGACCGGGTCGGCATGGTCCTGCTGGCCCAGACGGGATCCGGACCCCAGCACTACGTGGTCCTGGCCGGCAAGGCGCAGCCGGTCTCCGAGTTCACCGCCTGGCTGCTCATCAACTCCCCGCAGACCGACACCCTCGACATGGACGGCAAGGCGACCGCCGTCGACGCCGCCTCCCTCACCCCGGACGCCACCACCTTCGGCGCGCAGTACCGGTGGCCGTCCCGCAAGTCGACCCAGGTCAACGCCGTCAGCGGCGCGGGCGCCCGCGACACCGTGTGCAGCGTGCTCAACAGCGTGGACGCCAAGGGCAACACCACCCTCACCACCTGGGCCGGCACGAAGTACCCGGCCGAGATCACCGCCGGCGGCACCAGCACGTACGTGACGCCCGGCAGCGGCCTGCTCTACACCCAGATCCAGGGCAACCAGACCGCGCCCGACGGCTCCCTCTTCCTCGTCACCGACACCGGGCTGCGCTATGCCGTCCAGGCGAACGGCGACAGCGACGCCGCCCGCTCCGACATCGGCACCGGCGACCAGCAGAAGCAGACCGACGGCCGCCCGGAACCGAGCGAGGCGCAGACGCGTCTGGGGTACGAGAAGGTCACACCGGTCCTCGTCCCGATCGTGTGGTCGGAGTTCCTGTCCAAGGGGCCGCGACTCGACACCAACAGCGCCCGTCAGCCGCAGGGTTCGTAGGGGAGTGGCAGTGGTGACGTACCGGAAGGCGGCCCTTCTCACCGCCACGGCCCTGACGTGCCTGCTGGCGCTGCCTCCCGCCGCGCACGCGACCGACAGTGCCGGTGGTCCCCGGCTCGACGGCAGCGGCGAGTGCACCTTCCCCATGAAGAAGCAGATCGAGGGCATCCCCTGGTCGCTCCAGCGCGTGCTCCTCGACGAGCTGTGGCAGGACACCAAGGGCAAGGGCATCCGGGTCGCGGTCATCGACACCGGCGTCGACGACGTCAACCCCCAGCTGAAGCCCGCCGTCGACGCCAAGGCGGGCAAGGACTACCTCAAGCCCGACAAGAACAACCCCAGCCCCGGGGACGACAAGCGCGGCAAGACCGACGGCACGGTCGACGAGGTCGGCCACGGCACCAAGGTCGCCGGCATCATCGCCGCCCGCCCCCGCGCCGGAACCGGCTTCGTCGGGCTCGCGCCCGAGGCGACGATCATCCCGATCCGCCAGAACGACGAGAAGAACAGCGGCAAGTCCGACACGATGGCGCAGGCGATCGACCACGCCGTCGCCAAGGGCGCCCACGTCATCAACATCTCGCAGGACACCACCCAGCCGCTGAGCCTCGATTCCTCGATGGCCAAGGCCGTCGCCCGCGCGCTGGCGAAGGAGATCGTCGTCGTCGCCTCGGCCGGCAACGACGGTATGGACGGCAAACTCAAGAACACCTATCCGGCCGCCTTCCCCGGCGTCCTCGCCGTCGCCTCCTCCGACCGCAACAACGAACGGGCCGCGTTCTCCCAGTCCGGCAGCTTCGTCGGTGTCGCCGCACCCGGCGTCGACATGGTCTCCACCGTCCCCGGCGGGGGCCAGTGCGTCGACAACGGCACGAGCTTCTCCGCCCCGTACGTGGCCGGAGTGGCGGCCCTGCTGCGCGCCAAGCACAAGGACTGGACCGCGGCCGAGATCGTCGCCCGCATCGAGCAGACGGCCGTACGGTCCATCAACGGCCGTGACAATCACGTGGGTTGGGGCGTCGTCGACCCGGTCCGCGCCCTCGCCGACGGCGCCGTACGCCAGGCGGCCCCGAAGGCTGACCCGGGCCCGCCCAAGCCCCCGGCACCCGAACCGGCCCACCTGTCCCTGACGGAGACGCCGCAGGAGCGCACGGAGCGCCTCGCCACCTACGCCCTGGGCATCGCCGGCGTGCTGGTGGCGGTGGTCGCCGGGACCGCGACCGTGCTCCGGGACAGCAGGCGACGCCACGGAGCGGCCCGGTGAGCCGGGTCCCTCCGAACAGCACTTTGCAGTTGGAACTGTCGTACCAAATGGCTAGAGTGGTTCAAGAGTTCACGTGACGAGGGGGCACTGAGGTGGAAGCGCCGATCGGGGGCGGCAAGCAGGGGCTGGAAGTCGGAGAGGTCACTCTCCAGAGCTTCTACACCCGCATGCAGAAGCTCGTCGAGGAACTGAAGGGCTCGCCCGCCGAGCACAAGAAGATCGGCGAGCAGAAGGTCACGGCGGCGTCCTACGGCACGGGCTTCGCCGCGGCGACGGAACTGCACACGGCGTACGAGAAGGTCCGGACGCGGCTGGAGGAGCTGACGCGGACCTTCGGGGAGACGCTGGAGGCGATGGGCATCGCGGCCAACATCGCCGACAAGGGCTACACGGGGGTCGACGAAGAGGAGCGCGAGCGCTACGCCGCGATCCAGAAGCGTCACAAGGACGAGTACGAGAAGCGGAACGGCACCGACGGCCACGCCGGCGACAAGCCGCAGCAGCCTGCCAAGGACGCGGGCGGCACCGGGGATTCCGGCGGATTCAGCTAACGGGGGAGTTGCAGCACTATGGCAGGAGAGTTCGAGGGGAAGTCCCTGGACGCCCTGTACGCGATGATCGCGTCGGCCAAGCCGGAGGAGATCACCTCCACCGGCACGGCACTGGCGGCAGCGGTGCCGAAGATCCTCGACATCGCCGCCGACCTGCGGCTGTACATCAGCCGTGTCCAGTGGGAGGGCGAGGGCGGGACCGCCTTCCGCACCTGGGGCGCGGGGATGGTCGCCGAGACACTGGTGCTCGGTGACTTCACCAGCGTCGTGGCGAGCGAGATGCAGCGGGCCGGGCAGGCGCTGTCCGAGGCCAAGTCGGCCGTGCCCAAGCCGGCGGGCATGTGCTTCGCGGACCCGGAGAAGGAGAAGGCCCGCCTCGAGTCGGAGACCGGGCCGAAGCTCCAGGAGGCGATCCACCAGCTGGAGCGGCTGTCGTCGTACTACGACGCGTCGCGGGACCGGATGGCGGCGGAGCGGGAGCCGGAGTTCAAGCCGATCAAAGCCGGGGTCGGGCAGGGTGAATACGAGTACGGGACGGGAAGCGGAGGCAGCGAGAACTCCTCCACTTCTTCCGTCACGCGAACGGCGCAGGGCGAGTCGTCCCTGCGCAGCGCGGACAAGCCGTCTCCGGCCCGTACCGAGGACTTCCCCGACCCGGTGATCCTGCCGCCGACGCCGCCCGTGGCGCTGCCGCCGGAGTCCCAGGTCGACACGAACCTCGACTCCGTCACGATCACGCCGGAAACGCCGACCCGCCCCACGGTGCAGCCGCCCAACACGCCGCCGGTGACGACGAACAGCCCTCCCCCCGTGGCCCTGCCGCCCATGGCACCGCCGGTCGGCCCGCAGACGACGGGTGGCCCGGTGCTCCGCCCGGCCACTCCGGGGCCGACGGGCCCGACGGGTCTGACACGTCCTGGTCTCACGGGCCCGACCAGTCCCTTCGGCGCGCCGCCCCGCGCGGAGGGCATCACGGGCGGCCGTCAGGTGCCCGGTCGCCCCGGCATGACCCCTCCCCGACTGCCCATGGGCCCGGTCGTGGGGGAGGAGCGCGGCGGCCAGTTCCCGCGCGGCGCGGGAGGCATGCACGGCCCCGGTGCCGGCATGCAGGGAGCACCGGGCGGCGGCACGGGCAACGCCGTCGGCCGCCGTCTGGCCGTGCAGCCGGGTGGAACCGTAGGGGCTCCGGGTGCGTCCGGTGCCAGTGGGCGCCCCGCGTTCACCCCCGGCGGCACCGGCCTCGTCCGTCCGCCCGGCACCACCGAGCCGGGTCAGGAGGAGCGGCGTGCGTCGAGCCGCCGCCCCGACTATCTGACCGAGGACGAGGAGACGTGGGCCCCCGGCCAGCGTCAGATCGTCCCGCCCGTCATCGACTAGGAGTCGTTCGCCGATGTCCCCGCTTGCCCGTGTCATCCGCAGCCGTGCGGTCGGTCTGCTCGGCGCGATGACGGCCGTCGTCGCGACGTGGACCGTCGCGGCGCCGGCCGCGCTGGCGGACGACATGCGGTCGCGCCAGTGGTACCTCGACGCGATGAAGGCGGACGAGCTGTGGAAGGTGGCCACGGGCAAGGGCGTCACGGTCGCCGTCCTCGACACGGGTGTCGACTCCACGGTGTCGGAGCTTCGAGGCAAGGTGCTGCCCGGCCGGAACTTCTCCGACGCGGGAGGAGGACCGGGCCGCATCGACGAGAGGGACGACGATCGCCATGGCACCAATATGGCCATCGCGATCGCGGGCAGCGGTACCGACGGTGGAGTGAAGGGAATCGCCCCCGAGGCGAAGATCCTTCCGGTGAAGACGGGTGACTACGTCGTCTTCGGGCACGACATGACGCTGAAGGGGATCCGCTACGCCGTCGACAACGGGGCTCGCGTGATCAACATCTCGTCGGCCGGTCCGGCCGACGAGGACGAGGCCCAGAGTTGGCGACAGGCCGTCGAATATGCCCACAAGAAGGGCGCTTTGATCTTCGCGGGGGCAGGGAACGAGGGACTGGAAATTCCCGTGTACCCCGCGGCCATTCCCGGAGTCGTCGCGGTCGGTGCGCTCGACACCGAGGGCAAGGTCGCCAAGTTCTCGAACTACGGCTCCCACCTCGCCCTTGCCGCCCCAGGCGTCGAGATCCCCGGGCGGTGTACCAGCGACAAGAACAAGTACTGCGCGCACCAGGGCACCAGCCAGGCCACCGCCATCGCCTCCGGCACCGCCGCCCTCATCTGGTCCGCCCATCCCGACTGGACCGCCAACCAGGTCCTCCGCGTCATGATGGAGACCGCCGGTCACGTCGGCGAAGTGCCCAGCAAGTACATCGGCTACGGCTCCGTCCGTCCCGCCCAGGTCCTCCTGGAGGGCAAGGGCGACCCGGGTGACCCGAACGTCAACCCGCTGCTCGCCGCGCAGAAGCGTCAGTCACCCACACCCTCGACTTCCCCCTCTCCTGACAGCACGGGGGCAAGCGGCAACGGGCAGACCCAGGCTCCGAACACGCCTGAGTCGGCGGCCCGGCCCGAAGAGAGCGGATTCCCGCTCTGGGGCATCGCCGCGAGTGCCGTCGCGGTCGTCGCCGTCCTCGGCGTCGTCGTGGCGGCAGGTATACGCAACAGGAGAGCGTAGCTACGAGCAACGCGCATGAAGAACTTCATCCGACAATGAGGAGCAGCACATGAGCACGCCCGCAGGTGGGTTCGGACTTGCCGACGATCCGGTAACCCAGGCCAAGAACAAGATCATGCAGACGGGTGAAGAGGTCTCCAAGCAGGCCCGCGAGATGGCCAACATCCTCGAGACCGTCAGCGCGGGCTGGACGGGTGCGGGCGCGGCGGGCTTCAAGACGGCCCAGTCGACCCTGAACGAGGACCACGACACCATCCGCCGGCTGCTCAACGTGCTGCTCAACGCGGTGGGCGAGACGAAGAACCTCAGCAACGCCAACGACCACGAGGTGTTCCAGACCCTCAAGGCCAACAATTCCGCGCTGAACAACGTCTGAGTCCGAGGAGAGCACCACGATGTCCGGCATCGATCAGAACACCAAGGTCAAGTACGAGAGCGTCCAGGAGATGGCCAACCGCCTCCGCACCGTCTCGAAGAACATCATCAAGGACCTGGAGGAGATGAACGCCGCTCTCCGGGTCGTCACCGACACCTGGGACGGTGACGCGCACCGCGAGTACGTCATCCTCCAGGGCAAGTACAAGAAGCGCGCCGAGGATATGAAGGACCGCCTCGAGCTCGTCGCCAAGCAGATCGAGCAGGGCAAGGACAGCTACCGCGCCACGGACATCAAGGCGTCGCGGCTGTTCACCGAGTCCTACTGATCCCCCACCGGTCTCGGTCTCGCTGACGTAGCGGAAGGGGCCCGTTCCTCCGGGAACGGGCCCCTTCCGCGTGTCTCCGGCCTGACCGGCCGGCCTACTTCAGGTCGAACTCGCCGTCCCTGGCACCCAGGACGAACGCGGTCCACTCGGCCTCGGTGTAGCGCAGCACCGTGTCGGGATCGAGGGAGGAGCGCATCGCGACCGCCCCACCCGGCAGGTGGGCGATCTCCACGCGCTCCTCGTCGGGGCTGGTGCCGGGGGCGCCCAGCCACTCCACGTCACTGATGTCGAGCGCGTACAGCTCGTCCTTCTCCTGCTGAGTGCCCATCAGGCCGTACTCCTTCATCAACGTCGTTGCGGGTCAATGATCGGGGCCCGGGCAGGCCGCTGTCAGACGGACGAACAGATTCACTTCGCCTGCGCGGCGAAGGTGCGGGCCAGCTCCAGGACCTGCTCGGGCTTGAGCGAGCTCTTGCCCGAGTCGCCGACGGTCAGGACCAGGGTGACGTCACCCGTGCCACCCGGGTCGAGCGGGACGGTCACGACGGTGCCACCCTCGCTCTGTACCGGCTGTCCGGGCTTCGCCTTCGCAGCCTTCTCGGTGTACGGCTTCAGCTCGTCGATGCTCATGCCGCCGGCCTGCTGCATGACCGGGGCCAGTACGAAGACGCTCTTCCCCGCCTCCGTACCGGCGGTGTGCACCTCCAGGTCGTCCCCACCCACGTGGTACGAGCAGGTGACGAGCGCACCGGGCTTCCCCGACCACGGGGAGCCGGGATCCGTCGTCCTTCCGCCCTCGGCCGTGGCGACGGGCTCGCCCGCCTCCGCCCCCGCCGCGCCCGGCTCGACGGCCTCTTCGACCTTCGCCGCCTCCGTCGCCTTGCCGGCGTCGTACGGGAGGGGACACGTCTCGGACCCGTCCTTCCCGACCTCCTCCGCGAGCGTGACCAGCCGGTCGACGCTCAGGGACCCACCGCCCCCGGCACCCGTGTCCTCGCTTCCGCAGCCGACCAGGGCTGCGAGGAGGACGGCGCTCACGGCGCCGGCGGCAGTGGGCTTGCTACGCCTCATGAGGAGGTGCTTCCGGTGAGGGGCTTGACGACCGGGTCGCCCGCCAGCGGCTTGTTCTCACAGCCGAGGACGTCGGCGGCCTTGCGCGCCATGGAGTAGAGGAACGACATCTGCTCGTCCTGGGTGCCGTGGTCCTTCACCGCACCCAGGTTCACGGTGAACGCGGCGTTCGCGTGCAGGAGCACCTTCCTGGACTGGGGCTTGAGCTCGCCGGGCAGGTCGCAGGGAACGTAGAGATGGGTCATGACGTCGTCGGACGTCCCCTTCGCTCCGTTCAGCTCGTACCGGCGGGTATCCGCCCCCGGGACCTTGTCCGCGTCGGCGACCGGCGACCAGCCGTAGTCGATGGTGGCCTGGCCGTTCCCCTCCTTGCCGTTGGGATGGAACTCGCACTGGCCGGTCCGGTACTCCGGGTTCGAGCGCAGGGCGTCCTGCATCTTCTCGACGAAGCGAGAGTCCCTGCTGCCGACGTCGGTCGAGAAGGTCTCCGCCCTCATCACCTGACGCAGCAGCTTGTCCTCGGCGGAACCCGGAGCGATGGCGCAGACGCGGTCGGCCGCCGCCTTCGGGGTCTCGTCCGAGCACGACGTCGCGACCAGCATGAGCGGGAGCGCCGCGGCCGCCGCGAAGCGTCGGAAGGAGCGCGGCCCGCTAGTTCCCCAGGTGCCCTGCCGCCGTGCTGCGGCCGTCCTCGTATCCACCGTTCGCAGCATCCTTCGCCGAGCTGAACGCACCACTGTCCGAAATTCCTTCCTGCTTCCCCCACGCCTGGATGAGGTCGTTGGTGCCGTCCTTGCCGGCCGAGTAGTTCTCGCTGGATTCCTTGTCGCCCTGTTCCTCGGCGGCGTCGGTGACATCCTTGACCCACTCGAACTTGGCGGTGTCGACGATGGCTCCGGCGGCCGAGCCCGCGAAGGGGATCTCGCCGACGATGCTGTTGACGCCGTTCGCCGAGTACTCCGCGGTCGACTCGGCCCACTTGACCTTGTCGTCCTCCTTGTCGAGGTAGACATCGGCGCCGATGCCGTTGAGGGCGCCCAGCGCGGCGCCGACGTGCTTCGACCGGTGGTCCCAGTCCGAGCTCTGGCCGTGCGTGGGGTCACCCGTGTACGCGGGAGCGTCGGCGAGCTCCTTGGCGGAGAAGGACCGCTCCGCTTCGTAGATCAGGGCGAAGGACTCCGGGTCGTCCGCGATGCCGCGCATCACGCGGATGAGGCTTCCCTGCGAAACCGCCATGTGGGAGTTGTCGCCGGACCCGATGATGTCGTCCTTGCCCCTGCTCAGGCCGTACTCGGGGTTCTCGCCGTTGAGGATCACATGGGTGTCGTTGACGTAGTCCGCCAGGGCGTGCGCCATGGGCTTCTGGAGGTTCTTCAGGTCCTCGGGGAACTCGGCCCCGCCGCTGTCCTTGTCGAGGAACGCGACCGCGTTGTGCATCACGCGTGCCTGGCCCTCGGTGTGCGCCCCCACGTCCCCGAGCTTCTCGCCCGGGGCGTGCCCGGTCGCCGCCGCCTGGATGGCCGCGCCGAGGCCCTCCGCCTTGGTCGGGTTCGGCAGCTCCGTGACATGGCCCGGGGCCGACATCCACGGGTCGACCCACTTGCGGTCGGTGAGCAGGTACTCCAGGTGGTTGTTGCCGTTGCCCGGCGCCTTCGGGTCCAGGAAGTACTCCGCGTCCCCCGGATCCCGGCTCATGATCTTGAGCAGGCCGTCCACGGGGTCGTGCATGAGGTTCGGACGCTGGCCGTCGAAGTGGTGCGCCCAGATGTTCTCCCTGTCCTTCTCGACCTTGATCATGTCGCTGCCGATCTCGTTGAGGAACTCCTTGCCGTAGTCCCCCTTCCCCTGCGACATCAGCGTGACCAGGTGCTGGTACCCGTGCGACGGCCTCAGGTTGCCCGTGATGTTGTCGTCGCCGATGGCCTTGAGCCCGTCGACGAACGGCCGGTACGCGGGGCTGTTCGGGTCCTTCGTGCCGGAGGCGATCGTGTCGGCCAGACCGGCGTTGATCGAGTTGTAGAGCTTCTTGTCCGCGTCCGAGATCCCCCGCTCGGCCGCCGCAAGGCTCATCTCGTCAGCGATCTTCAGCGTGTCCTTGGCCCCCAGGGCGTTCAGATACGCCTCACTGAAGTGCTTGTCGTCCGAGTTGTCCTTCAGCAGGTCCCGGTAGTGCTCCAGCTCCTGCTTCGACGCCTTGCCCTCGCGGACCTTCTCCGAGAGCGCCAGCGCCTCCACGGCCTCCACGTCGCCGACCGGCTTGGAGTTGAAGCCCAGGGGCGCCGTGCCGTCCGCGCCCGACGCGTTCATCAGGGCGACCTTGACGTCCGCGTCGAAGTCCGTGACCGCCTTCACCGCGTCGTTGATCTTCCGCGTGTACGACATCTCGACCTCACGCAGGTCGGGGTCGTGGCGGATGGTGTAGGCCTCCTTGGCGCTGACCTTGCTGAAGTCGTAGCTCGCGCTGCCGGACTCGGAGACCTTCATGCCCGCCGCGACGGCCTCGTCGACGGCCGCCTTCACCCGGCCCTTGAGCTCGGTGAAGGTGTTGTGGGCGTCCCGCAGCAGCGACTCCATGGCCAGCGCTTCCTTCTGCGCCGAGTCCAGCTCGCTGCGGGTGATGTTGAAGTTGTTCAAGCCGACAGCCTGGCTGTGGCCCGTCCAGAGCGGCCCGCCCGCCGCGATGCTCTGGACCTCCTTCTCGTACAGGTCCTCGACCTTCTTGAACTTCTCCGCCATGCTCTTCCAGCCGTCGGCGGCGGTGTTCAGCTTGGTCAAGGAGGTCTGCATGATCTCCTGGTACGTCGGCACCGCGTTCCCCCTAGATTCCCGAAACCTTGGACTGCGCCGGGGCGAAGCCCGCCCCCGTCACGATGTCGTTGCTGCGGAACAGCGTCGACGTGTTCCGCAAGGCGACCTTCTCCGAGTCCAGCCGCGCCATCAGCCGCTTCACCTGGCTGTCCCAGTGCTCGTGGGCCTTCTTCAGGCCGGCGGCCGTGTCCCAGCCCTTGAATTCGGTGACGGCGCCGTTGGTGCCCTCGTCGGCGGCGTCGGCGGCCGACTTCACGTCCGGCTGGATGTGGTTCTCGATGGTGTTGGCGGCCTTCTTCTTCCGTTCCGGCGTGGTCGCCAGGTCCGGGCTGCCCGGGCCGCCGCCCTGGTCGGCGGGGACCTGGTTGAGCTGCATGCTCGACGACTGGCGCTCGATCGCGGCGCTCTTGTCCTGGGCCCACTCGTCTTGGAACGACATTCGACTCCCCCTCGCTGGATCTGGATTACGGCGATGTTTGCAGTTTCGAAGTGCCCACGTCCATGCAGTACTCCATGTCCGTCGACAACCTGACCGGCGGCCTCACATCCCCGGCATCCGGCCGGTCTGCACCAGCGACGCGGCGCCCCGGCGCGACACGAAGTACCCGCGTCCCGCCGGCAGCGGACGCGGACGCGCGTTGCCGAGCAGATCGCCCTCGTTCGGGTCGCCGGACAGGACGACACCCTGGGCGCCGAGCTCCTTGATGCGCTGCATGAACGCCTCGTACATGGAGCGCGAGGCGCCCGCCGTGTTGCGCGCGATGATGAAACGGACGCCCGTGTCACGGGCGAAGGGCAGGTACTCCGCCAGCGCCGCCAGCGGATTGCCGGAGCTCGTCGCCACCAGGTCGTAGTCGTCCACGATGATGAAGACCTGCGGCCCCGACCACCAGCTGCGGTCCCGCAGCTGCTGCGGGGTCACGTCCTGCGGCGGCTGGCGGCGCGAGAACACGCCCGCCAGGGCCTCCATGTGCATCTGCATCGAGCTCGCCATCGGCGCGTACTCAAGGAGGTGCTCCTCCGGCAGCGCGCCGAGCAGCGCGCGGCGGTAGTCGCCGACGACGAACTTCGCCTCGTCGGGGGAGTACCGCTCCGCGATCTGCTTCGCGATCAGGCGCAGCAGGTTCGTCTTGCCGGACTCGCTCTCGCCGAAGATCAGGAAGAACGGATCCGTGTCGAAGTTGACGAACACCGGCTCCAGCCGCGTCTCGTCGATGCCGATCGCGACGCCGTGCTGCGGGAACTCGAAGCCCTTCGGCAGCTGGTCCGCGGGCACCTTGTGCGGCAGCAGCCGCACACCGGGCGCGGCCGGACCGTTCCAGGCGGTGCGCACGGCCTCCACGAAGGCCGCCGTGCCCTCCGCGAGGTCCCCGGCGGATCCCGACCCGTCGATGCGCGGCAGCCCGCCCATGAAGTGCAGCTTCTCCGGCACCTGCCCGCGGCCGGGCACCCCGGTGGGAACGTTGGCCGCGACCTTCCGGTCGAACTCCGAGTCCATGACGTCACCGAGGCGCAGTTCCAGACGGCTCAGCATCTGGTCCTTGATGGCGGCGCGGACCTCCATGTAGCGGGCGGCGGTGATGACGACGTGGATGCCGTAGCCGAGACCGCGCGCGGCGATGTCGGAGACGACTCCCTCGAGCATGTCGTACTCGTTGCGGAAGCCGCCCCAGCCGTCGATGACGAGGAAGACGTCTCCCCAGGCCTCGCCCGGCAGTTCACCCGCGGCCCGCTTGCGGCGGTAGGTGGTGATCGAGTCGATGGAGTGCGCCCGGAAGAACTCCTCGCGCCGGTTCAGCACGCCCAGGACCTCCGCGACCGTCCGCCGCACCCGCTCGGGGTCCAGCCGGGACGCGACCCCGCCGACGTGCGGCAGGTCGGCCAGCGACACCATGCCGCCACCGCCGAAGTCCAGCGCGTAGAACTGCACCTCTTGCGGGGTGTGGGTGAGCGCGAACGAGGAGATCAGCGTCCGCATCAGCGTCGACTTGCCGGACTGCGGGCCGCCGACGACCATCATGTGACCGGCCGCGCCGGAGAAGTCCCGGTAGAGCACCTCGCGCCGCTGCTCGAAGGGCTTGTCGATCAGGCCCAGCGGCACGGTCAGCCCGCCGGGGCGCGTGTACTCGGTGGCCGTCAGCCCCCGGTCCGCGGTCTGCGCGAGCCCCGGCAGCAGCTGGTCGAGCGACGGCGCCTGGTCCAGCGGCGGCAGCCACACCTGGTGGGCGGGCACGCCCTGTCCCTCCAGGCGGCGCACGATGACGTCGAGGACGGTGTCCGCGAGCGCGTCGTCCTCCTCCTCGCGCCGGGCCGTCAGGTACGCCGGGTCCGGCGCCGCGTACACCACCGGCACCGGGGTCGCCGTGAAGAGCGCGGGCCGCCGCTCGATCGGCAGCTGCCCGGCCGTCAGCCGGGGCCCGCCGGTGCGGTACGTGCCGGAGACGTACGCCGCCTTGAAGCGGGTCATCTCGTCCGTGCCGAACTTCAGGTATCCCGAACCGGGCACCGACGGCAGGTGGTAGGCGTCCGGGACACCGATGGCCGTCCTCGACTCGGCCGCCGAGAACGTCCGCAGACCGATCCGGTACGAGAGGTACGTGTCGAGGCCGCGGAGCTTGCCCTCCTCCAGTCGCTGCGAGGCGAGCAGCAGGTGCACACCCAGGGAGCGGCCGATGCGGCCGATCTGGATGAACATGTCGATGAAGTCCGGCTTGGCGGTCAGCAGCTCGGAGAACTCGTCGATCACCAGGACCAGCGACGCCAGCGGTTCGAGCGGCGCGCCGGCCGCCCTGGCCTTCTCGTAGTCGTGGATGTTGGCGTAGTTGCCCGCCGAGCGCAGCAGTTCCTGTCGGCGCTGGAGCTCACCGCGGATCGCGTCGCCCATGCGGTCGACCAGCGTGAGGTCGTCGGCGAGGTTGGTGATGACGGCCGCGACGTGCGGCATCTGCGACATGCCGGCGAAGGTGGCACCACCCTTGAAGTCCGCGAGGACGAAGTTCAGCGTCTCCGAGGAGTGCGTCACCGCCAGACCGAGGACCAGGGTGCGCAGCAGCTCCGACTTGCCGGAGCCGGTCGCGCCCACGCACAGCCCGTGCGGGCCCATACCCTCCTGCGCGGCCTCCTTCAGGTCGAGCATGACCGGCTCGCCGGCCTCGCCCACACCGATCGGCACCCGCAGCCGCTCGGCCACCGAACGCGGCCGCCAGGTGCGCGCCACGTCCACCGACGCGGCGTCGCCGAGGTTCAGCAGGTCCGTGAAGTCCAGGTTGGCCAGCAGCGGTTCGTCGTCGTCCCCGCCGCCCATCCGCAGCGGCGCCAGCTGCCGCGCCAGCGCCTCGGCGGCCGGCAGCGAGATCCCGTCCGGCACGCCCTCGTAGGCGAAACCGCCGCCCGATTCCAGACGCAGCCGCCCCGGCCGCACCACCACCGACAGGCCACCGCGCGGCTCGTCGAGTTCACCGGAGACCACCTCGACGATGGTCACGCCCTGCACGCCCTCCGGGGCCGCGAAGAGCGAGTCCGGCGGCACCATCCCGCCGTCCAGCACCACCACGACGTGCGGCTGGTCCAGCACCGGCTGGCTGTCGCGGCTGAACCGCGGACGCCCGTCGACCCGGGGGCGGAGCCACTGCTCCAGCTCGCCGAGGTCGTCACCGAACAGCCGCCTGCTGCCCGCCCCGTCGACCTGCCCGAGCACCTGCGCGTGCGGCAGCCACTTCGTCCAGTCCCAGCGTTCCTGCGCGCCCCGCGCCGCGACCACCGCGAGCATCATGTCGTCGGGGGAGTGCAGCGTCACGAGCTGGGAGACCAGAGCGCGCGCCGCGGCCTGGGCCGCCTCCGGCTCACCGGAGATCGTCACGTGGTAGAAGGCGCGCATCGAGACCGCCATCGGCAGCCCGTCCAACGACCCGTGCACGGCCAGGAACTGCTGCATCGCACCGGCGCACAGCGGCTCCAGCTCGTCGACCGGAGCGGTGTCGGGCGCGGCCAGCGGCGTCGCCAGCTGCTGCGCGCCGAGCCCGACGCGCACCTGCCCGAAGTCGGTGTCGCCGACCCGGCGTTCCCAGACCCGCGAGCCCTCGGCGACCACCGACCACAACTGCTCGGGGGAGGGGTGCAGATACAGCTGCGCGTCGCGCTGCTTACGCGCCGTGCGCCGGACCGTCCGCCGGGTCTGCGCGAGGTATTTGAGGTAGTCGCGCCGGACATCGGCAATTTGCCCCTGCGTACCCCGACGGAAGCGCACCAGCTGGGCGATCACCATGCCGACCGTCGAGACCAGCATCAGGATGCCCATGATGCGCATGAACGGATGAGCGCCCGGCATGAAGAAGAACACCACCGACGACCCCATGCCGAGCATGGGCAGGAGCTGCATCAACATGCCCTCCTGCTGACCTCTCGGCAGCTCGGGCGGAGGCTCCAGGACCAGTTCCTCGCTGGGCACTTCCGGAGGAAGGGACCTCGGCGGGCGTTTGACGACGATCTGGCTCACCGGCGCATCAATCCCTCGTTACGGGCCGACTTCGTGCGGGAGTTCCGCACCGGCGCCCCCGTCGAAAGCACTGGTCCATGGATCCCCCCAGGGACGCGATCCTACGTGCAGCGACCGACACCCGTCCCCGGTAGGGTGGCCCGCGCATCGTGCGCAACCGCGAATCAGGGGGTCCAGACAGTGAGTACGACCGCAGCGACCGGCTTCTGCCGCGTCACCGTCGTGGCGCCGGACAGCCGCATCGACGTCGCACTCCCCGAGGACATCGCGGTCGCCGACGTCTATCCGGAGATCCTGCGGCTCACCGGCCAGACCCAGGCCGCCGGCGCTCCCACCGGCTACCACCTGGTCCGCCGCGACGGATCGGTCCTCGACGGCGCCCGCACCCTGGCGGGCCAGCAGGTCCTCGACGGGGAGGTGCTCTCGCTGCGCCCCTTCGCCCAGTCGCTGCCGCCCGCCGTCTTCGACGACGTCTCCGACGCCGTCGCCTCCGCCGTCACCCGCGACCGGCACCTGTGGAGCGACGACCTGCTGCGCGGCGCGGGACTCGTCGGCGGGGTCCTGCTGCTGGTCCTCATGGGCTTCGTGCTGTGGTTCGCCGACCCGGTCCGCCACGACATGCACAGCCTGCCCGGCGTCGTCGCCGGCGCGGCGGGCGTCCTGCTGACCGCCTTCGCCGGAGTCCGCGCCCGGGTCTACGCCGACCGGGCCACCGCCGTCGCCCTCGGTCTCGGCGCCCTGCCGCTGCTGCTGATCGCGGGCTCCGGGATCATCGGCCCCGACGCGGGGCAGGGCCCCGGACGCCTCCAGTTCCTGCTCGGCTGCGTCACCGTCCTGGTCGCCTCCGTCACCCTGGTCGCGCTCACCCCCAGCGGAGACGCGCCCTTCGTCGCCGCGACCTTCCTGGCCGCCGTCGGCACCCTCGCGACGTTCCTCGCGATCCTCACCGAGGCCTCCGCCACCGCGACCGCCTCCGTCTGCGCGCCGGTCGCCATCGGTCTCGTCGCCTTCCTGCCCGGCCTGTCGGCCCGCTTCGCCCGGCTCCCCATCGGCTACGCAGCGCCGCGCAGCGCCGCGGACGACGACTTCCACGCCGACCCCGCCCAGCCCTCCGCCGAGGAGGCCCAGCCCGTCGACGGCGAGCGCATCGCCCTCCAGGCCCGCCGCGGCCACGAGATGCTGCTCGGCCTGGTCGGGGGCTGCGCCGCGGTCGTCGTCGGATCGGCCGCCGTCCTCGGCTTCGCGGGCAACGTCTGGGGCCAGCTCCTCGCCCTGGCGGCCGGCCTCGCGATGCTGCTGCGCGCCCGGCTCTTCCGCTACACCTCGCAGGTCGCCTGCGTCCTGGTCGCCGGCATCGCCGCGATCGCCCTGCTGATTCTCGGCCTCTCCCTGAACCCGCCGGCCGACCTGGTCAAGGACCTCCTGATCTACGGGGACCGCGGCGGTCTGGACATCCGTACGATCTGGCTCACCGCGGCCGTCGCCGCCGGCGCCGCCCTGCTCACCGCCATCGGCCTGATCATCCCCAGGAAGGGCCTCTCGCCGTTCTGGGGCCGGCTGCTCGACCTTGCCGAGAGTTTCGTCCTGCTCTCCCTGGTCCCGCTCTGCCTGGCCGTCCTCGACGTCTTCATGGCGGCCCGCTCCCTCACCAGTAAGTAGGACAGGGCCCGCACCGGCGGGCAGGGAGAGCGCAAGGGGGCCCGGGCGGGGCGCCTCCCCCGGGCTGGTACGCTGGGTGACGGCCGTTTGTGTACGCGTTCCCGGAGTCGACCCGGATCCCCGGATCAGGACCTCCTCTGGAAGCTGCGCCCATCGGACCTTCGCCTGGCGAGTCACCGAAGCTCCCCTGAGACCAAGACCAGGGGCACTCGTCGGCGCACGAACACCAAGAGGAGTACCGAGTGTCTCTCGACGCCGCTACGAAGAAGCAGATCATGGCCGAGTTCGGCACCAAGGAGGGCGACACCGGCTCCCCCGAGGTCCAGGTCGCGATGCTCTCCCGCCGCATCTCGGACCTGACCGAGCACCTCAAGCAGCACAAGCACGACCACCACTCCCGTCGTGGTCTGCTGATCCTGGTCGGCCAGCGCCGCCGCCTGCTGCAGTACCTGGCCAAGAAGGACATCCAGCGCTTCCGTGCGCTGGTCGACCGCCTCGGCATCCGCCGCGGTGCGGCCGGCGGCGCCAAGTAAGACGCCGTGAAGGGAGCGGTTCCCACCTTTAGGGGGCCGCTCCCTTTGCTGTACGTGCGCGATGTGCCGACCGGCACTTAGTCTGGTCACACAACGCCACACACGAGCGAGAAGCCGCCGGCCCGCCGCCGGTCCTCGGTAGTGGCGCCCGGACCCCATATCCCCGGGTGCTTCGATCGAAGACCGGCCCGCACCGAAGGTGCGCTTCTCCTCCATGACCGTCCCCGGCCACACGGGCCGACGGACGAAAAGACGAACACGTAGGAGAAACCCATAGTGGAGAACGAGACCCACTACGCCGAAGCCGTCATCGACAACGGCACGTTCGGCACCCGCACCATCCGCTTCGAGACGGGCCGCCTGGCCAAGCAGGCCGCCGGCTCCGCCGTCGCGTACCTGGACGACGACACGATGGTCCTCTCGGCCACCACCGCGTCCAAGAAGCCCAAGGACCAGCTCGACTTCTTCCCCCTGACGGTGGACGTCGAGGAGCGGATGTACGCGGCCGGCAAGATCCCCGGCTCCTTCTTCCGCCGTGAGGGCCGGCCCTCCGAGGACGCGATCCTCACCTGCCGCCTGATCGACCGGCCGCTGCGCCCCTCCTTCAAGAAGGGCCTGCGCAACGAGATCCAGATCGTCGAGACGATCATGGCGCTCAACCCCGACCACCTCTACGACGTGGTCGCCATCAACGCCGCCTCCTGCTCCACGCAGCTGGCCGGCCTGCCCTTCTCCGGCCCGATCGGCGGCACCCGTGTCGCGCTGATCAAGGGCCAGTGGGTCGCGTTCCCGACGCACACCGAGCTCGAGGACGCCGTCTTCGACATGGTCGTCGCCGGTCGCGTCCTCGAGGACGGCGACGTCGCGATCATGATGGTCGAGGCCGAGGCCACCGAGAAGACCATCGAGCTCGTCAAGGGCGGCGCCGAGGCGCCGACCGAGGAGGTCGTCGCCGCCGGTCTCGAGGCCGCGAAGCCCTTCATCAAGGTCCTGTGCAAGGCCCAGTCGGACCTCGCCGCCAAGGCCGCCAAGCCCACCGGCGAGTTCCCGGTCTTCCTCGACTACCAGGACGACGTCCTGGAGGCCCTCACCGCCGCGGTCAGGAGCGAGCTCGCCCAGGCGCTCACCATCGCCGGCAAGCAGGAGCGCGAGACCGAGCTCGACCGCATCAAGGAGCTCGCCGCCGAGAAGCTCCTCCCGGCCTTCGAAGGCCGCGAGAAGGAGATCTCCGGCGCCTACCGCGCGCTGACCAAGAAGCTGGTCCGCGAGCGGATCATCAAGGACAAGGTCCGCATCGACGGCCGCGGCATCACGGACATCCGTACGCTCGCCGCCGAGGTCGAGGCCATCCCGCGCGTGCACGGCTCGGCGCTGTTCGAGCGTGGCGAGACCCAGATCCTGGGCGTCACCACCCTCAACATGCTCCGCATGGAGCAGCAGCTGGACACCCTCTCCCCGGTGACCCGCAAGCGCTACATGCACAACTACAACTTCCCGCCGTACTCCGTCGGCGAGACCGGCCGCGTGGGCTCGCCCAAGCGCCGCGAGATCGGCCACGGCGCGCTCGCCGAGCGCGCCATCGTGCCGGTGCTGCCGACGCGCGAGGAGTTCCCCTACGCGATCCGCCAGGTGTCCGAGGCCCTCGGCTCCAACGGCTCGACGTCCATGGGCTCGGTCTGCGCCTCCACCATGTCGCTGCTGAACGCCGGTGTGCCGCTCAAGGCCCCCGTCGCCGGTATCGCCATGGGCCTGATCTCCGAGGAGATCGACGGCAAGACCCACTACGTCGCCCTCACGGACATCCTCGGCGCCGAGGACGCGTTCGGCGACATGGACTTCAAGGTCGCCGGTACGAAGACCTTCGTCACCGCGCTCCAGCTCGACACCAAGCTCGACGGCATCCCCGCCTCGGTCCTGGCCGCCGCGCTGAAGCAGGCCCGTGACGCGCGTCTGCACATCCTCGACGTGATGAACGAGGCGATCGACGTTCCGGACGAGATGTCCCCGAACGCGCCGCGCATCATCACCGTCAAGATCCCGGTGGACAAGATCGGTGAGGTCATCGGCCCCAAGGGCAAGATGATCAACCAGATCCAGGAGGACACCGGCGCCGACATCACGATCGAGGACGACGGCACCATCTACATCGGTGCCGCCCAGGGCTCGCAGGCCGAGGCCGCCCGCGCCACGATCAACGGCATCGCCAACCCGACCATGCCGGAGGTCGGCGAGCGCTACCTGGGTACGGTCGTCAAGACCACCACCTTCGGTGCCTTCGTCTCCCTGATGCCCGGCAAGGACGGTCTGCTGCACATCTCGCAGATCCGCAAGCTCGCCGGTGGCAAGCGCGTGGAGAACGTCGAGGACGTGCTCGCGGTCGGCGCCAAGGTGCAGGTCGAGATCGCCGAGATCGACCAGCGCGGCAAGCTCTCCCTCGTCCCCGTCATGGCGGACGACGAGAACGCCGCGGAGGACAAGAAGGACGACACCGACCAGTGACGTCCCGTAGTTCCGCGACGACGGCCCGCCCCTCTTCGGAGGGGCGGGCCGTCGCCCGTACCCAAACGCTTCTCCCGGGCAAGGACGGCATCGGCACGGTCCGCCGCACGACCCTCCCCGGCGGCCTGCGCATCGTCACCGAGACCCTGCCGTCCGTACGCTCCGCCACCTTCGGCATCTGGGCGAACGTCGGCTCCCGCGACGAGACGCCCACCCTCAACGGCGCCACGCACTACCTCGAGCACCTCCTCTTCAAGGGCACCGGCCGACGCAGCGCCCTCGACATCTCCGCCGCGCTCGACGCGGTCGGCGGCGAGATGAACGCCTTCACGGCGAAGGAGTACACCTGCTACTACGCGCGGGTCCTCGACACCGACCTGCCGCTGGCGATCGACGTGGTGTGCGACATGCTCACCGGCTCGCTGATCCTCCAGGAGGACGTGGACGCCGAGCGCGGCGTCATCCTCGAGGAGATCGCGATGACCGAGGACGACCCGGGCGACGTCGTGCACGACCTCTTCGCGCAGACGATGTTCGGCGACACCCCCCTGGGCCGCCCCGTGCTCGGCACCGTCGACACCATCAACGCCCTCGACCGGGGCCGGATCGCCCGCTTCTACAAGAAGCACTACGACCCGACCCACCTGGTCGTCGCGGCCGCGGGCAACGTCGACCACGCCACGGTGGTACGCCAGGTCCGCCGCGCCTTCGAGAAGGCCGGCGCCCTCACCCGCACCGACGCGGTCCCCGTCGGCCCCCGTGAGGGCCGGCGCACCATCCGCACCGCCGGACGCGTCGAGCACCTCGGGCGCAAGACCGAGCAGGCCCACGTGGTCCTCGGCATGCCGGGCCTGCCCCGCACGGACGAGCGCCGCTGGGCACTCGGCGTCCTCAACACCGCGCTCGGCGGCGGCATGTCCTCCCGGCTCTTCCAGGAGGTCCGGGAGAAGCGCGGACTGGCCTACAGCGTGTACTCGTACACCTCCGGGTTCGCCGACTGCGGGCTCTTCGGCGTCTATGCCGGCTGCCGCCCGAACCAGATCCACGACGTGCTCGGGATCTGCCGGGACGAGCTGGACAAGGTGGCCTCCGAGGGCCTGACCGACGACGAGATCGGCCGCGCGATCGGCCAGCTCTCCGGCTCGACCGTCCTCGGCCTGGAGGACACCGGCGCGCTGATGAACCGCATCGGCAAGAGCGAGCTGTGCTGGGGCAGCCAGATGTCCGTGGACGACATGCTCGCCCGGATCGCCGCGGTCACCCCCGACGAGGTCCGGGAGGTCGCCCGCGAGGTGCTCGGCCGGCGCCCCTCGCTGTCCGTCATCGGGCCGCTGAAGGACAAGCAGGCGGCACGCCTGCACGAATCCGTCTCCTAGAGAGAGTTTCAGAGCAATGAGCAAGCTGCGCGTGGCGGTCCTCGGAGCCCAGGGCCGTATCGGTTCCGAGGCCGTACGGGCCGTCGAGGCCGCCGAGGACATGGAACTGGTGGCGGCCCTCGGCCGGGGCGACAAGCTGGAGACCCTCGCCGAGGCGGGCGCCCAGGTCGCCGTCGAGCTGACCACCCCGGCCTCGGTGATGGACAACCTCGCCTACTGCGTGAGCCACGGCATCCACGCGGTCGTCGGCACCACCGGCTGGACCGAGGAGCGCCTCGCGCAGCTGCGGACCTGGCTCGCCGCCTCCCCGGAGACCGGCGTGCTCATCGCGCCGAACTTCTCCATCGGCGCCGTCCTGACCATGAGGTTCGCCCAGATCGCCGCCCCGTACTTCGAGTCGGTCGAGGTCGTCGAGCTGCACCACCCGAACAAGGTCGACGCCCCCAGCGGCACGGCGACCCGTACCGCCCAGCTGATCGCCGCGGCCCGCGCCGAGGCCGGCCTCGGCGCCCAGCCGGACGCCACCGCGACCGCCCTGGACGGTGCCCGCGGCGCCGACGTGGACGGCGTTCCGGTCCACGCGGTACGCCTGCGGGGCCTGCTGGCCCACCAGGAGGTGCTGCTCGGCGGTGAGGGCGAGACCCTGACCGTCCGTCACGACTCGCTGCACCACTCCAGCTTCATGCCGGGCATCCTCCTGGGCGCCCGCCGCGTGACCACCGCCCCGGGCCTCACCTTCGGCCTGGAGCACTTCCTGGACCTGGGCTGACGGCCATGGGCGGAAAGATCACGTACTTCTTCCTCGCCACCGTCCTCGTGCTCGTCTTCGGCGTGGTGGCGATGGAGGGCGTCCTGCTCATGCTGACCGGGGAACCGGCCGCGATGGGCATGGGCGCGGTGGCGTTCCTGCTGCCCGGCGTCGGCGGGTGGTTCCTCTGGAAGAACACCCTCTTCGCCCGCAGGGCGCAGCGGCTCGCGCGGGAGCTGGAGGCCGAAGGCGGCCTGCCCGTGGACGAGCTGCGGCGCACGGCGGGCGGGCGGATCGACCGTGACTCGGCCGACGAGGTGTTCGCGAAGCGCCGGGCCGAGACCGAGGACCGCCCGGACGACTGGCGCTGCTGGTTCCGGCTCGCGGTCGCCTATCACGACGCCCGCGACACCCCGCGCGCCCGCAAGGCGATGCAGCGGGCGATCGCCCTCCACGCGGGGCGCACGGTCAGCGCGTAGCCGTCACCGCGCCGTACTCGGCGTTCCACGCCTCGATCGTGTCCGCGGCGCGGTCGAACGCCTCGACGCGCGAGAGGAAGTCGGCGTTGTGGTCGGTGAGCAGGGTCAGCTGCTCACCGCCCTGCCGTACGAGGAGCAGGGCCTGACCCTGGACCGTGCGGGGCAGACCGAGCCAGCGCACCGGCTGCTGCACCGTGCGCACGGCGCCGGCCTCGCGCCACTCCAGGGTCCTCGTCGAGAAGAACCCGACGCGCCGCAGACCGTGGCGGCTCACCCAGGTGCCCACGCGCAGCATGCGCAGCGCGCAGAGGATGATCACCCCGGCCAGCGCGAAGGTGGCGCCCGCCCCGGGTACGGCTCCGGCGGCCGCGATGATCACGGCGGCGAAGAGCACGAACGACGCGAGCAGCAGCGCGAGCGCCGCGGCCCCGACCCTCCAGGGTCCTGGCCGGTACGGGCGACGCCACTGGTCGTGGTCGTCGAACGGCAGCGCGACATCGTCGGTCGCGTCAAAGGCGCGGTCGGCCGTCAGGAAGGGCAGGGGCACGACGGGTCCTCACTCACAAGCACGCTCGTAGGGGCTGTGCCCGGTGAGGCTACCCAGGGGGCCTCGACCGGGCCACCCCAGGGGGCCGTAACGATCAGCGGCCGTCGGAGGCCTCGGAGTGCTGCCGGTGGCCACCGGCAGCGCCCGACTCCATGGCGGGCATCCCGAAGAGCAGCGACCCGACGAGACCGGCCACGACGGTCAGCCCGACCAGCGTACGGCCCGCGAGCTGCGAGACGCTGAGGCGCTCCCTCGGCGGCGGAGTGACGTTACTGCGGAACCGGTCGGCCTCGGCGACGAATGAGAACGGTACGGCCTCTCGCCGGCTGAACATGGGGAAACACTCCTCGGGCTGGTGGTGGTGGGTGGTTTCACAGGTACAGACGACGAAACCGACGTCTTGGTGCCCCCTTTCCCCGAATTGACCGAAGAAAGCCGCTCAGGCGGGTGCACGGACCCGCTGTCGGCGGCTCCCCGTAAAGTGGGCGCCGCCCGTGCGACGCGATGGAAGGACACCCGCCGGTGAGCGACACCCCCGCAGAAGACCTCAAGCCCAGTTTCCGCAGCGATGTGACCGTCGAGCTGGTGAAGCACAGCGCCGCCGACTCCGACGTGCTGTGGGCGGCCCGGGTCTCCACCGCCGGTGAGCAGTCCCTCGAAGAGCTCCGGAAGGACCCCGAGCGGTCCAAGGGGCTGATCAACTACCTGATGCGCGACCGGCACGGCAGCCCGTTCGAGCACAACTCCATGACGTTCTTCATCAGCGCCCCGATCTTCGTGTTCCGCGAGTTCATGCGGCACCGCGTGGGCTGGTCGTACAACGAGGAGTCGGGCCGCTACCGCGAGCTCCAGCCGGTGTTCTACATCCCCGGACCCGAGCGCAAGCTGGTCCAGGAGGGCCGCCCGGGCAAGTACGTCTTCGTCGACGGCACCGAGGAGCAGTACAAGACGACCGGCGCCGCCATGGAGGAGGCGTACATCCAGGCGTACGAGCGCTATCAGGAGATGCTCGCCGCCGGAGTCGCCCGCGAGGTCGCCCGCGCCGTCCTGCCCGTCGGCCTCTTCTCCTCGATGTACGCCACGTGCAACGCCCGCTCGCTGATGCACTTCCTCGGACTGCGCACCCAGCACGAGCTGGCGAAGGTGCCGTCCTTCCCCCAGCGGGAGATCGAGATGGTCGGCGAGAAGATGGAAGAGCACTGGTCCCGGCTCATGCCGCTGAGCTACGACGCCTTCAACAAGAACGGCCGTGTGGCCCCATAAAGCACAGATGTGCGAACGCGTCACGCGAAGTGTCCGTATTGCGGCGTTTCACGAAGTTCATCTAGGCTGATCAAACGGACCCGGCACTGCTTGAACCCCCGAGCAGGCAGTGCCGGGCTCCTCTTCTCACGTCCCCCGAGGGGACACCGGACGCCGAGCAACGAGTAGCGTGTGACCCATGGCTCCGATCTCCACTCCGCAGACCCCCTTCGGGAGGGTCCTCACCGCCATGGTCACGCCTCTCACGGCTGACGGCGCACTCGACCTCGACGGTGCCCAGCGACTGGCCGCCCATCTGGTGGACGCAGGCAACGACGGCCTCGTCATCAACGGCACCACCGGCGAGTCCCCGACCACCAGCGACGCGGAGAAATCGGAGCTGGTCCGAGCGGTACTGGAAGCGGTCGGAGACCGCGCCCACGTCATCGCCGGCATCGGAACCAACGACACGCACCACTCCGTCGAGCTCGCCCGCACCGCCGCCCGTGACGGCGCGCACGGCCTGCTCGCCGTCACGCCGTACTACAACAAGCCCCCGCAGGAGGGCCTGTACCGGCACTTCTCGGCGATCGCCGACGCCACCGAGCTTCCGGTGATGCTCTACGACATCCCCGGCCGCAGCGGCGTCCCCATCGACACCGAGACGATCGTCCGGCTCGCCGAGAACCCCCGGATCGTCGCCAACAAGGACGCGAAGGGCGACCTCGGACGCGCCAGCTGGGCCATCGCGCGCAGCGGCCTGGCCTGGTACTCCGGCGACGACATGCTCAACCTGCCGCTGCTCTCCGTGGGAGCCTGCGGCTTCGTCTCCGTCGTCGGCCACGTCGTGACGCCCGAGCTCCGCGCCCTCCTGGACGCGTACCTCAGCGGCGACGTCCAGAAGGCCACCGAGATCCACCAGCAGCTGCTCCCGGTCTTCACCGGCATGTTCCGCACCCAGGGCGTCATCACCTCCAAGGCCGCCCTCGCCCTCCAGGGCCTCCCGGCCGGACCCTTGCGCCTGCCGCTCGTGGAGCTCTCCCCGGAGGAAACCGCCCAGCTCAAGGTCGATCTCGCCGCCGGCGGGGTACAGATCTAGCAACGGACTTCACAACTGAATATCCGGTCCGTCCGACGCGACGAGCGACATCCGACGTCCGACGAGACCGCCCGACAGACAACAGCAAGTGCACGAATGTCATGCGCGCCACGTGCCGAAGCGGTACGTGGCGCGTGTGGTGAGGAGAGTCTTTTGAGTCATCCGCATCCTGAACTCGGCGCCCCGCCGAAGCTCCCCAAGGGCGGCCTTCGCGTCACCCCGCTCGGCGGGCTCGGCGAGATCGGCCGCAACATGACGGTCTTCGAATTCGACGGCCGGCTGCTCATCGTCGACTGCGGCGTCCTCTTCCCAGAGGAGGAGCAGCCCGGCATCGACCTGATCCTGCCCGACTTCACCACGATCCGGGACCGCCTGGACCAGGTCGAGGGCATCGTGCTCACGCACGGTCACGAGGACCACATCGGCGCCGTCCCGTACCTGCTCCGGCTGAAGCCGGACATCCCGCTCATCGGCTCCAAGCTGACCCTCGCCCTGATCGAGGCGAAGCTCCAGGAGCACCGGATCCGCCCCTACACCCTCGAGGTGAAGGAGGGCGACCGGGAGAACCTGGGCCCCTTCGACTGCGAGTTCATCGCGGTCAACCACTCCATCCCGGACGCGCTCGCGGTCGCCATCCGCACCCCCGCGGGCATGGTCGTCGCCACCGGCGACTTCAAGATGGACCAGCTCCCGATGGACGGCCGGCTCACCGACCTCCACGCCTTCGCGCGGCTCAGCGAGGAGGGCATCGACCTCCTCCTGTCCGACTCGACGAACGCCGAGGTCCCGGGCTTCGTCCCGCCGGAGAAGGACATCTCCAACGTCCTTCGGAACGTCTTCGCGAACGCCCAGAAGCGCATCATCGTGGCCAGCTTCGCCAGCCACGTGCACCGCATCCAGCAGATCCTCGACGCGGCCCACGAGTACGGCCGCCGCGTGGCCTTCGTCGGCCGCTCGATGGTCCGCAACATGGGCATCGCCCGTGACCTGGGCTATCTGCGGGTCCCTGCCGGCCTGGTCGTCGACGTGAAGACCCTCGACGACCTCCCGGACGACGAGGTCGTGCTCGTCTGCACGGGTTCGCAGGGCGAGCCGATGGCGGCCCTGTCCCGGATGGCCAACCGCGACCACCAGATCCGGATCGTCCAGGGCGACACCGTGATCCTGGCGTCCTCGCTCATCCCGGGTAACGAGAACGCGGTCTACCGCGTGATCAACGGCCTGAGCCGCTGGGGCGCCAACGTCATCCACAAGGGCAACGCCAAGGTCCACGTCTCGGGCCACGCCTCGGCCGGCGAGCTCCTGTACTTCTACAACATCTGCAAGCCGAAGAACCTCATGCCGGTCCACGGCGAATGGCGCCATCTGCGCGCCAACGCCGAGCTCGGCGCGATGACGGGCGTCCCGAAGGACCGCATCGTCATCGCGGAGGACGGCGTCGTCGTCGACCTGGTCGACGGCAAGGCCAAGATCGTCGGCAAGGTCCAGGCCGGCTACGTCTACGTCGACGGCCTCTCGGTCGGCGACGTCACGGAGGTCCACCTCAAGGACCGCCGCATCCTCGGGGACGAGGGCATCATCTCGGTCTTCGTCGTGGTGGACGCCTCGACCGGCAAGATCGTCAGCGGTCCGAACATCCACGCCCGCGGCTCCGGCATCGAGGACTCGGCGTTCAGCGCCGTGGTCCCCAAGGTCGAGGAGGCGCTCAACAAGTCCGCCCAGGACGGCGTGGTCGAGCCGCACCAGCTCCAGCAGCTCATCCGCCGCTCGGTCGGCAAGTGGGTCTCGGACACCTACCGCAGGCGTCCGATGATCCTCCCGGTGGTCGTCGAGGTCTGACCCTCGACCCCCCAACCAGGAGCGGGGCGCCTCGATTTGCATCGGGGCGCCCCGCTCCAGTACGTTTACGGCTCCGCCTGAACGGGAAGCCCGGCACCTCCGTGTGCACGAACGGGTGAACCGGGAGGGGCGGGAATTCCGACTCAGAAGTTCTGATAAAGTCGGAGCCGCCGGAAAGGAAAGCGCGAAAGCGAATTCCTGGAAGGTGAAACCCGCTCCAGCGGGTGGCGGAAACGGAAATCGGATCTGCTAAGCTGGAAACACGA
>NZ_JBFASK010000041.1:0-51640 GCF_040677675.1 Streptomyces sp. NPDC053755 | reverse complement strand
CGCACCACGCCGAGGGCGACCAGGTCCTGGGGGCGCAGGCGCAGTTGGTCGGCGCCGTAGCGGCCGGCGGGCGCCGTGCCGAGGCCCTCTTCCCCGGCGCGGGGCCGGGACGAGGCGACCGGTTCTCCTACCAGGGCAGATCCCGGACCTGCTGGACGCACAGGACCACGAACAGCAGACCGGCGGCTCCCAGCATCGCGTTGCTCAGCATCCCGTTGCGCCACTCGGACGGGGTACGGGAGGAGTTGAGCAGCCACAGCAGCGTCAGCGCCAGGAACGGCATGAAGACGGCGCCGATGACTCCGTACACCACGACCAGTCCGAAGGGCTGGTCGAGGAAGAGCAGACTGACCGGGGGGAAGGTGAGCCACAGCAGGTACGCCCGGAAGGGCCGGGACTTCTCGGGAGCCACGCCGGGGCGGGCCAGGGACGGGCGGTACTTCGTCACGAAGTCGGCGAACATCAGGCTCACCCCGTGCCAGACGCCGATCAGCGAGGTGAAGGACGTGGCGAAGAAGCCGATCAGGAAGAGCTTCGCGGTCGCCGCGCCGTAGCGTTCCTCCAGGACGGTGCTGAGGTCGAGCAGCCCCCTGTCGCCCTTCGCCAGGGCCACGCCGGACGAGTGCAGCAGCTCCGCGCCGACGAAGAGCATGGCCACCACGAAGATGCCGGTGGTGAGGTAGGCGACGCGGTTGTCGAGCCGCATCACCTTCATCCAGCTCGGGTTGTTCCAGCCCTTGGCGTTGACCCAGTAGCCGTAGGCGGCGAGGGTGATCGTGCCGCCGACGCCGCCGATCAGGCCCAGCGTGTAGAACAGCGACCCGTCCGGTAGCGCGGGCACGAGGCCGGCGACGGCGGAGTCGAGGCGGGGCGTGACCCTGATCGCGAGGTAGACGGTGACCACGAACATCACCCCGACCAGGACCGTCATCAGCTTCTCGAAGACGGCGTACTGGTTGAACCAGACGAAGGCCAGGCCCACCAGGCCGCACAGCACGGCCCACACCTTGAGGTCCATCAGGTCGGGGAAGAGCGCGGCGAGCGGGAGCGCGCTGGAGGACATCGCCGCGGCGCCGTAGACGAAGCCCCAGACGACGACGTACCCCGCGAAGTAGACGGTGGTCCAGGAGCCGAGGCTGCGCCAGCCGTCGAAGAGCGTGCGGCCGGTGGAGAGGTGCCAGCGGCCCGCGGCCTCGGCGAGCGAGATCTTGACGAGGCACCCGATCACCGCCGCCCACAGCAGGGTGTAGCCGAACTTGCCGCCCGCGATGAGGGTGGCGACGAGGTCGCCGGCGCCGACACCGGTCGCCGCCACGACGATGCCCGGCCCGATGGAACGCCAACTCGCCTTGCGCGGCGCCTCCTTGCCGCTGCCCGTGGTCTCGGTCTGGGTGATGTCTGCCATGCGTGGCCGCCTTCCCGTTCGCCCCAGAGGTCGTCAGGTCACCAAAACGGGTCCGAGGCGGTCGCGCAAGAGGACCCGCCCGCGCCCGCGGAGGCGCGCGGTCCGCCCGACGGCCGCGACGCCCCGTCTCCGGGTCCTGCCTCAGGGGCTTCGTCCCCCCTGTCCCGGTTGCCTCGGGCGTAGCGGCCCGGGGCGCAGCCCACGATCCGCTCGAAGTGCCGGGTGAGGTGCGACTGGTCGTGCGAACCGGAAGCGGACGCGACCTCCGCCGCAGGCCGCCCGTCGAGCGGGAGCCGGCGGGCGCGGTCGACCCGGCGGGCCGTCACGTACCGGTGCGGCGCGACATCGAACGCGCGGCCGGACGCCCGCACCGGGTGCGTCGGGTGCGCGTGCCCCACCGTCGCCGGCTCGTCCAGGGTGATCCCCTGGACGAGGCGCTCGCCGAGGAGGTCCCGCAGACGGTGGCCACGCCGCGGTCGGCCCGCGACGGCCGGCCGAGCCGGGGTCCGGAGGTACGGACAGTGACCACCCCGCCCCCACGGTCGCCACCGGCGCGAACGCACATGCGAACGTCGCGGAAGCGGTCGGACGGCGGCGCGCGGGTCCGTGGTGCGGCCTCGTCGACGGGTCGCGCCTCCCGGTCTCCGGGCCCGTAGGCGAATTCCGGTCAGGCTTGAACTCCGCGCAGGGCAAGGGCCTTTCCGTGGCTTCGCCCTCCTCCGTTCTACCTTGCGAGGGTGCGCCGACGGGTTTCGGCCGAGTGTTCTCGGCCTGGCGTGCGGAGGGTGATACCAGAGCGGGACGCTTTGCGGGCGAGTTTGTCAACTGCGCACTCCACATGAGCGGTTGACGACTACAGTGTGTGCTTGGTGATCATCGGTAGCCTCATCGCAACCACGTATGACCGACCCCCTCAGTACATTTCGCAGTACGCCGATTCCTGGGCACGTACCAAGGACACTCATGTCTCAACTTCGCGCACCCGCCTCGCGGTCCGACCGCCGCGAGGGCGGGCGGCACGGCCGGTCAGGCGCCCGCTCCGCTCCCCCCACCGGGGCTCCCCAGCCCGCGCAGCGCTCCGCGCCGCCGCCGGCGGAGGCCCGCATACGCTCCCAACTCCTGCGCACCTCCGTGCTCCCCGTGGTCGCGGTGGCACTCGGCGGCGCCGCCGCCGTGCTCTTCACCATCCGCTCCACCGGCGCGGGCCCGACCCCCGGGCTCTGGGCCGCGCTGACCGGAGCCGCCGCCCTCACCATCGCCTCCGTCACCGCGGCCGCCCTCGGCGCCGACCGGGCCGCCAGGGGTGTCCTCGACCGGTGCAACTCCCTGCGCCGCTCCAGCGCCCGGGGGCAGAGCGAGCTGCGCGCGATCGTCGAGCAGCTGCGGCGCGGCGAAGGCCCGCCGGCCCGCCCCGCGGCCCCTCCGGCCGCCGGGTCCGGCGACGAGTTCGACCTGCTCGGGCAGGAGCTGTCCCGCTCGCACGAGGCCGCCGTGGCCGCCGTGGTCCAGGCGTCCCGCCTCTCCAGCAGCGTCGGCAACGAACAGAAGGTCGAGGTCTTCGTCAACCTCGCCCGAAGGCTTCAGTCCCTCGTGCACCGCGAGATCCAGCTCCTCGACGAGCTGGAGAACGAGGTCGAGGACCCGGAGCTGCTGAAGGGTCTGTTCCACGTCGACCACCTGGCCACCCGGATCCGCCGCCACGCCGAGAACCTCGCGGTGCTCGGCGGCGCCATCTCCCGGCGCCAGTGGTCGAACCCGGTGACCATGACCGAGGTGCTGCGCTCCTCCATCGCCGAGGTCGAGCAGTACCCGCGCGTGAAGCTCGTCCCGCCCATCGACGGCACCCTGCGGGGCCACGCCGTCGCCGACGTCATCCACCTCCTCGCCGAACTGGTCGAGAACGCGACGCTGTTCTCCGCACCGCACACCACCGTGCTGCTGCGCGCGCAGTACGTCACCGCCGGCCTCGCCATCGAGGTCGAGGACCGCGGTCTGGGCATGCCGGTCACCGAGCAGAACAAGATGAACGCCCTGCTCGCCGACCCCGACCAGGTGAACGTGGCCCACCTGCTCCAGGACGGCCGTATCGGGCTCTTCGTCGTCTCGGCCCTCGCACGACGCCACGGCATCGCCGTGCGCCTCCAGTCGAACATCTACGGCGGTGTCCAGGCCGTGCTCGTGCTGCCGCAGGGGCTGCTCGGCGCCGACCCCGAAGGGCTGGCCGCGAACGACCGGCAGGCGACGGGCGCCGCGGCACAGGCCCAGGCCGCCGCCCAGGGGCAGCCGACGGCCATGCCCCAGCGCCGGCCCCAGGCCGTGGCCCCCGCGCACGCGGTCCCCGCCCCGGTGCCGCAGCCGGCCCCCGTGGGGGCGCCTCCCGTGCCCGTGTCCGTACAGGCCCAGGCCCCCGCTTCCCTGACCACGACGCCCGCGCCCGGACCCGTACCGCCGTCCTACCCGCCCCAGGCCTTCCCCGCGTCCGCGCCGCCGCACCGGCCCGCGCCCGCCGGTGAGCCGTTCCCGTCCGAGCGGTCCCGTACGGGGGGCGCCCCCCTCCCGCCGCAGGCGCCGCCCGTCCACCGTCCACAGGCGGCGAGCAAGCCCTCCCTTCCCAAGCGGCGGGCCCAGGAACACCTCGTCCCGCAGCTGCGCGACGAACCCGCGGGCCGCAAGCCCGAGGAACCCGCTCTGCACGACCCGGGTCTGATGGCCGCGTTCCAGCGCGGCATCGGACTCGCCGAATCCCAGCCCTCCCCCCAAGAACCGCGGCGTCACGGCGACGCGCACAAGGAGTAGATGCACCATGGCGAGCAATGCGCCGCACGGCCATTCCTCGGATCTCGACTGGCTGCTGAGCGGTCTGGTCCAGCGGGTTCCGTACACCCGCAACGCTGTACTGCTCTCCTCCGACGGCCTGGTGAAATCCGTCCACGGCCTCGACACCGACGCCGCCGACCACATGGCCGCGCTGGCCTCCGGGCTGTACTCGCTCGGCCGCAGCGCCGGCGCGCGGTTCGGCGACGGCGGTGAGGTGCGGCAGGTGGTGGTCGAGCTCGACTCCACCCTGCTGTTCGTCTCCACGGCCGGCTCCGGCACGTGCCTCGCCGTGCTCGCCGGGCGCGAGGCGGACGCCGCCGTCCTGGGGTACGAGATGGCGATGCTCGTCAAGAGCGTACGGCCGTATCTGGTCACCCCCGCCCGGCAGGCGGCGGGCGCGGCGGGCATCCCGGGGCGGTGAGCATGACGTCCTCGCAGGAGGGGCCCTGGCTCGACGACGCGGCCGGCCGGCTCATCCGTCCGTACACCGTCAGCGGTGGCCGGACCAGGCCCACCACCGCGCTGGACCTCCTCTCCATGGTGATGGCGACCGGCTCCTCCCCGCAGCCCCACATGGGTCCCGAGCACGACATGGCCCTCGGCCTGTGCGACGGACCCACCTCGGTGGCGGAGATCGCGGCGCACTTACGGCTCCCGGCAGTCGTCACCAAGGTCCTGATCTCCGATCTCGTGGACTGCGGGGCGGTCACCGCCCGGGCGCCCCGCTTCCACGCCAACCCAACCGACCGTTCCCTGCTGGAGGCAGTGCTCGATGGCCTACGACAACGGCTCTGAGCGCCACGAGACCATGGCGGCCGACCCGTTCCCCACCGCGCTGAAGATCCTGGTGGCGGGCGGTTTCGGCGTGGGCAAGACCACCTTCGTGGGCGCGGTCAGCGAGATCGAACCGCTGAGCACCGAAGAGCTGCTCACCCAGGTCAGCGCGGCCACCGACAGCCTGGAGGGCGTCGAGTCCAAGACCACGACCACCGTGGCGATGGACTTCGGGCGGATCACCCTCGACGACCGCCATGTGCTGTACCTCTTCGGCACTCCCGGCCAGGAGCGCTTCTGGTTCATGTGGGACGAGCTCTCCGAGGGCGCGCTGGGAGCGGTCGTCCTCGCCGACACCCGCCGTCTGCAGGACTGCTTCTCCGCGGTCGACTTCTTCGAGCGGCGCGGCATCGGCTTCGTGGTGGCCGTCAACGAGTTCGACGGCGCTCACCGTTACGAGCCCGACGAGGTGCGGGCCGCGCTCGACCTCAAGCCGGACGTCCCGGTCGTCCTGTGCGACGCCCGGATCTCCAGCGCCGGCATCCGTACGCTGCTCACCCTCGTCCAGCACCTGCTCACCACCATCCCGGCCGCCGTGCCGAGCTACGGAGCACCGTCATGACCTACGACCCCACCGGGCACATGCTGCTGACCCCCGTCGACCGGGAGGCCCCCACGCGTGTGCGGCGCCTGCGTGAACTGGGGATCGGCGAGCGTCCCGAGCAGGCCTTCGACGAGTTCGCCCACCGGCTCGCGGACGTGACCGGCGCCCCCTACTCGATGGTCAACTTCATCGACGAGAACCGGCAGTTCTTCGCAGGGCTGCACACCCCGGCGGGGACGCACTCGGGAAGCGACCTGGGCGCGGCGGCCGCCGGGGGCAACGTCGGCCGGTTCATGGCCCGCGACCACGGCTACTGCCCGCACGTGGTGGTGCGGCGCAAGGCCCTGGTCCTGGAGGACGTCTGCGACTACCCGCGCTTCGCGGGCAACCCGGTGGTGGACGAGATCGGCATCCGCTCCTACATGGGGGCGCCGCTGATCGACCGTACGGGAGTGGCGCTGGGCACGATCTGCGTGGTCGACACCGACGTACGGCCGTGGGGCCGGGCCGGCCTGGAGACGATCAAGGCTCTGGCGGCCGAGCTGGTGGAGCAGATCCACCGCCGCGAGGACGGCCTGATCTGACCCGAGGCCGGCGCAAGCCCCGGCACGGCGGGCGGCCGTGCCGGAGGGCGGTGCACCGGGGCGGTGCGCCGCCCACGGATCAGGCGTGCGCGGGCTCCAGCCTGAGCAGCTCGGACAGCCTTTCCGACCAGCTGCCCTTCGCCGTGCCGAGGGCGACCTCCGCGAGGCGCAACAGCTGGATGTCGGAGGTGCCGGCGGGCGCGAAGATGTGGTGCGCGTCGCGGAGGTAGCGCTCGATGGGGCGGTCCGTGAAGAGTCCGGCGGCGGCGTGGATCTCCATCGCGTTGCGCGCGGAGTCGAGTGCCGACTCGACGTTCACCAGCTTGGCGTTCATCAGCTCGGCGTCGCAGGACAGTCCCCGGTCGAGCAGGTGCACGGCGTGGTACGCGGCCAGCCGGGCGGTCATCAGCCGGGACTGGATCTGGCCCAGCTTGAGCTTCACGGAGGGGAGTTCGTGGAGCGGTTTGCCGTAGCGATGGCGCTCGACGGTGAAGCGCGTGGTCTCCTCCATGATCGCCTGGTGGATGCCGAGCGAGACGGCGGTGAGATTGGCGCGGCCGTACAGCACGCTGGAGGAGTACGCCACGGAGAGCCCGTCGCCCTCGTCGCCCAGTCGGTTGGAGGCCGGGATCCGGCAGTCCTCGAAGACGAGTTCGCCGAAGCTGAAGCCGTGCAGGCCCATGGCGGGCGCTTGAGGGCCGG
Organism: Streptomyces sp. NPDC053755; assembly: GCF_040677675.1. Classification (NCBI taxonomy): domain Bacteria; kingdom Bacillati; phylum Actinomycetota; class Actinomycetes; order Kitasatosporales; family Streptomycetaceae; genus Streptomyces; species Streptomyces sp. NPDC053755. Next base: position 44,754 of record NZ_JBFASK010000041.1, on the reverse strand, counting down.
TCCTGAAGCCGGGGCGGTCGGATTCCACCAGGAAGGCCGTGAGCCCCTTCGAGCCGGGACCGGTCCTGACGACGACGCCGTGCAGATCGCCGACGTGGCTGTTGCCGACGAACACCTTGCTGCCGTTGAGGATGTAGTCGTCCCCGGAGCGGACCGCGCTCGCGGTCATGCCCAGGACGTGTCCGCCGGACTCCGGCTCGGTGACCGCGATGGTGGGCAGGCATTCCCCGGCGGCGATGGCGGGGAGCCAGGTCTTGCGTTGCTCGTCGCTGCCGAAATGGACGATTTTGGCGGTGCCCAGTTGCGAGGCCTGGACCATGGCGCCCATGGCGCCGCTGACGCGGGAGAGTTCCTCGATAATGATCGTCTTGGCGAGATGTCCCGCTCCCATTCCACCGTATTCCTGGCTGATCGTCGCTCCCAGCCAGCCTTGTCGGGCGATCATCCGGGAGAGTTCACGGTGGACGGAACGGGACGCCTCCATATCGGGTATTCGCGGCCGGACCTCACTCTCCGCGAAGTCGCGGACCGTCTCCCTGATTCGGTGATGGAGCCGGCTGCTGAAATAGCTGTCCATGCGAGTCCTCCCCTGCGACATTCCTGCTCGTTCGTCTGTTCGAGCAGGTGGTGCATCGGCAGTGGTCCCGTCCCGAACAGGCCGACCACTTCATGGTGTTGATCTTTCGGGAGTGGAGCAATATCGCCACGGACTTTGTCTGAAAGCCGAGTGGTTGACGATTAAATGTGTCTGTGTTTCGGGTGGTCTCGGCCTGCTCGGTCCGGCTCGCGCGGCATTCCTGGTGGGCATCTTTCTGCCACATGCCAACGGCACGCGAATGACGGGTATATGACGAGAAGCCGTCCGAGGCGGTCTCAGGCGTCTCCCTTTCACCATCCGGGTCTCTCCTCGGGGCCCGCCGCGCGTCCCGAGGGCGCGGATGGCGCGCGGGGGAGAGGGCGCGGGCACCCTCCGGTGGAGAGCGCGGGCGCGGCGCGCGGAGGCGCGGATCGGCGCTCGGCTGCGTCACGGGGAGTGACGGGCGCACACTCCGGCGCGCACGCGCCCGGTGAGGCCGGCCCGTCGCGCGCCGCGCACGACCGTAAAGCGGTTCGTGAGCACCCGGGGAAGTGCGGTATTGTTCTCATGCGCGTTCGGCCGGGGGAAACCCCAGGTCAGCGGGGCTCGGGACGTGGCGCAGCTTGGTAGCGCACTTGACTGGGGGTCAAGGGGTCGCAGGTTCAAATCCTGTCGTCCCGACTCGTAAGAGTCGCAGGTCAGAGGCTGTATCGGAGGAATCCGGTACGGCCTCTGATGCGTTTCCGGGCGGTGCGGGCCGGCGGGGTCCGGCCGGGGGAGCACCGGTGCCCGGAGAGGCCGGAGCACCGGCCATTCGGAGCTGTCACCCGTTCGCCGAGCTGCCCGGGCGGCCGACCCGGAGGACGATAGAAGCTGTCGGGCCCGGCGCCAGGCCCACGGGCCCCGCCGGGTACTCCTCGGAGAGGGCCTCCGGTGGCCGGTGGACGGAGGGAGACCTGACGTGGACGCGGACGCGGCTGACGCCTTCGGGGCCGCCACACCGTCCGAGCCGGGAGGCCTGCTGGACACGCTGGGCGTGGCGGCGGTGGTGCTGGACGCCGACGGCCGGATCCGGCTCTGGAGCCCCCAGGCGCACGAGCTGTTCGGCTGGAGCGCCGACGAGGCGCTCGGCCGGTACGCGGCGCACATGCTGGTGTCCGAGGACGACTCGGGCCTCGCCCTGGACCTCTTCGCCCAGGTCATGGAAGGCGGAGGCAGTTGGTCGGGGGTCTTCCCGATCCGGCACAAGGACGGGTCGAACCGGCTCGTCGAGTTCCGCAACATGCGGCTGACGGACCGGGACGGCGCGCTGTACGCCCTCGGCATCGCCGCCGACCACACCGTCGTCCGGGGCATCGAGCGGAACCTCGCGCTCTCGGCGCAGCTGGTGGCCCAGTCCCCGACGGGAGTGGCGGTGGCCGACACCGACCTGAGGCTCGTCCTGGTCAACGGCGCCCTCGAACGGATCACCGGCCGGTCCGCCGACAGCTGCCTGGGCCGCCCCGCCGCCGATCACCTGCCGTTCGAGGACCGCGACGACGTCGAGGCGGCGATGCGGCAGGTCCTGGAGAGCGGGACGCCCCTGCTGAGCCGGGCCTCGACCGAGCGCGCCCCGGCCCGCGGAGAGGACGGCCGCGCCTGGCGGGTGTCGTACTTCCGTCTCGAGGGCTCCACCGGCCGGGTGATCGGGGTCGCCGTGACCATGATCGACGTCACCGAGCAGTTCCGGGCCGACCAGCGCAGCGCCCAGGCCCGACGGCGCCTGGCCCTCATCGCCGACGCCTCCACCCGGATCGGGACCACCCTCGACCTGGAACAGACCGCCCGCGAGCTCGCCGACACCGTCGTCCCCGACCTCGCCGACATCGCCGCCGTCGACGTCCTCGACACGGTCATCCAGGCCCGGAGCACCACGCGCGCCCCCACCGCCCCCGCCCACTTCCGGGCCCTCGCGGTCAAGACCGCCTACCCCACCAGCGCCGCCGACGCCGCCGACCCCGTCGGGGAGATCACCCGCTACGAGGCCGACCGCCTCGTGACCCGCTGCGTCACCACCGGCCGGACCGTCCACCTGGCCCACGTCGGAGCGGAGGACCTGCCGCACGTCGCCCGCGACGAGCCGGCCGCCACCGTCCTCGCCCACGCCGGCCTCCATTCGTACCTGGCCGTCCCGCTGATCGCCCGCGGCGAGGTGCTGGGCGCGCTCGACCTCAAGCGCGCCCGCAACCCCCAGCCGTTCACCGAGGACGACATCCTCCTCGCCGAGGAGCTCGCCGCACGTGCCGCCGTGTGCATCGACAACGCCCGCTGGTACCAGACCCAGCTCCAGGCGGCCACCACCCTCCAGCGCCACCTGCTGCCGCGCACCCCACCGGACTCGCCCGGCCTGCAAGTGGCCTCCCGCTACCAGCCCGCCGGAGCCGCCGGGCACGCCGGCGGGGACTGGTTCGACATCATCCCCCTCGCCGACGGCACCACCGCCCTGGTCGTGGGGGACGTCATGGGATCCGGCATCAAGGCAGCCGCCACCATGGGGCAACTGCGCACGGCGACCCGCACCCTGGCCCGGCTCGGCCTCCAGCCCGCCGAGATCCTGCGCCACCTCGACCAGCTCACCGGCGAACTCGAGGAGACCATCGCCACCTGCGTCTACGCCCTGTGCGCGCCCTACGCCCAGACCTGCCACATCGCCCTCGCCGGCCACCCCCCGCCGGCCCTGCTCCTGCCGGGGAAGGCGCCCGTGCTCCTGGAGCTGCCCACCGGGGCGCCCCTGGGAGCCGCGGAGGACGTGCTCTTCACGACGACCTCCTTCGCGCTCCCGCCCGGCGCCAGGCTCTTCCTCTACACCGACGGGCTGGTGGAGACCCGCCGCCACTCCATCGACACCCGCATCAACGCCCTCCTCCGCCACCTCACCGGCCCCCGGCTGCCCCTCGAGGCCACCTGCGACCGGCTCCTCGCGGCGCTTCCCGACCCCGAGAGCCACGACGACATCGCCCTCCTCATCGCCGAGGCGACGACGGACGCGCCCCCCGGGCCGCAGAGCGGAACCCCGCCCACCAGGGGGAGCGGCCTTTCCTGAGGACGGCGGCCGGACCACCACCCGCCTCGGGGCGCGACCCGCGACGGTGACCGTCCGGGCCGCCGCGCGCCGTACCGTTCACCCCTGCATCGCGATGTCCTCGAAGGACTCCAGACGGCGCCAGCGGTCCTCCGGCGCCCGCATCGGCGGCATCAGATCCACGTCGGGCAGCGGTCCCAGCTCCAGCTCCGCGATCTCCGCCACGTCCGAGACCGGCACCTGGTACGTACGGAACGGGCCGAGCGGCGGCGGCGCGCCCGCCTTCGCCCCGGCGAGGGCCCGCTCCGCGTCGCGGCCGAGGTCCGGGCTCTGGTCGAGGACGTACGCCGTCGCCGCCAGCGCCCCGTCCTGCATGAACGCGGCCACCTTCCAGAAGCGCAACGGCACCTGGACACCCCGGTAGGGCGGATCCGAGTCCTGGAGCACGGGCCCCGCAAGCACGCACAGCCGTCGGTCGAACGCCGCCACATGGTCCAGGAGATAGGTCTCCAGGCCCTGCCAGAGGCGTCGGCCCTGACCGAGCCCCTCGGCCTCGGGAGAGACCGTGTGCGAGGCCTGGGGAACGGCGTTGGTGGAGAAGAAGGTGTCCGTGTGCGCCTGCCCGGCCTCGGCGACCGTGCCCCACACCGGGTCCTGCCGGCGGACCAGATGGGCGCGCTCCAGGCCGTTGTTCCGGTACAGGTCGTAGCCGGTCTGCCGCTCCTCGGGCAGCCGGGGATCCAGCTCCCACAGATCGTCACGGGCCACGTCCTCCAGGAGCCGCCGGCCCTCGATGCAGACCGCCGTCGACGCCGCGAGCCGCCGGTCCGGCCGGAAGACCACCGTGAAGTGCGTATACGGAAGGATCACCGTCTCCACCGAGGCGCGGGCGGGCAGCGCCAGCGGTACGACGGGTCCGAGGAACGCCTCGTCGTAGCCCGTCCGGTCGGCGAGCGCGTCGCGTCGCGGACCGCCCGCCCGCGGGGAAGGCGGGAAGGGCGGCGGAGTGGAGGGCGGTTCGGTCGGGTTCATACGGAGTAGGTACCGCGCGCGGCGGGCCGCGGTCGGCCCCGGGCCGCAGGCCACTCGTTCAGACCTCCCCCGCGGGCCCGGCTCGTTTCGCCTCCGTGGCCTTCCCGCCGGACTCACGCGGCCGTACGCGCTCGGTTCGTTCGCCGGTGACCGCGCCCGCTCGTCCGCGTTCCCCTACGGCCCCTCCGGGGCGGCCGGCCCGCCCTGCCTCACCCCCGCAGCGCGGTCGCGAGCTGCGCGCGGGAGCGCACGTCGAGCTTCTGGTAGATCCGGGTCAGACGTGCCTCGACCGTCTTCACGCTCAGATAGAGCTTCGCCGCCGCCTCCTGGTTGCTGGCGCCCTGCCCCACCAGCCGGGCGAGCCGCAACTCCGCGTCCGTCAGGGAAGAGAGCGCCGGCAGCGACTCCTCCCCGGCCTCCCCGACCCTGGTCTCGCTGGTCAGGGCCAGCCAGGGCGCCGCGCCGGCCCGCTCGAAGACGGCCGCCGCGGCCTGGAGCGCGCTCTGCGCAGCCGACCGGCGACGACGACGGCGCTCCACCCTGGCCAGGGCGATCAGCGCACGCCCCCCTTCCAGCGGGAGTCCCGCCTCGGCGAACCGCTCGGCGGTGCGGGTCAGCAGCTGCGCGGCCTCGTCGGTCTTCCCGGCCGCTGCCAGGGAGAGGGCGTACGCGCGGTCACAGCCGAGCAGGACGGTCGTGCGGCCCAGGCGCTCCGCGACCGGGCGGACCTCGTCGAGCAGGTCCATCGCCTCCTGCTGCGCGTCGGTGGCCAGCAGCGCCTCCGCCAGCTCCTCGTGCCAGCGGAGCATGGACGGGTCGACGTTGGCCTGGGCGCGCTCGTTGACCTGGACGCGGCGCAGGGTCTCCAAAGCCGAGGCGACGTCGCCGTTGACGAGCTGGACGCGGCCGAGCGCGTACAGGCTGCGGGAGAGGAAGACGCGGTCGCCCTCCTCCTCCGACGCCTGGACACTGCGCCGGGCGTAGCTCGCGGCCCGCCCGAAACTGCCGCCGGCGGTCTCGGCGAGCGCCAGTGTGTACCAGGCGGGGCCGGGGGAGAGCCCGGCTTCGAGGGTGAGCGCCAGCGACTGCCCCGCGTGGGCGAGGGCCGCCGGGCACGCGCCGATCCGGGCCTCGATCGCCGCCAGGGTGGAGAACAGCTCGATCGTGTCCTCGACCGAGCCGCGCCGCTGGACCAGCGGCAGCAACGCGTTCAGCTGGTCGCGGGCGTCGCAGAGGCGATCGTCGAAGAGTGCGTGACGGATCGTCAGGATCTGTGCGGCGTTGCGGATTCCGAGCGGGCGCTCGGCCATCTCCAGTCCGCGGGCCTGGGCGAGGACCGACTCGGCGTCGGGCGACCCCAGCGCCCGCTCCATCCGGGCCTGGACGGTGAGGGCCTGGGCGGCCGTCCGCGGGTCGCCCATCGAGGCCGCCAGGGCCGCGGATTCGACCGCGGCGGCCCGTGAGCGCAGCGGATCGCCTTCCGCCAGAACGTACTTGACGGCCAGTCGGAGCTGGACGGCGGCTCTGAGCGCGGTGTCGCCCTCGGAGTCCTCCATGGCGTGGACGTACATCTCGTCGAGCTCGGTGAGGCCCTGGCCCGCCGTGTCGAGGACGGCGAGCCGGGCCCGCACCCGGTCACAGGGCGCGGCGTCGCGGGCCAGCAGGTCGGTGGCGGCCCGCATCGCGAGGTCCGCGCGGGCGGCGCGGGCGGCCTCCTCGGCCGCGTCGACGAGCCGCACGATGCGCTGCGGGCCGTGCTCGACGGGGGTGGATCCGGCGGCGAGGAGGGCCAGCTCGGCGGCGAGGGCGCTGTTGCCGCGGCGGCGCGCGAGGTCGGCGGCCGCGGCGACCTCGGCCGCGAGGGCCTCGTCCGGGACGTCGGTGGCGAGCGCCCGGTGCCGTACCGCTTCGACCGAGTCGTCCACGACCTCGGCGAGCGCCGCGTGTCCGGCGCTGCGCTCGGCCCAGCAGGCGTCGTGGACCAGGGTCGAGGGCAGCAGGCCGGCCGTGAAGGTGACCGTGCCGTCCTCTGCCAGGGAGACGAGATCGGCGCGTTCGGCGGCCGCGAGGTCCGCCTCCGCGTTCGGCCGGCCGGCCCGGCGGATCAGCGCCGCGGAGGGGCGCAGCGCGAGCGCGGCGAGCAGCAGGGTCTCGCGGACGGCGGGCGGCGCGGTGCCGAGCAGCTGCCGGGCCAGGTCGCGGGCCCTGCCGGACAGGGTGAGCGCCTCGGCGTGGTGGACGGGCGTGCGGGCGTCGGCCAGCGACCGTCCGACGGCGAGGGCCAGGCGGGGGTTGCCGCCGCTGGCCTTGTGGATGCGCCCCGCCATGCGGGAGGGCAGCCGGTGGTGGATGAGGAGTTCGGCGATCTCATCGGCCTGCAACGGGGGGACGAGAAGGATGTCGGCCTCCGACGGCACCCAGAGATCGGTGTCGTGCGCGTCCTGGGATCCGTACGCCTCGGGGGTCTCGACGGCGATGACGCGGAGCGCGGGCGGGGCGAGGTGGAGGGCGAAGCGCAGCAGGTCGGCGCTGTCGGCGTCGATGTGCTGGACGCCGTCGACGACGAGCAGGGCAGGGCCGCGTGCGGTGAGCGCGCGCAGGATCTGGGCGATGCCCAGGCGCAGGGCGATCGGGTCCCAACCACCCTCGTGCAGCGGGGCTTCCCGGCACAGCATGGCGACGGCGGTCCGCTGGGGGCCGGGGAGACCGTCGAAGGCGCCGGACGCCGTCGCGCCGAGCGGGGCTCCCGCGGTGTACCCGGGCGCGGGGTGGGTGCCGGAGGGCGGCGCGTGGCCCGTCCAGGCGGCGGTGTGGCCTGCGGCATGGGTGCCGCTCCCGGACGCGGCCGCCGCTCCGCCCGGGACCGGTGCGTCCGGGCCGCCGGGGACGAGGGTGTCGCCCCTGGACTGTCCCGGTATCGCCGTTCGCCCTGCGGCGTGGTCGGCGCGGTTTCCGTGGGCGCCCGTCACTGCCTCCGGGGAAACGGTCTCCGCCGCCGGGGGCATGTCGGGCCAGGTCACCGTCGCCGCGACGGAGGCGACGAGCGCGGCCGCCGTCGCGCCCGGTATGTCGCGGTCCGCGGGGAGGGTGGGGAGCCACAGGACGGTCTCGCCGCGGGCCTCGGCCCGGGCGGCCTCGGCGAGGGCGACCTCGGTCTTGCCGACCCCGGCGGGTCCGGTCAGCAGGGCACGGCCCCGTGTGTGCAGCACGCGTTCGAGACGTGCGAGAAGCTCCTCGCGGCCCACCGGCGCGGGGGGTCCCCCCATGCCCGCAGGGAGGTGCGGCGTTGTCGTCACGTTGTCCACCACCCTCCGGCGCACTCGGGCCCGGCCCCTGAGCCCCGTGGGGCAGAGAATACGGAGCGTACGGGCGCAGTCCAGGCCTGTTGTCCGGCATACGGACAGCGGACGCCGGTCAACACGCCAGGACGCGCCCGTGGTGTAGACCACGAGCGCGTCGCTGACCAGCAGTTATGCTGATGTGGGGGGTGGGTCGGAAGGGGTTAGAAGGTCAGACCCCAGGAGTCGATGTAGCCGGTGTCACCCGAAGCCACATCACGGACCTGAAGCTTCCAGGTGCCGTTGGCGACCTCGCTCGACGCGTCGACCGTGTACGTGGTCAGGACGTTGTCGGCGCTGTCGGAGGAGGAGGACGCCTTCAGGTTGCGCACGGTGCCGTCGGGGGCGATCAGGTCGATGACCAGGTCCCCGCGCCAGGTGTGCTTGATGTCCACGGCGACCTTGAGGGCCGCGGAGGCGTTGCCGGTGCGGCCGGTGACGGCGATCGAGGACGACACGGTGGTGTTGTCGGAGATCGTCACGTCCGCCGTGTTGGTGAAGGTGCCGCCGGACGGAGGCGTCGTGGTGGTGACGGCCTCGACCGTCTTCGCGGCGTCGGCGATGCCGGTTCCGCAGCCGCCGGTGCAGGTGCCGGGCAGCGGGCGGGCGTTGGCCTTGATCGCCGACTCGATCTCGGCCGGGGTGAGGGTGCTCTTGGCCGACTTCAGCAGGGCCGCCAGGCCGGCGATGTGCGGCGCGGCCATCGAGGTGCCCTGGTAGGGCTCGTAGTTCTCGGCCGACTGGATCGTCGCGCCCGAGTTCAGCGTGGAGTAGATGCCGTTCTGGGGCGTGGTCACGGTGCCGGGGGTGTCGGTGCCGCGGCGGGTCTCGCCGCCCGGGGCCGCGACGTCCACGATGGTGCCGTAGTTCGAGTAGAACGAACGGTTGCCCTCGCGGCTGGTCGACGCCACGGTGATGACGTTGGAGCAGTTGGCCGGGGTGAAGCCGGAGGTGTTGGCGTTGCTGTTGCCCGCGGCGACGACGACGGTGCTGCCGCGCGAGACGGCGCCGTTGATCGCGGTCTGGTAGACGCTCGGGCAGGTGGAGCTGGCCCCGCCGAGGCTCAGGTTGATCACCTTCGCCGGCGTCGGGTTGGCCGTGACGCCCGGCACGGTGCCGCCGGACGCCCAGGTGATCGCGTCGGCGATGTCCGACGAGGAGCCGCCGCACTTGCCGAGCACGCGCACGGGCTGGATCTTCGCGTTGTACGCGATGCCCGCGATGCCCTTGGTGTTGTTGGTGACCGCACCGATGGTGCCGGCCACGTGGGTGCCGTGCCAGGAGGAGTCGCTCGCCTTGGATCCGACGCCGCACTCGCCGTCGGTGGCGTTCCAGTCGCCCTCGTCCTTGGCGTTCGCGTCGCGGCCGTTGCCGTCGCGGGCGTCGGCGGAGGCGGAGATGAAGTCGTAGCCGGAGACGATGTTCGTCGCCAGGTCCGTGTGGGCGGCGTAGCCGGTGTCGATGACGGCCACGGTGACACCGGAGCCGGTCGTCTTGTCCCAGGCGGCCGGGACGTTCATGCCGCCGGTGGCCTCGAAGAGGTCCCACTGCTTGGCGTAGTCCGTGTCGTTCGGCGTGACCGCCATGGCGTACGCACGGATGTCGGGCTCGACCGAGGCGACCTGCGGGTCGGCGCGGAAGGCGTCCATGACCTCGGTCACGTCCTGCTTGGTGGCGCTGTCGCCCAGGTCGACGAGCGCGGCGCCGCCGGCCAGGCGGCGCTCGAAGGAGAGGCTCTCGCCGGTCGCGGCGCCCTTGGCGGCCGCGTCGCTCTTCGCGGCGGCGTTGGAACCGGCCTCTGCGGTCTTGGTCTTGTACGTGACGATGACCTTCTCGACGGGAGCGCTGGGCAGCGCGGTCATCGCCTGCGAAGCCGGAGCCGGCTTCGGGGTGGAGACGGCCGGGGAGGCGGCGGACACCCCGGTGGTGGCGGCTGCGGCACCGAGGATCGCGGCACTCGCGACCACCACGGATATGACTCTCCGCGTGGAACTGTTCAAGGTGTTCCCTTTCAAGCACGACGTAGGTGCGGAGCAGTGGCGGCGGCGCGGGGCCTCGGCGCGAAGTGGGGGTCGCGGTCCGCTGCACCCTGGGCTTGGGGGGCCCGTGCGCCGCCACCGGCGCGACGGCCCGGGTCAAGGCCGTCACCGGCGGACACCACCCCCCTCACCTCATGCACCTGACAGGGCCTGAGCTCCTGTGGGGGGCGTGGATCGGGGGATGGGATCTGCCGGTGCGGCAGACAGTAGGGAACGGGCGGATGAACCCGATACGGGGAAAACCCTTGTCACCCCTCGCAGGGGGGAGGGGGGAGGGGGAGGGGCGGTGCTTGGGGGCCCCGTGCGGAGGGAACCACGGCGGGGTGAGAACACGGGGATACGGGCGGGGCCGTTACCGAGGGCGGATGCCCGTCTGGTTACGGGGACGGGTCGTCCTCGCCGCCGGATGGGGTGTCCTCCTCTGCGGTCGGCAGGTGGCCGAGGGGTACGGGGCGACCATGGAGTACCGCTCCGCGACGCGCCGGTCTGCGCGAACGGGAGCGGGGGCGGCGAGGGGTGCGTACGGCGCGCTGCGGGCACGGTCCTCGACCGCCGGACGGGCGAGCGCTGTACGTCCGGCGGTTCGAGCGGGGGCGTCACGGCGGCCGGTGCGACGATCGGCGGCAGCGGCGTGGCCACCGCGGGCGGCGTTGCGGGCGGTGCGGTGTCCGGCGGGGTGACATGGCACTGTTCGGCGGCTCCCTTCCGGCCTGGGGCTTCGCGATCGTGTGGACGGGGTTCGCGGTCTGCTGGATCGTGGGCGCCCGGCGGATCGGGTGAGGCTTGTCAGCCCAGTTCGAGGGTGGTCACACCGAAGATCCGCTCCTGGGCGACCGGCCTGATCGGCCCGGTGTACATGCGCGCCGTCTCGAACGTCGGCTCGAGCCCCCGCTCCCGCGCGAGGTGTGCCGCCGCCGGATTGGCCTCCGGCATGTCGATCGCGATCCGCGGCGAGCCGAAGCTCCGCGCCTCGGCGGCCAAGGCGTCCAGGAGTACGGCGGCGTCGGCGGCCGTGTCGGCGAACAGGGGCCCGATACGCGCCTCCTCCTGGGCCGGCCGCACGACTCCGTATCCCGTCGGACGTCCCCCGACGACCCGGACGAGGGCGCGGTGCCCGGGCGTGGTCAGCCAGGGCGCGAGGAACCGGGGCCGGTCGGCGGGGTGGCAGGCGTCGTCGTACGCGGCGACGGCGGCGGGATCGACCCGCTCGGCGGGGACCACGTCCGGGGCCGGTGCCGCGGCGGGGACCTCGCCGACGTACCGGGCCGTGCGGTACGCCGTGGAGAATCCGGACCGGCGGTAGTTGTCCTGCTGGGCGGGCACGCCGTCGAGGCCCACGGTCCGGTCGCCGGCGTGGGCGAGGGCGGCCTGCCAGGTCGTCAGACCGTGGCCGAGACCGCGCTGGTCGGGGCGGACGAGATAGAAGCCGAGGAAGGCGTAACGGTCGCTGTAGTTGACGACCGAGACGGCCGAGACGGGCTCCCCGTCGATCCGCCCGAGAAAGAAGCCACCGGGGTCCTGCGCGAAGAACGCCCGCGCGTCGGCGACCCCCGGGTTCCACCCCTCGTCGGCGGCCCAGGCGCGCACCAGCGCCCAGTCTTCGGGCGTGGCGGTGGAGACCCTGAGCGGGCCGGGGGAGCGAGAGGGCATGGGGCGTTCCTTCGGCTGCCTGGTTCCGGGGTGAGTCGTCGGGGCCGACCCCCTTCGCGGCTACGGGCGGTGACGCGGCCGGTCGGATTCCGGGAGAGGGCGACGTGCCCCGCGCGAGCGGAAGCGGCCCGATCCTAGCGGCGCTTGGCGGCGGACGGATTCGGCGACGATCGTTTCCGGCCGGACGCGGAGCGGCCCCGCGAGGCGCCTCAGCCCACCAGTCGCAGAGCGGTCCCCGACACCCCCACCCGTACCGTCTGTCCCCAGGTCAGCTCCAGCGCGTCCGCCTCCATCCCGTCGCCGAAGACCACCAGGCGGTCGGACTCCACGGTGAGGCTCAGGGCGTCACCGGCACCCAGGACACCCTCCACGCGCGTGGTGCCCGTGGCCGGCGACGGCCAGGCCTCCCGTACGAACCAGGCGAGGCGGGGGTCGGTCGGGGAGGGCGGGGGCAGCGGGCTCGAACGCTGCAGCAGCAGGGAGCGGAGCCAGCCCGTGGCCCCCGTGCCGGTGCCGACGACGACGCCCGAGGACGCCTGCGGCTCGGGCCCCGGACCGGCCTCCCCGCCCTCGACGTGGAGGGTGTAGCGCGCGGTCTGGTGCCCGGGCGGGCCCACGTAGATCTCGTTGAGCGCGAGAAGCCGCTGGGCGTCGTCGGCGACGGCCTCCACCATCGTCAGCTCCTCGGCGGCCGTCCGTCCGGCCGCCGGAAGCAACGCCGCCGCGTCCGCCGGACGGTGCCGTACGAGAACGCCCGGATTGCGCCCCGGATCGGTGTCGATCCCGACGACCGGCTGACCCGTGAGGTACTTGGCCGCGTTGGCCACCAGACCGTCCTGCCCGACCACGACGACCACGTCCTCGGGGCCGAACAGGAAGCGGTCCAGGTCGGCGCGCTCCACCCTGGCCTGCCGCCAGGACAGCGGCACCGCCCCCGCGACCTCGGCCAGCGCGCGACGCGCCCGCTCGTGCCGCTCCCGTACCTCCTCCACGCCGCGGCCCCGCCCGGCCAGGAAGAAGGCGGCCTGCCCGTGGGTGCCGTGCCGGGCGAGCAGCTCCTCGTACTCCGTGGTCCGGTGCACCAGCACGGCCCGGGGCGCCAGGCTCACGACGCGCTCCCGCCGCCCAGCTTCGCGAGCAGGCCGTTCAGCACGTCGGGGGAGACGGTGACGCTCTCGATCCGCGGCAGGTTCTCCGCCGCCCGGGTCGCCGCCAGCGCGTGGAGCGTGCCGGTGTCGGCCTCACCGTGCACCCGCAGCCAGGCGGCCTGCGCCTGGGCGCGCGCCTCGCCGACCTCGCGCGCCGCCTCGGCCTCCGCCCGGGCGAGCCGCACCTTCCGTACCGCTTCCGCTTCCGCCCGGACGGCGTCGGCGGCGGCGCTCTCCTCCGCCTCGCGGCGCGCGTTGGTGCCGCGCTGGTCCACGAGCCGCTCCTCCTGGCGGGCCAGCTCGATCTTGCTGGCCAGCTCGTTCTCGGCGATGGTCCGTTCGCGTTCGACCGCGACGGCCCGCCGTTCGTAGGTGGCCCGGTCCGCCTCCTGCTGGATCCGCTCGCGGGCCGGGGTGCGCAGCGCGCGTTCGACCTCCGGTTCCGGCCGGACGGCCACCACCCGTACCGCCACCACCTCCAGGCCGGTGTCCGGCAGCCGGGGTTCGGCGGTGAGCCCGTCCGCGATCCGCTCGCGCACGGCCGACACGCCGTCGACGAGGGCGGCGGCCAGTGGGGTGCGCGCCAGGACGTCGAGGGCGTGCTGCTGGGCGGTCTCGGTGAGGAGCGTGGCGATCTGCTCCAGCGGCGCGCCGCGCCAGGACCCGGTGTCGGGGTCGATCGAGAAGTCGACGCGGGTGGCCGCGGCCTCCGGATCGCTGACGCGGTACGTCACCGTGCACTGCACGCTCACGTCCTGGAAGTCGGCGGTCCTCGCGTGGAACGCCATGGCCAGCTCCCGGTCGTTCACCGGCACTTCGGAGAGCGCGGCGGACAGCGAACGGAACCAGAAGCTGAGCCCCGCGCCGTCGTGGACGAGCTGTCCACGACGGTGGTGGCGGATGTGCGCGGTGGGCGCGGAGCGCAGATGGCGCCAACCGGCGCGCCGGGTGATGTCGGCCATGGGATCCCCCTTGTCGTCATGTTGACGATAGTGGAACCGATCTTTCTCGTCAAGATGACGAAAGTGGCTGGTCGGGGGTCTCGCGACCGGCGGCGCCGGGCGGGAAGGGGGCTGTCGGGCGTCCACGGAACCTGTGTTCGCGGTCCGGGGGCCGGGAGCGATGGGGCGGGCTGTCGGGCCTGCGGCCGGACCCGTCGTCGCGGCCCGGGAGCCGGGCGACGGGTCGCCGGCCGCGTCTGAGCCGGCCCGAGGGCGGGTCGCTACCGGAGCGACGCGCCGGGCCGGGGCGTGGTCGACGACCGCGCGACCCTCGGGGGCGATCCGCGGCCCGCGCACGCGCTCCTGCGGGGTTGCGGCCCTGGGGCCGGGGGACTCCCGCCGTAGCCTCGCGGGTGAAGGAGGCGCCCCCGGCCGGGCTGTGGTCCGTCGGTGCGGCTCCTGCTGCCGAAGGTCGCTCCCGGAGGCCGGATCTTCCGGAGGCTTCCTCGTCCCGTCAGCCGACGAGGGGCGCGGGGGCCGGCGCCGGGTCGGCGGCGGGGACGGGGCGGGAGGCCGGGGCGGAGCCCCGCCCGGCTGGCCCGGGGCGAGGTGCGGGGTGCTCGTCCTCGGCGGGCGGCAGGCCCGCGGGGGTGACGAGCACACGGGAGAACACGGGTGGGGGCGCGGCCGGGGCGGGCGCAGGGGTGCGGGAAGGTGCCGCGTCCGGCGGCGTCCGTCGTGGCGCGGGTGACGTCCGGGCCGCTTCCGGCGAGACCCGCTTCGGTGTCGGAGCGATCCGCGCCGCGTCCGCCGGGATCCGCTTCGGTGTCGGCGGTGCCCACGCCCCTTCCGCCGGCACCCGTTCCTGTGCCGCCGCAGCCGCTCCGGCGGCGCCCCCGGCGGTCGTCAGCAGGACCACGCCGCGTGCCGCCACCAGGGAGGCGGTGGCCGCGACCAGCCAGCCCCAGCCGCCTGCGCGAAACGTTTCGCCGAGCAGTGCCACGCCGATGACCGCCGCGGCGGCGGGGTTCGAGAGGTTCACCACGGCCAGGGGAGCCGCGAGACCACCCCGGTAGGCGGTCTGGGAGAGGAGGAGGCCGCCGACGGCGAAGGCGGAGATCAGGAGCGCCACCAGCGTCGTCTGCCACCAGGGGAGGGACCCGCCGGGCAGCTCGAGCGCGAGCGCGGCCGTCAGGGTCTGGGTCAGGGCGGAGGCGACGCCCGAGGCCATCCCGGAGGCGGTGGCGTGACCGAGGCCGCGGACCCGGCCCGCGGGCATGTCCCGGGCGCGCCCGGCTCCCGTTCCGTGTGCTCCGTACCGCCGGCGTACGCGGCCTGCCCGGCCCGACGCGAGGACGGCGATCAGACCCGCGGTCGCCGCCGAGACGATCAGCGCCTCGCGCAGGCTCAGCGCCTCGCCGGGCGCGGCGGGGCCGGTGACCGACACCAGCCCGACGAGCCCCGCGAGCGTCCAGAACGCCCCGCGCCACTCCGCCCGCGTCACCCGGCGCCGGGCGAGGCGCGCCCCCAGGGGCAGCGCGGCCACGAGCGTCAGCGCGCCGAGCGGCTGGACGAGGGTGAGGGGCCCGTAGTGCAGCGCGGCGACGTGGGCGAGCGCGCCGGCCGCGTTGAGGCCGACCGCCCACCACCACCGGCCGCGGGCGAGCAGCGCGCGCAGAGCGCCGCCGCCGTCGGAGGCCGCGGCGAGGCGGGCCTGGGCGACCGCCGCGAGGGCGTACCCGGCGGCGGAGACGAGGGAGAGGAGCACCGCGAGCACGGTGCCGTCGAGACCGGTCATCGCAGTGCTCCTGCCGGGCGGTGCGCGACGGTGCGCGCGGGAGGGGCCGGGGTGGCGCGCCGGGACCCCGGGGCACGCACGGCGGCGAGCGCGAGGGCGAGGAGCGCCGCGGCGGCGAGGGCGTCGAACCAGTAGTGGTTGGCCGTGCCGACGATCACGAGGAGGGTCAGCAAGGGGTGGAGCAGCCACAGCCACCGCAGGCGGCCGCGGCCGGCGCCGATCAGGCCGATCGCGACCATCAGCGCCCAGCCGAAGTGGAGTGAGGGCATCGCGGCGAACTGGTTCGCCATCGTGTCCGTCTGCGGCGTCGCGGCGTACACGGAGGGGCCGTAGACCCGCGCGGTGTCGACGAGCCCGGCGGCGGAGAGCATGCGGGGCGGTGCCAGCGGCATCAGCAGGTGCAGCGCGAGCGCGGCGGCGGTGAGGAGGGCGAGGACGCGTCGGGACCAGAGGTAGTGGGCGGGGCGGCGCCAGTAGAGCCAGGCGAGGAACGCGACCGTGGCCGGGAAGTGCACCGCCGCGTAGTAGGTGTTGGCGACCCGCACGAGGGTGTCGCCGTGCAGGAGCAGCGCTTGCACGGAGTCCTCGCCCGGCAGGTGGACGGCCCGCTCGGCGTCCCACACGCGATCGGCGTTGTGGAAGGCACGTCGCTCGTGGCCGTTGGCGAAGAGCCTGCCGCATTTGTAGAAGACGAAGAGGGCGGTGACGAGCAGCAGTTCGCGGACGAGGGGCGGCCTGGGGGTCTCCCGCGCGGCTGTCCCCGGTGCCGGGGTCTCTTCCGTGGTCGTTCCCAGCGCCGGGGTCTCTTGCGTGGCCGTTCCCAGTGCCGGGGTGGGCGGCGGCCACGGTTCCGCGGGACGAGTCCCGCGTATCCCGCGTATCCCGGCACCCATGGCACGGCCCCTTTTTCCGATCAAACCGTCAACAAACGGGGGAAGCCTAGATCCGATTTCATCGAGACGCAAGCGTCTCGATACGTTTGCGTCTCGATTGTGCGCCCCCTACTCTCGTATGTGCAGAGCAGCAGTCCGGGACGACCGGGAGGAATCGATGTCCACGCAGGCCGCGACCGCCGCAGCCCGCCGCAGCAAGATCACCCCCGAGCGGGAGACGGAGCTGTACGAGGCGGTGATCCGCCTCCTCCGCGAGGGCGGCTACGACGCGGTGACCATGGAGGGCGTCGCCGCCCTCACCAAGTGCGGCAAGGCGACGCTCTACCGGCAGTGGGGCACCAAGCCGCAGCTCGTCACGGCCGCGCTCGCTCACCGCCGCTGCGCGTTCTTCACCGGCATCGACACCGGCTCCCTCGCCGGCGACCTGCGCGAGGCGGCGCGGGCGGCCGGATCCCGCCGTGACCGGGACGTCGAGCTGATGGAGGCCGTCAGCCAGGCCTACACCCGGCATCCGGACCTGCGCGACGCCCTGCGCGCCACGGTCATCGACCCCGAGGTCGCGGCGCTCGACGAGATGCTGCGGCGCGCGGTCGAGCGCGGCGAGATCGACGCGGACGACCCCGCCGCCGGCTTCGTGGCCCCCTGCTTCCTCGGCATGCTCCGCGTCGAGCGCCTCTTCGAGGAGCGCTTCGCGGACGAGGCGGCGCTGCGGGGTCTGGTGGACGCGGTCCTCCTTCCGGCGCTGCGCGTCGACGGCTGACCGGCCGCCCCGTCCCGCACCCTGGAGACATGGCCGCCACCACCCCCGGCATCCGCGTGCGCCGGATCTACGAAACGCCCTCGCCCGACGACGGCGTACGGATCCTCGTCGACCGGCTCTGGCCGCGCGGCCTCGCCAGGACCGACGCGCGCGTCGACGAATGGCCCAAGGCGCTCACTCCGTCCACCGAGCTACGCCGCTGGTATCACGGCGCCGAGGGCACGTACGAGGAGTTCCGCGCACGGTACGAGGAGGAGCTCGCCGAGCCCGCCGCCGCCGAGGCGCTCGACCGTGTGCGCGACCTCGCCGCGCGGGGCACGATCACCCTCCTCACCGCCGCCAAGGACCCCTCCCTCAGCCACACCTCCGTCCTGCGGCGCCTGTTGGCCGAGCCGAGCGGCTGACCCGTCCACCCTCTGGGTCGTCGGACCGGTGCCGCGCCACGACACCGCCGGCGTCCAGGGGTACCGTCCCGGCGCGACCCGCCCGGCCGTCCTGTCCGGCACCGAACTGCCCGCCGGAGCGGCCGCCTTCGTCGCCCCACGGCTCCGCCGACCGCGACGAGGCGCGGCGCGCGAACCCCGACACCTTCGGCATCCCCCGGTCCGCGGCGCCCCCCACCGCCCTTCCGGCCGGCCACGGCGCGCACGGCCGGCCCGGCTCGGCCGGGCGCAACCCAGGCTCGCCCTGGAACCGTTCACCCGCCGCCTTCCTGGCCTCCGGCTCGCGGAGGACCACGAAGCGGTGGCGCGGCCGGCCCTCAGCCGCCGCCCACCCGAGACGCCTGGTGTGCCCCCCCCGCGCGGCCGGAGGGGGCTACTCCCGGCGCAGCCGGGGCGCCTCGGCGGTCGCGTCGATCACCTGACCGGCCAGGTCGGTCCGGTCGGCGAGAGCCCGCGCCCATCTCGCCAGGCCGTCCACGTCGATGCCGTACGCCCGCGCCCGCGGCGCCGGCCCGGGACCCGTGACGCGGTCGGCGCCCCGGCGCAACAGCCGCGCCCCGCCCGGCGCGTTGCCGCGGGCCGCGTGGGTGAGCCCCACCGCGAGCTGCGCCAGCCCCTGCCACAGGTCCCGCTCCTCGGCCGGTCCCGTCTTCCAGGCGTCCTCGAAGACCTCGTGCGCGTGGAACGGCATGCCGGCGTCCAGGAGCCGTTGCGCCTCGGCGAGCGTCTCCGCCGGAGCCCGCGTCAGCCCCTCCGGCTGCCGGGGCACCCCCTCCGCCCCGTACGGCAGGGGCCGCCCCAGCCCGTCACGCGGCCGCGCACTGCGCGCCCGCCCCTCCTGGTCGCGATCCCTCGGCGTCCGGCTCACCCCGCCATTGTGGCCCCCGGGCCCCGCACCCGCAGTCGCCGCGCCCCCACGGGCGCGCCCACCTGCGCCGTCGCCCCACCACCGCCCGACGCGACGACGACCCCGTGCGCTCACCGGCCCCCCGGAGTGGGGTAAAGTCTGTCTCGCAACGCCCCACCGGGATGATCCGGGCGGGCCGAGCACCGGGACGTGGCGCAGCTTGGTAGCGCACTTGACTGGGGGTCAAGGGGTCGCAGGTTCAAATCCTGTCGTCCCGACCATGCGGAAACGCTGGTCGGAGGCCGTTCTCTCATCCGTGAGAGGGCGGCCTTTCGTGCGTTCGCGCGTGCGGTGGACGCGGGCCGGATGCGCGTCGGTCCCCCTGCGTCCGCCCAGGTAGAGGGCTTTGAGACGCCACGCGGGCAGGGGTGGGGCGCCGTGCGCGGTCGCCCGGTGACTCCGGCTTCGGGACGCGCGGCGTGGGGTGAGGCACGGGATTCGAATTCTGTCGAGTGTTGCGTGTGCCTCACTGGTGGGTGCTGTTCAAGGAGAGCTTTCGACGGCCAAGCTGAGCGTCGTGCTCCGGATCTTCGCGGGTGCACTTCTGATCGTGTCGGGAACAGGCCGGTGACGGCCGGAGCAGCGAACGGAGAACACTCGTGATCGTCGGAGTCCTCAAGGAAGCGCGGGCGGGTGAGAGTCGCGTCGCGGCCACGCCGGCCACGATCGAACAGATCCGCAAACTGGGGTACGACGTGGTCGTCGCCCCGGGCGCGGGGGTCGCGGCCGGCTTCACCGACGGTGCCTACGAGGCCGCCGGCGCGACCGTCGGCCAGGCGGAGGCCGCCGACGTGGTGCTGGGAGTCAACGCCCCGACGCCCTCACAGCTGGACCGGGTCCGGCCGGAGGCCACCGTGGTCGCGCTGTTCGCGCCGGCCTTCGACCCGGCGATGGTCGAGGACCTGGGCCGGCGTCCCTTCACGGCGCTGTCGATGGACGCGGTGCCGCGTATCAGCCGGGCCCAGTCGATGGACGTCCTGTCGTCCATGGCGAACATCGCCGGCTACCGGGCCGTCATCGAGGCCGCGCACGAGTTCGGGCGCTTCTTCACCGGCCAGGTGACCGCGGCGGGCAAGGTCCCGCCGGCGAAGGTGCTCGTCGCGGGCGCCGGCGTCGCCGGCCTGGCGGCGATCGGTGCGTCCGGCTCGCTCGGCGCGATCGTGCGGGCGACCGACCCGCGACCGGAGGTGGCCGACCAGGTCCGCTCGCTGGGCGGCGAGTACCTGTCGATCGAGTCCCCGGAGGTGGAGGTCTCGAAGACCGGCTACGCCAAGGAGATGGGCGACGACTACAAGGCGCGCGAGGTCGAGCTCTACGCCGCGCAGTGCCGCGAGGTCGACATCGTCATCACCACCGCGCTGATCCCGGGCCGTCCCGCGCCGACGCTGATCACCGCCGAGATGGTGGCGAGCATGAAGCCGGGCTCGGTCATCGTCGACATGGCGGCCGCCAACGGCGGCAACGTCGAGGGCACCGTGAAGGGCGAGAAGACCGTCACGGAGAACGGCGTGACGATCATCGGGTACACCGATCTGGCGGGCAGGCTGCCGGCCCAGGCCTCGCAGCTGTACGGCACGAACCTGGTGAACCTGCTGAAGCTGATGACGCCGGGCAAGGACGGCGCGCTGGTCCTCGACTGGGACGACCCGGTGCAGCGCTCCATCACCGTCGTCCGCGCGGGGGAGTCGGCGTGGCCGCCCCCGCCGGTCCAGGTCTCCGCCGCCCCGGCCCCCGCGCCCGCGGCGCCCGCGGCGCAGCCGGTGCCGAAGAAGCAGCCGAAGTCGGCGAAGCAGAAGTTCGGCGGCGTGGCCCTGGGCGCGCTGGCGCTCTTCCTCATGGCCGCGTTCGCCCCGGCGGCGCTGCTGCCGCACGTGACGGTCTTCATCCTCGCGATCGTGATCGGCTACTACGTGATCGGGCACGTGCACCACGCCCTGCACACGCCGCTGATGTCGGTGACGAACGCGATCTCCGGGATCATCGTCGTCGGCGCGCTCCTGCAGATCGGCCACACGAGCACGGCGGTCACGGTGCTCTCGTTCGTCGCGATCCTTCTGGCCAGTATCAACATCTTCGGCGGCTTCGCGGTGACGCGTCGCATGCTCGCCATGTTCAACCGGAGCTGACATGTCTGCGACCCTCGCCGCACAGGCGGCCTACCTCGTTGCCGCGCTGCTGTTCATCCTGGCGCTGGCAGGACTCTCCAAGCACGAATCGGCACGGCTCGGCAACGCGTTCGGCATGCTCGGCATGGGTGTCGCGCTCGTCGCGACGGTCGTGCTCGCGCTGGACGGTGACATCAGCGGTGCCGGCCTCGGCCTGATGGCCGCCGCGATGCTGATCGGCGCGGTGATCGGCCTCCAGCGGGCCCGCGGCGTCGAGATGACCGGGATGCCCGAACTGATCGCGCTGCTGCACTCCTTCGTCGGTCTGGCCGCCGTGCTGGTCAGCTGGAACGGCTTCCTCAACGTCGAACACGACCCGGACGGCCACGAGGCCAAGGTCCTGGACGCGCTCGGCACGCTGGGCATCCACCACGCCGAGGTCTTCATCGGCCTGTTCATCGGAGCGGTGACCTTCACGGGCTCCGTCGTGGCGTACCTGAAGCTCGCCGCGAAGATCGACTCCAAGCCGCTGGTGCTGCCGGGCAAGAACGCCCTCAACCTCGGCTCGCTGGTCCTCTTCCTCGCCCTGACGGTGTGGTTCGTGATCACGCCGGAGCTGTGGCTGCTGATCACCGTGACGGTCCTGGCGCTGGCCCTGGGCTGGCATCTGGTGGCCTCGATCGGCGGCGGTGACATGCCGGTCGTCGTCTCGATGCTCAACAGCTACTCCGGCTGGGCGGCGGCCGCCTCCGGCTTCCTGCTCGGCAACGACCTGCTGATCATCACCGGCGCGCTCGTGGGCTCCTCGGGTGCCTACCTGTCCTACATCATGTGCAAGGCGATGAACCGCTCGTTCCTCTCCGTGATCGCCGGCGGCTTCGGCATCGAGGCGCCGTCGGGCTCGGACGTCGACTACGGCGAGCACCAGGAGACCACCGCCCAGGGCGCCGCCGAACTGCTGGGCGCCGCCCGGTCCGTGGTCATCACGCCCGGGTACGGCATGGCCGTCGCCCAGGCCCAGTACCCGGTCGCGGAGCTGACCGCGAAGCTGCGCGCGAAGGGCGTCGACGTACGGTTCGGCATCCACCCGGTCGCCGGCCGCCTGCCCGGCCACATGAACGTGCTCCTCGCCGAGGCCAAGGTGCCGTACGACATCGTGCTCGAAATGGACGAGATCAACGACGACTTCGCCAAGACCGACGTCGTCCTCGTGATCGGCGCCAACGACACGGTCAACCCGGCCGGAGCCGAGGACCCCAGCAGCCCGCTCGCCGGCATGCCGGTCCTCAACGTCTGGGAGGCCGGCAAGGTCATCGTGTTCAAGCGCTCGATGGCCTCCGGATACGCGGGTGTGCAGAACCCGCTGTTCTTCAAGGAGAACACCGCGATGCTCTTCGGTGACGCGAAGGCCCGGGTCGAGGACATCGTCGGCGCCCTCTGAGGAGCGCGACGGCCGAGGACGCGCCGGCCCGGGTGGACGCAGTCGTCCACCCGGGCCGGCGGGCCTCTTCGGGAGCCTCCGCCCTGCGGGGCCTCGGGACGGCCCCTCTATCGTGGGCCGGACGGGTGATCCGCACCCGTAGGCCGCGCAGCCCGGGAGTCCGCATGCACCCCTTCGACGTCGAGACCCTGACGGCGGGCCGGTGGCGCAACGGCGGGGGCGCCACGCGGGTGATCGTGTCGTGGCCGGCGGGCGCCGAGGAGTTCCGGTGGCGGGCGAGCGTGGCCGACATCGACCGGGACGGGCCGTTCTCCGCCTTTCCCGGCGTCGACCGGACGTTCACCCTCCTCGCGGGCGACGGGGTGCGCCTGACGGCCCCCGGAGCGTTCGACCGGACGGTGCGAGCGGGGGAGCCCTTCGGCTTCTCCGGTGACCTGGAACTCACCGCCGAACTGCGGGGCGGGGCCTGCCGGGTGCTCAACATCATGGTCCGGCGCGGTGTCCGGGCCGCCCGGGTGGAGCGCGTCACCGGGCCCGTGGTGCCGCCCTTCGGCCACGCCGGAGTGCTGTACGTGCTGCGCGGTGCCTGGCGGACGGAGGCCGAGGGGCACACCCTGGCCACGGGGCAGGGCGTGTGGTGGGACGAGCCGCGGGGACACGCGGCCGTCGAGGAGGGAGAGCGCGGGAGGGACGAGCGGGCGGGCTCGGCCGACCGCGCACGCGCGCGCGAAGCGATCCGGACGCGAGCCGAGCCCCGGCACGAGACCGCCCCGGGCCGGGCGGTCACACCGCTCTCGCCCGAGGCGGTCGCCCTCTGGGCGGACGTCGCGCCGGTGAGGTGAGTACGGTGGCCGGGAACGGGATCCGCGAGACCACGCTCCCGGGCTCGCCCCGGGTCCGCGGCCGCACCCGGCCACCGGCCCGGAGGCCGTGGCCGGCCGCGGCCTCCGCAGCGGTGGCGAACGCCCGGACCGAGGGGAGACAGGCTCCATGCCGAGACGTCGCGTGGTCGTGGTCGGGGCCGGGATAGGCGGCCTCACGGCGGCGGTGGCGCTGCACCGCCGCGGCTGGCACGTCACCGTCTGCGAGAGCGCCCCCGAACCCCCCGTCACCGGTGCCGGCATCGGCCTCGCCCCCAACGCGCTGCGCGCGCTGCGCGCCATCGACGTCGACGTCACCCGGGCCACCGGTGGCGCCGTGCCCGCCGTCATGGGCGTGCGCCGCTCCGACGGCCGGTGGCTCACCCGGACCCGTACCGCCGACATGGCGGCGCGCTACGGAATGCCCCCGATCGCCGTCCCGCGCCCGGCGCTCACCGCCGCTCTGGCCGCCGCCCTGCCGGCGCGGACCCTCCGCCATGCCACCGCCGTGACCGCCGTCGACGACGCCGCGGGCCGCCCGGTCGTGCGTACGGAAGCCGGTCCGGACCTGCCTGCCGACGTGGTCGTCGCCGCCGACGGCATCCACAGCCCGCTGCGCCGCGCGTACTTCCCCGGCCACCCCGGCCCGCGCTACATCGGCGAGACCGCCTGGCGGGCCCTCGTGGACGCTCCGGACCTGGGGATCGAGGCCATGAGCGAGACCTGGGGACGCGGGGAGCGGTTCGGCGTCACCCCGCTCTGCGACGGCCGGTTCTACCTCTACGCCACCGCGGTCGTCCCGGCCGGCGTGCGGTCGGCCGACGCCCGCGGCGAACTCCGCCGTCGCTTCGGCTCGTGGCACGACCCGATCCCCGCCCTGCTGGACCGCGTCGACCGCCTCGCCCCCGAGGACGTCCTCCGGCACGACCTCCACGAGCTGGCCACCCCGCTCCCGCGCCTGCATCACGGCAGGATCGCCTGGCTCGGCGACGCCGCCCACGCCATGGCCCCGAACCTCGGCCAGGGCGGCTGCCAGGCCATCGAGGACGCGGTGATCCTCGCCCACCTCCTGCCCGCCGGTGACGGCGGTGACGGCGGTGACGGCCCGGACGGCGTTCCGGCGGCCCTCGCCGCGTACACCGCCGCCCGCCGCGACCGGGCCGACGCCGTGCGCGTCCGCGCCCGCCGGGTCGGCCGCCTGGGCGCCCTCCGTCACCCGCTCGCCGTGGCGGCCCGCGACCTCGCGGTCCGGGCCGCCCCCGACCGGCTGGCCCTGCGCGGCCTGGACGACCTGTTCGACGGCTTCCGGCTTCCGGACCGGCCGGTGGGGTGACGGCCGTCGGAACGGCGCGGCCGACGGGCGGGCGCAGGACTCCGGTGCGAGCCTGAGTGCGTACCGGACCTGCGAAAGGCGTTTGCCATGATCACCACCGACTTCGTACCCGGCTCCCCCTGCTGGCTCGACCTCGGCGCCCCCGACGTCCCCGCCGCCGCGGCGTTCTACGGCGCCGTGCTCGGCTGGGAGTACGAGTCCATGGGGGAGGGGGAGGACATGGAAGGCGGGATGTTCCGCAAGGACGGCAAGATCGTCGCCGGGCTCGGCAAGCTCACCGAGGAGGGCGCGCGCCCGGCCTGGATGATCTACTACAGCGTCGCCGACGCGGACGCCACGACCCAGGCGGTGGAACGGGCGGGCGGCACGGTCCGGGTCGCGCCCCGCGACCTCGACGAGTGGGGCCGGATGGCGCAGTACAGCGACCCTCTGGGAGGCCAGTTCGCCGTCTGGCAGCCGGGGACGGACAAGGGCGTCGAGCTGGTCGACGAGCCGGGCTCGCTGTCCTGGACCGAGCTGTACACGACCGACGCCGCCGCCGCGAAGGAGTTCTACGGCGGCGTCCTCGGCTGGCGGTTCGGCGACATGGAGCTGCCCGGCGGCGCGGGCACGTACGCCCTCATCACCCCGGCAGGACTCCCCGACGAGCGCATGCACGGCGGTCTCATGGAGATGCCCGCCGACGCCCTAACCCTTACGGGCGGGCGGCCGTACTGGCACCCCGTCTTCGCCGTCGCCGACTGCGACGGCGCGGTCGCCAGGGTCACCGAGAACGGCGGCACCGTGCAGATGGGGCCGGATGACGCGGAAGGAGTCGGCCGTATGGCCGTCTGCCTCGACCCGTCGAACGCGGACTTCGTCGTCCTCACGCCGTCCGCCGGCTGAGCGCCGGCCGGCCCGCGGCGTTCCGTTCCGCGGGCCGGTGGCGGCTCCCGTCGTCGCCGGTCATCGGCGCCCGCCTGCTCGGCCGGGACGAAGGCCCTTTCTGGCGGGGGCGGGTGAGGGTGCGTCACCGAACGGCTCGGCGGCGGGGCCCGCTCAGCCGGGGTGGGGCCGCGTGGCCGCCGGCGTCCCGGCGGGCGAGGGGTCGAGGTGGTGGTGGACGCGGCGCAGGAGGGAGGCGAGGGTGTCGCGTTCCTCCGGGGTGAGGGGGCCGAGGAGTTCGTCGTCGGCCGTGGCGATGTCCGCGTTCAGCTCGGCCAGCGCGGACCGGCCGGCGGGGGTGAGCCGGACCACCACGCGGCGGCGGTCGTCGGGGTCGCGGTCGCAGTCGACGTGACCGGTCTTGACGAGGTCGTTGACGATCTTCACGAGGTCGCTCGCGTTCATGTCGAGGCGCGCGGCGAGGACGGTCTTGGCCTGGGGGCCCAGGTCGGCGAGGATCGCGAGGACGGTGAGGTGCCAGAGGCGTAACCCGCGGGAGGTCAGCCTGTCCTGGAGCCTGCGTCGCGCGGCCTTGCCGATCGCGTACATGAGGTAGGCGTTGAGGCCGAGGACGCTGGGCGGGGTCATGCTCATGGAGGGCGGACCGGAGACCGGCACGCGCTCCGGGGTCGTGCCCTCGGGCGCGAGGGGCGGGGCGGTGAGCGTCAGCGTCAGGTCGGCGCCCGCGAGGGATCGGAAGACCTGCGCCCAGTCGGTCGGCATGTTCGATATGCCGACGACGGCGAACCGCGTGCCGGACGGGTCGTGCGCTGTTCCGGAGATGACCGGCTGATCCATCGCTTTCCTCACTGTTCAGATGTCACAGAGGAGGTCTGGTTAGGTTTGGCTAACCTAACTTTGACCGAGAGTGCCGGCCCGTCCCGGGACCGTCCGGGCGGGCCGGTGTACGGGGCCGGTCGTCAGGGACGACTGGTCAGGTAGCCGCCCATGGAGGTGAAGTACTCGGTCGCGGGAAGCTCCCGGCCGTCCTCGGTGCGCACGCGGGTGATCGCGAGACCGTGGTTGCGGCCGGTGCGGGCGTCGGCGCCGGCGACGATCACCACGCCCTCGCCCTCCCGGTAGAAGACGCGTCCCGGAGTGCCGCCGTAGCGCCCCTGCGAGACCACCGCGGACACGATCTCGAGCCGCTTGCCCTTGTGGAAGGCGAAGGCGCTCGGGTACGGGGCGGACTGGGCGCGGACCAGTCGCTCCAGCACCTCCGCGGGCCACTCCCAGTTGATCCGGATGTCCTCCTCGGCGCGCTTGTGGAAGAAGGTCGCCTGCGACCGGTCCTGCCGGGTGAACTCGGTCTGTCCGGAGGCGATGAGGTCGAGGGCGGCGATGGTCACCGGGGCGATGAGGTCGACCGTCTTGTGGAACAGGTCGGTGGCCGTGTCCGTCGCCTCGACCGCGACCGCGCGCTGCATGACGATGTCGCCGGCGTCGAGTTCCTCGTCCATCATGTGGGCGGTGACGCCGACTTCGGGCTCGCCGTTGATGAGCGCCCAGATCAGCGGCGAGAAGCCGGCGTACTTGGGGAGCAGCGAGTCGTGGATGTTCAGCGTGCCGTGCCTCGGCAGGGTGTAGATGCGCGGCGGGATCCACGTGCGCCAGTTGTTGGCGACGATGATGTCCGCGTCGGCGTCCTTGAGCCGCTGGAACAGCTCCTCGTCGTCGGGCCGGTTGCGGATGACGACCGGGACGCCGTGCTCCTCGGCCAGATCGGCGACGGAGTCGCTCCAGATCTTCTCGTAGGCGTGCTCGCTCTTCGGGTGCGTCACGACCGTCACGACGTCGTGCTCGGAGTCCAGGAGCGCCTGCAGGGTGCGATGGCCCCAGGTCTGATAACCGAACATGACGACCCGCATGGAGGTTCCTCCTCAGAAAAGCGACTGACCGGCGTCAAGTAAAGCAAGCCTTACCTAAGGATGCAACGACCCTTCATTTGTGGCCCAGTTGACGCGGGTGACGAGCCTCGTGTCCGTTTTGCCCCATCGACAGTGCGGCCAGATCAGGTTAGCTTTACCTAAGTTCCGCTCGGCAGCGCCGTCTTACCGGCGTGCTCGGGCTCCGCCGTTCCCCACGCCTGACAGCCGCGCCTGGCAGGCGGCTGTCCCGCACGATGGGAGTGACATGTCTCAGGCTCTTCCTGACGACGCACCACTGATCCACGACCTCATAGGAATCGGCTTCGGGCCGTCCAATGTGGCCATGGCGATCGCGCTCAGCGAGCACAACGCACGCGTCGGAAGGCAAGAGGCGGTCACCGCTCACTTCTTCGAGCGGCAGCCCCGCTTCGGGTGGCACCGCGGCATGCTCATCGACGACGCGACGATGCAGGTCTCCTTCCTCAAGGACCTGGTGACGCTGCGGAATCCGACCAGCGAGTACAGCTTCCTCTGCTACCTGCAGAGCAAGGGCCGGCTCATCGACTTCGTCAACCACAAGAACCTCTTCCCGCTGCGCGTGGAGTTCCACGACTACTTCGAGTGGGCGGCGGCCAAGGTCGACGACATGGTCTCCTACGGCCACGAGGTCGTCTCCGTCGAACCCGTGGTCGTCGACGGCGTGGTGGAGTACCTGGACGTGACCGCCCGGTCCGGCACCGAGACCGTGGTCCACCGGGCGCGCAACCTCGTCATCGGCACCGGGCTGCGTCCGCTCATGCCCGAGGGCGTCGAGCGGGGCGACCGCGTCTGGCACAACTCCGAACTCCTGGCCAAGGTCGAGGGGTTGGAGGGCACCGCTCCCTCCCGCTTCGTCGTGGTCGGCGCCGGTCAGAGCGCCGCCGAGAACGTCGCCTACCTGCACCGCCGCTTCCCCGAGGCGGAGATCTGCGCCGTCTTCTCGCGCTACGGCTACAGCCCCGCCGACGACAGCAGCTTCGCCAACCGCATCTTCGACCCCTCGGCGGTCGACGAGTACTACGCGGCCCCGGACGACATCAAGCGCAAGCTGATGGACTATCACGGCAACACCAACTACTCCGTGGTGGACATCGACCTGATCGACGACCTGTACCGGCAGGCGTACCAGGAGAAGGTCCTCGGCACCGAGCGCCTGCGCTTCATCAACGTCTCCCGCCTCACCGGCGTGGAAGAGACCACCGACAGCGTCCGCGCCACCGTCAAGTCGCTGGTGAGCGGCGAGGACAGCACCCTGGACGCCGACATCGTGGTCTTCGCGACCGGCTACCAGCAGGCGGACGGCCTCGGCCTCCTCGGCGACGTCGCCGGCCGGTGCCACCGCGACGACCAGGGCCGCGTCCGCGTCGAGCGCGACTACCGCATCGCCACCGACGCCGAACTGCGGTGCGGCATCTACCTCCAGGGCGGCACCGAGCACACGCACGGCATCACGTCGTCGCTGCTGTCCAACACCGCCATCCGGGTCGGCGAGATCCTGGACTCGATCCTCGACCGCGGTCTTCCGGTCTCCGCCGAGGTGGCCCGCCCGGTCGCCGACGGGATCGGTACGAGCCGCTAGGGAGGGCCCGGAAAGTACCGGCGTGCGCCCGCGGGGCGTCGCAGCCCCGGCGAGACCTTCCGGACGCGACCCAGGCCACGCCCCCGAGGGTCCGCCCCGATCGCATCCCTCGGGCCCGGCCCCGGGCACCCGGCCGGCCCGCCCGCCGGTCCGGTCCGGTCCCGCGTGGCGGCCACCCCGGAGCCCGGGGCGCACACTCCCCGCCCCGACGCACTCCCGTCCCCCCGTCCCCCGTACCCCCCACGCACATACCGCCGCGCTCCACCGGGTGGCGCCGTCGCACCCGGCAGGCGTGGCAGCACAGAGGAACCCCCGTGAAAGGAACATCCGTGTCCACTGGTACACGCCCCGCGCTGACGCGGCTCGTCAGAAACGTCCCCCGCGTGGCCGTCGCCGCCGTCGCCGCGCTCGCCCTGTCCGCCTGTGGGGGCGGTACGGAGAAGACCGAGTCCAAGCCGTCGGCCGGGACCGGCGCGGGCAAGCCGACCGCCTTCCCGGTCACCGTGGAGCACAAGTACGGCAGCACGACCATCGAGTCGGAGCCGAAGAAGGTCGTCACCCTCGGCCTGTCGGACCAGGACGCCGTGCTCGCCCTCGGCATCAAGCCGGTCGGCTCCGTCGACTGGTTCAAGGAGCAGCCGTACGGCAAGTGGCCCTGGGCGAAGGACAAGTGGGGCTCGACGCCGCCGCAGGTCGTCGGCGAGCGCGACGAGTACAACATCGAGAAGATCGCGGCCCTCAAGCCCGACCTGATCGTGGCGCAGTACTCGGGCATGAAGAAGGAGCAGTACGACACCCTGTCGAAGATCGCCAAGGTCGTCGCCCAGCCCAAGGACCACCCCGACTACGGCGCCCCGTGGCAGGTGATGACCCGCCAGATCGGCAAGTCCCTCGGCAAGGCCGACGAGACCGAGAAGCTGATCACCGGCGTCGACGCCCGCTTCAAGGCCGCGCGCGACAAGCACCCGGAGTGGGCGCAGAAGACCCTGGCCGTCGCCGACAGCTTCGAGGCCGGCAAGTACTCCGCCTTCACCAAGACCGACCCCAAGTCGATCTTCTTCTCCGAGCTCGGCTTCAAGCTGAAGCCCGAGATCGACACCATGGCCAAGCCCGGCTGGAACGTCGCCGAACTCAGCGCCGAGAAGCTGAACGTCCTCGACGTCGACCGTCTCGTCTGGGTCACCTCCAGCACGGACGCCAACAACCGCATCAAGGCCGAGCCGCTCTACAAGAAGCTCAAGGTCAACCAGGAGAAGCGCGACCTGTTCGTGCCGTACCAGGACCCGGACATCGGCGCCGCCTTCTCCTTCAACACGGTCCTGTCGATCCCCTACGCGATCGACGAGATCGAGCCGCTGCTGACGGCCGTCAAGTAGCCGTCAGCCCCCGATCGCGCGTCCCGTCCCGCCCGCCGCAGCTCGGCCCCGCGGGCGGGCGGGACGCGCACCGCACGTCACCGACGCACCACCAGGGAAAGGCCCTCACGAACGATGTTTGACGTCGAGTCGGACCGGACGTCCGCTTCCGGGATGCCCGTCACGGGCGGGCAGTCCGGCATCTGGCTGGCCCAGCAGATCGAGCCGGAAGGCTCGGCCTACAACATCGCGTTCGTGCTCCAACTCAGCGGCCGCATCGACCTGGACCGCCTGACGGCCGCCGTCCGCCGGGCCACCGAGGAGGCGGAGAGCCTGCACGTCCGGATCGAGGACGTGAACGGCGTACCGCGCCAGACACCCACACGCTTCCCCGTCGAGGTGGCCCACGTCGACCTGCGGGGCGAGGCCGACCCCCAGGAGGCGGCCTACCGGTGGATGGACGCCGACCGCGACCGCCCCGCCGACCTGTCCGCCGGCCCGCTGTTCGGCCAGGCACTGCTCCGCCTCGCCGACGACCGCGTCTGGTGGTTCCAGCGCTACCACCACATCGTCGTCGACGGCGCCGGCATCGCCGAGATCACCCGCCGCGCCGGCGACCTCTACTCGGCCGACGGGACGGCCACCGCCCCGGACTGGTCCCTGGCCCGGCTCGTCCAGGCGGACACCGCCTACCGCGGCTCCGAGCGGTACGACCGCGACCGCGCGTACTGGCGGGAGACGACGGCCGGCCGGCCCGAGCCCGTCCGCCTCGTCGAGCGCGCGGCCGCGCCGATGAGGCGCCGTGTCCGCCGCACCACCCAACTCGCCCCGGAAGCCGCCGCCGCGCTGCGCGCCGGGGCCACCGCCGCGGGCCGGTCGCTCTCCCGCCTCCTGATCGCCGCCTCGGCCGCCTATCTGCACCGCGCTACCGGCGAGCAGGACCTGGTCCTCGGCCTGCCCGTCACCACCCGCCAGGACCCCGGGACCCAGCGCACCCCCGGCATGGTGTCGAACATCCTGCCGCTGCGCCTCACGGTCCGCCCCGACATGACCGGCACCCGGCTCCTGGAGACGGTCCGCGAGGCCGTCTCCGAGGCCGTCGCCCACGGCCGCTACCGCGCCGAGGACCTCGCCCGTGACCTGGGCCTGGTCGACGGCGTCCAGGAGCTCGTCGGCCCGACGGTCAACATCCTTCCCCAGCCGGAGGGACTCCGCTTCGAAGGCGCCGACGCGGAGTTCGTGCCGTGCTGGCTCGGCCCCGTCAGCGACCTCGCCCTGACCTTCGGCGAGTTCGCGGAGGGCCACGGGCTCCGCATCCACCTCGACGCCGACGCGGCCGTCTGCGACGAGGCCACGCTGGCCGACCACGAGCGCCGCTTCCTCGCCGTGCTCGACGCGCTCGCCTCGGACCCCGCCCGGCCCGTCGGGCACATCGAACTGACCTCCGGCGCCGAGCGCTCCCGGCTGCTCGACGAGTTCGGCGTGGCGCCCCGCCCCGCCCCCGAGCTGTCCTGGCCCGCCGCCTTCGAGGAGCGGGTACGCCTGGCTCCCGACGCCGTCGCGCTCGTCTGCGAGGACCGGGAGCTGACGTACGCGGAACTCGACGCCGCCGCCAACCGCCTCGCCCGCCTCCTTCTCGCCCGGGGCGTGGCCCGCGAGGACGTCGTCGCCGTGGCGCTGCCCCGCTCCCCGGAACTCGTGATCGCCCTGCTGGCCGTGATGAAGGCGGGCGCGGCCTACCTGCCGCTGGACGCCGACCACCCCCAGGACCGCATCGCCTACATGCTGGACGACGCCGGCGCCCGGACGGTCCTCACCACCCGGGAGCTGTCCGACGGTCTGCCGGGCACCCCCGGCACCGCGCGCGTGCTCCTCGACGAGCCGTCCGTGGCCGCCGAGTGCGCCGACCTCGCCCCGACCGGTCCGGGCGTCCCCGTCGTCCTCGACCAGGCCGCGTACGTCATCTACACCTCCGGCTCCACCGGCCGCCCCAAGGGGGTCGTCGTCACGCACGACGGTGTCGGCAGCCTCATCGCGACCGCCACCGACCGCATCGGCGTCACCGCCGACAGCCGGGTCGTGCAGTTCGCCTCGGCCGGCTTCGACGTGACGGTCTGGGACCTGATCATGTCGCTGTGCGTCGGCGGGCGCGTCATCGTGGTCCCCACCGAACGCCGGGTCGCCGGGCCGGCGCTCACCGACTACATCGCCCACCACCGCGCCACCCACATGATCCTGCCGCCGTCGCTCGTCTCGGCGCTGCCGCAGGAGTGCGACCTGCCCGACGGCGCCGTGCTGATCGTCGGCACGGAGGCCGTGCCGAGCGAGCTCATCGCCCGCTGGGCCGGCCGCGTCCGGGTCGTCGTCGCCTACGGCCTCACCGAGGCCACCGTCAACTCCACGCTCTGGTCCGCCGACGCCGACCGGCCGGGCCCCGCCCCGATCGGGCGGCCCGACCCCAACACCCGTGCCTACGTCCTCGACTCGGCCCTGCGACCGGTCCCGGTCGGAGCCGAGGGCGAGCTGTACGTCGGCGGCCGCGGTCTGGCCCGCGGCTACCTCGGCAGGCCCGGGCTCACCTCCGAGCGCTTCGTCGCCGACCCGTACGCCGACGAGCCCGGCGCCCGCATGTACCGCACCGGCGACCGGGTGCGCTGGAGCGCCGACGGCAACCTGGAGTTCCTCGGCCGCGCCGACGGACAGATCAAGATCCGCGGCCACCGCATCGAGCCCGGCGAGGTCGAGAGCGCCTTCATGGCCTGCCCTGGCGTCGCCCAGGCCGCCGTCCTCGTCCGCGAGGACCACCGCGGCGTCAAGCGCCTGGTCGCCTACCTCGTGGCCGAGTCCGGCACCGACGCGGACGCGGCCGTCGCCGACGCCCGCTCCCGGATCGCGGAGGCACTCCCGGACTACATGGTGCCCTCCGCGCTTGTACGCCTCGACGGACCCCTGCCGCTCACCCCCAACGGCAAGCTCGACAGCCGCGCGCTGCCCGCACCGCAGTGGACCGCGATGGCCGGAGACGACGCGCCGACCGGCCCCGTCGAGACCACCCTCGCCCGGCTCTTCGCCGAGGTCCTCGGACTGCCGTCGGTCGGCGTCCACGACAGCTTCTTCGAGCTGGGCGGCGACAGCATCGTCGCCATCCAGATGGTGAACCGCGCCCGGGAGAGCGGACTCGCCCTCACCCCGCGCGACGTCTTCCGGCAGCGCACGGTGGCGGCGCTCGCCAGGACCGCGGGACGGATCGATCCCGCGGCCGGCGCGGCGACCGCCCCGGCGGTCGTCCTCGACGAGGACGCCCTGCCCGTCTCGCCGCTCCAGGAGGGCTTCTTCTTCCACGCCTCGTTCGACCGGGAGGACGACGACCTCTACGTCGTCCAGGAAGTCCTCGACCTCGCGGGCACCGTCGACCCCGAGCGGCTGCGCCGGGCGCTGCAGCTGATGCTCGACCGGCACCCGCTGCTGCGCGCCTCCTTCCGACAGCTCCCCGGCGGCGAGGTCGTCCAGCGGCTCGCCGACCGGGTGACCCTGCCCTGGCGCGAGGCCGACACCGCCCCGACCGGCCTGGCGGACATCCTGCGGCGCGACCGCGCCGAGGGATTCGACCTGGCCGCCCCGCCCCTGCTGCGGGCCACCCTGATCCGGGACGGGCAGCGCCGGCGGCTGCTGCTCACCCTGCACCACATCATCGCCGACGGCTGGTCCGTCTCCGTCCTGCTGCGCGAACTCACCGCCGCGTACGCGGGCGAGCCCCTGCCCGAGCCCGTCGCACCGCGCGCCTACCTGTCCTGGCTGGCCGGCCGGGACCGTGACGCCGCCCGCGACGCCTGGGCCCGGGCGCTCGCCGGCCTCGACGGACCGACCCGGCTGCCCGCCCTCACCACCGACGACGGCGCCGGCTCCGCGCGCCGGGCCCGGCACGAGCACGTCGACCTCCGGCTGCCCGAGGTGTTCACCGCCGACCTGACGGCTCGGGCCCGGTCGGCCGGCCTCACCTTGAGCACCGTCGTCAACGGCGCCTGGGCCCTGCTGCTCGGCGCGCTCACCGGCAGCCGGGACATCGTGTTCGGCACCACCGTGTCCGGGCGCACCACGGAGGTCGAGGGCCTGGACGCGGCCGTGGGCCTGTTCATCAACACCGTCCCGGCGCGTGTGACCCTGCGCGCCGAGGAGTCCCTCGCCGACCTGCTGCGGCGGGTCCAGGACGAGCACGCGGCGCTCCTGGACCACCAGCACCTCGGCCTCGCCGACATCCAGCGCGTCGCCGGCGGCGGTGAACTCTTCGACACCCTCGTGGTCTTCGAGAACTACCCGGCGGGCGACCTCGCCTCCGCCGGCGGGCCGGTGGCCCCGCTGGTCACCGGCGTCGAGGTCCTCGACGCCGTGCACTATCCGCTCGCCCTCATCGTGGAACCCCGCGACGGGCACCTCGCGCTGCGGTTCGCGTACGACGCCGCCCGGCTCGACCAGGTCGCCGTGGCCGTCCTCGCCAACCGCTTCGAGACGCTGCTGCGCACCCTCACCACCGACCCCGGCCGCACCGTCGCCCGCCTCGGCCTGCTGTCCGGCCGCGAGCGGGAGCGCCTCGCCGAGCTGAACGCCACCGCGCGCCCGCTCCCCGACACCGGCGCCACCCTCGCCACGCTCTTCGCCGCGCAGGCGGCCCGCACCCCCGAGGCCCCCGCCGTCGTCTTCGAGGGCACCACCCTCACGTACGCCGCACTCGACCGGCGCGCCGAGGCCCTGGCCCGGCGGCTTCGGGCCGCGGGCGCCGGCCCGGAGCGGTTCGTCGCCGTCGCGGTGCCCCGCTCGGCGGAGCTGATGGTGGCGCTCCTCGCCGTCCACAAGGCGGGCGCGGCCTACCTGCCCGTCGACCTCGACTACCCCGCCGATCGGGTCGCGTTCATGCTCGGCGACTCCGGCGCGCGCACGGTCGTCACCACCTCCGCGTCCGCGGACCGGCTGCCCCCTGTGCCGGGCCTGGCACACGTCCTCGTGGACCGCGAGGACGAGGCCCCGGAGCACGACGGGCGGGCCCCCGCGCCGCTCGAGCCGGCGGGACCCGACCACCCCGCGTACCTCATCTACACCTCCGGCTCCACGGGCCGCCCCAAGGGCGTCGTCGTCACCCACCGGGCCATCGTCAACCGGCTGGCCTGGATGCAGGGCGAGTACGGCCTGACCGCCGACGACCGGGTGCTGCAGAAGACCCCGTCGAGCTTCGACGTGTCCGTGTGGGAGTTCTTCTGGGCCCTGGTCGAGGGCGCCGCCGTCGTCCTCGCCCGGCCCGACGGCCACCGCGACCCGGCGTACCTGGCCGACCTGATCCGCGCCGAGCGGATCACGACCGCCCACTTCGTCCCGTCGATGCTGGCCGCGTTCGTCCGGACCCTGGAAGCCGCCCCCGCCGCCCCCGACTGGGCCGCGAGCCTGCGCCGGGTCTTCTGCAGCGGCGAGGCGCTCACCGGCCCCGACGCCCGCCGCTGGTCCGACCTGACGGCCCGGCATGCCCCCGGCCCGGTGCCGCTGCACAACCTCTACGGGCCCACCGAGGCGGCCGTCGACGTGACCTTCTTCCCGTACGAGGGCGGCACCGAACTCGCCGTCCCCATCGGCCGGCCCGTCTGGAACACCCGCCTGTACGTCCTCGACGCCTTCCTGCGACCCGTCCCGGACGGCGTCCCGGGCGAGCTGTACCTCGCCGGTGTGCAGCTGGCACGCGGCTACCACGCGCGGTACGGCCTGACCGCCGAGCGGTTCGTCGCCGACCCGTTCGGGGAGCCCGGCGCCCGGATGTACCGCACCGGCGACCTGGTCCGGCGCAGGGCCGACGGGACCGTCGAGTACCTCGGCCGCACCGACCGGCAGGTGAAGATCCGCGGCAACCGCATCGAACCGGGCGAGATCGAGGCGGCTCTCGCCGGCCTGCCGGGCGTCGCCCGCGCGGCCGTCGTCGTCCGCGACGGGGCCCTCGTGGGCTACGCGGTCCCCGCTCCGGGGACCACCGTCCCGGACGGTGACGCCCTGCTCGGCGCCCTCGCCGGGGCGCTGCCCGCCGGCATGGTGCCCAGCGCCGTCGTCACCCTCGACGCACTGCCCCTGAGTCCCAGCGGGAAGCTCGACCAGAACGCCCTGCCCGCACCGTCCACCGCGCCCAGGGCGGGCGGACGCGCACCCCGCGACGAGCGCGAGAGCGCGCTGTGCGAGATCTTCACCGCCGTCCTCGGAACGCCGGGGATCGGCCCCGACGACGACTTCTTCATGCTCGGCGGCGACAGCCTCACCTCGATCGCCGTCGTCACCCAGGCCCGGGAAAGGGGACTGACCATCAGCCCGCGCGACGTCTTCGAGCACCGTACGCCCGCCGCGCTCGCCGCGACGGCCCAGGACGCTCCGCACCCCCAGGACGGCGCCACCCCGGCGGCCCCGCCCGCCGACGCTCCCGCCCTCACCG
Source organism: Streptomyces sp. NPDC053755 (assembly GCF_040677675.1). Taxonomy (NCBI): domain Bacteria; kingdom Bacillati; phylum Actinomycetota; class Actinomycetes; order Kitasatosporales; family Streptomycetaceae; genus Streptomyces; species Streptomyces sp. NPDC053755. Next base: position 8,206 of record NZ_JBFASK010000041.1, on the reverse strand, counting down.
TGTCGGCCACCGACGCCGGACAGGCCGCCGCCGCGCTCCAGGCCATGCTGGCCCAGCAGAGCCTGTCCGGCGCGGCCGTCGACCCCGCTCTCCAGGCTCTGCTCGGCCAGCTGACCGCCGCCGCCGCGGCCGGCCCCGAGGAACCGCCCGCGCCCGCCCCGCTCGGCGGACTGGAGCTGACCGACGAGGAGACCGCGCGCGTCGAGGCCGCCGCCGGACTGCCCGTCGCCGACATCTGGCCGCTCTCCCCGCTCCAGGAGGGCATGTACTTCCACGCGACCTACGACGCGGGCGACGCCCTCGACGTCTACCTGTCGCAGGAGAACCTGGACTTCGACCACCGCCTCGACGCGGACCGCCTGCGCGCCGCCTGCCGCGCCCTCCTCGCCCGCAACGCCGGCCTGCGCGCCGGATTCACCAGTGACGGCCTGCCGCGGCCCGTGCAGTTCATCGCGGACGGGGCCGAGATCCCGCTCGTCGAGACCGACCTGTCCGGCCTGCCCGCCGACGAGCAGCGCGCCCGCGTCGACGAGCTGCTCGCGGCCGACCGCCGCCGCCGCTTCGACCTCTCCGCGCCGCCCCTCTGCCGCCTCCAGCTGATCCGGCTCGGCGAAGGGCGCGACCGGCTCGTCGTCACCCACCACCTCATCCTGTGGGACGGCTGGTCCGCCTGGCTGTTCCTGGAGGAGCTGTTCACGCTGTACGAGCGCGGCGGCGACACCACCGGTCTGCCCGACCCCGGCTCCTACCGCGACTACCTCGCCTGGCTCGACGAGCAGGACACCGCCCAGGCCGTCGGCGCGTGGCGCGACGCGCTCGCCGGCTTCGACGAGCCGACCCTCGTCGCCCCCGCCGGCCGCGACGCGGACCCGGTCATCCCGGCCGACTTCGACGCCCTGCTCACCCGGGAGACCAGCGACGGTCTGCGGGCCCTGGCCCGCCGCCACGGCCTCACCCTCAACACCGTCCTCAACGCCGCCTGGGGCCTGGTCCTCTCCGCGATGACCGGCCGCGCCGACGTCGCCTTCGGCACCGCCGTGGCGGGACGCCCCACCGACGTGCCGAACGCCGCCGGCATCATCGGCATGTTCCTCAACACCATCCCGGCGCGGGTCGCCTTCGCCCCGGACGAGCCGCTGCTCGACCTGCTGCGCCGCATGCAGTCCGAGCGCGCCGCCGTCATGCCGTACGAGTACGTCGGCCTCGGCACGCTCCAGCAGGAGACCGGTCACCGCCGCCTCTTCGACACGCTCTTCGTGCTCCGCTCCGCCGACGGCGAGGACCGGGCCGCGGCGCTGCGGCAGCGGTACGGCATCACCGACGTGTCGAACGTCGACGGCACCCACTTCCCGCTGACCCTGATCGTCACGCCCGAGACCCGGCTCCGGGTCACCCTGGCCGCCCGGCCCGACCTCTTCGACGCCGAGGCGGCGACCACCGTCCTCGGACGGTTCACCACCGTCCTCGAGCGGCTCGCCGCGACCCTCGGCGCCCCGGACGCGGCCACCGCCCGGACCGTCGGCGTCGACCTGCTGCTGCCCGCCGAGCGTGCCGCGCTGACCGCCGAGTGGACCGACAGCCGCGAGCCGGTGCCGAACGAGACCGTCGCCGACATGCTGACCGCCCAGGTCGCCCGTACCCCGGACGCGGTCGCGCTGGTCTTCGGCGAGCGCGCCCTCACCTACGCCGAACTGGACGCGCACATCAACCGGATCGCCCGGCTGCTGCTCGCCCGGGGAGCCGGCCCGGAGAAGGTCGTGGCGCTGGCCCTGCCCCGCTCCATCGACATGGTGGCTGCGCTCTTCGCCGTCCTGCGGACCGGAGCCGCCTATCTGCCGCTGGACCTGGACCACCCGGCCGACCGGCTGCGCCTGATGGCCGAGGACACCGGCCCGCTGTGCCTGGTGTCGACCACGGCCGTCGCCCCCACCCTGTGCGCGGACGCGGTCCCCGTCGCACCCGAACTCCTCCTCGACGACGCGGCCGTCGCCGCCGAACTGGCCGCCCTCTCCGGCGACGAGGTCACCGACGCCGAGCGGCCCGCCTTCGCGCGGGACATCGCCGACCGCCTGGAGCACCCGGCGTACGTCATCTACACCTCCGGCTCCACCGGCCGCCCCAAGGGCGTCGTCACCCCCTACCGGGGCCTGACGAACATGCAGCTCAACCACCAGAAGGAGATCTTCGACCCGGCCATCGCCTCGGCCGGCGGCCGGCGGCTGCGCATCGCGCACACCGTCTCCTTCGCCTTCGACATGTCCTGGGAGGAGCTGCTCTGGCTCGTCGAGGGCCACGAGGTCCACGTCTGCGACGAGGAGCTGCGACGCGACGCCGAGGCCCTGGTCGCCTACTGCGACACCCACCGGGTCGACGTCGTCAACGTGACGCCCACCTACGCCCAGCTGCTCATCGAGGAAGGACTCCTCGACCGCGACGAGAAGGCCGGCAAGCACCGTCCGGCCCTGGTCCTGCTCGGCGGCGAGGCCGTGTCCGACACCGTGTGGACGAAGCTGCGCCGCACCGACGGCACGTACGGCTACAACCTCTACGGACCGACCGAGTACACGATCAACACGCTCGGCGGTTCCACGACCGACAGCCCCACCCCCACGGTCGGCCTGCCCATCCGCAACACCCGTGCCTACGTCCTCGACACCATGCTGCGGCCCGTCCCGCAGGGCTGCCCCGGCGAGCTGTACATCGCCGGCACCGGCCTGGCCCGCGGCTACCACGACCGTCCCGCACTCAGCGCCGAGCGGTTCGTCGCCGACCCCTACGGCGAACCGGGGGAGCGGATGTACCGCACGGGCGACCTCGTGCGCCGGCGGCCCGACGGCCTGCTCGACTTCCTCGGCCGCACCGACGACCAGGTCAAGATCCGCGGATACCGCATCGAACTCGGCGAGATCTCCTCCGCCCTGTCCGCGCACCCCGAGGTCGCCCACGCGGCGGTGGTCGTCGACGAGAGCACCGGCACGAAGCGCCTCGTCGGCTACTTCGCGCCGGAGGACGGCGTCACGGCCGACGACCACCTGCTCCAGCGGCTGCGCGACCACCTGAGGACGGGCCTGCCCGACTACATGGTCCCCTCCGCCCTCGTCCCCGTGGACACCCTGCCGATCACCGTCAACGGCAAGCTGGACGTCCGCGCCCTGCCCGCCCCCGACTTCGCCGGGACCGGCACCAGCCGCGCACCGCGCGACCCCCGCGAGGAGACGCTCTGCGCGCTCTTCGCCGAGGTCCTCGGCCTGCCCGAGGGCAGCGTCGGCATCGACAGCGACTTCTTCGAACTGGGCGGCCACTCCCTGCTCGCCACCCGCCTCGTCAGCCGGGCCCGTACGGCGCTCGACACCGAACTGGCCATTCGCGACCTGTTCGAGGCCCCCACCGTCGCCGAGCTGGTCGAGCGCGCGGCCCGCTCCGGCGGCGCCGCCCGCCCGGCGCTGACCGCCGTGGAGCGGCCCGAAGAACTGCCGCTGTCCCACGCCCAGCAGCGCCTGTGGGTCATCCAGCAGATCGAGTGCACCTCCGCCGCCTACAACTTCCCGCTGGTCATGCGGCTGCGCGGCGCGCTCGACGCCGACGCGTGGGAGGCGGCCCTGGCCGACGTGACCGCCCGGCACGAAGCCCTGCGCACCGTGTTCGTCGACCGCGACGGCCAGGCGCTCCAGCGCGTGCTGCCCGCCGAGGAGGCGCGCCCCGTGGTGGAGCGGCTGCGCGCCGCCGAGGACGAGGTGCCCGGCATCGTCGACGCGGCCGCCAACCGCCCCTTCGACCTGGCCGCCGAACTGCCCCTGCGCGCCACGCTCGTGGAGCTGGCGCCCGAGGACCACGTCGTCGTCCTGCTGCTGCACCACATCACCACCGACGAGTGGTCGGACCGCCCGTTCCTGCGCGACCTGGCCACCGCCTACACCGCCCGCCTCGGCGGCTCGGCACCCGACTGGGAGCCGCTCCCGGTCCAGTACGCCGACTACGCCCTGTGGCAGCAGCGCCTCCTCGGCGACCCGGCCGACGCCGGCAGCCTGGCCTCCCGGCAGCTGGAGTACTGGCGGACGGCGCTGGACGGCGCCCCCGAGGAGCTGGAACTGCCCACCGACCGGCCACGCCCGGCACGGCCGGCGTTCTCCGGCGCCGAACTCGACATCGTGTTCGACGCCGACGTCCACGAGGGCCTGCGGCGGCTCGCCCGCCAGTCCGGGGCCAGCATGTTCATGGTGGCGCACGCCGCCGTGGCCGCCCTGCTGCACCGGATGGGCGCCGGGACGGACATCCCCCTCGGCTCGCCCATCGCCGGCCGCGGCGACGAGGCCCTGGACGACCTGGTCGGGTTCTTCGTCAACACGCTGGTGCTGCGCACCGACCTGACCGGCGACCCCAGCTTCATGGAGCTGCTCGGCCGGGTCAGGGAGACCGACCTGGCGGCGTTCTCGCACGCGGACGTGCCCTTCGAGGCGGTCGTGGAGAGGCTCAACCCCACCCGCTCGCTGTCCCGCAACCCGCTCTTCCAGGTGATGGTCGGCTACCACGCCCGCACCGGCGACGGACTGGAACTGCCCGGCCTCCACGCCGACTACGTGCCCTTCCGTGTCCGCTCCGCCAAGTTCGACCTCGTCTTCAGTTTCACCGAGCACACCCCGGCCGACGGCTCGACGGGCTCCCTCGGCTGCCGCCTGGAGTTCGCCACCGAGCTGTTCGACCAGGAGACCGCCGAGCGCCTCGGCGAGCGCCTCAGGACGCTCGTCACGGCCCTGGTCGCCGCGCCCGAGCGGCCCGTCTCCCGGGCGGAGATCCTCCGCGACGACGAGCGCCGGCTGGTCCTGGAGGGCTTCAACGCCACCGCCCGCGAGGTCGACGAGAAGACCTTCCCCGCCCTGTTCGCGGAGAGGCTCGCCGAGCGCCCCGACGCCGTCGCCGTCGTCGACCGCTCCCGCTCCGTGTCCTACGCGCAGCTGGACGCCCGGGCCAACCGCATCGCCCGGCTCCTCGCCGCACGCGGCGTGGCCGCCGAGAGCGTCGTCGGCGTGGCGGTGCCCCGCTCGGTCGACATGGTCGCCACGGTCCTCGCGGCCCTGAAGCTGGGCGCCGCCTTCCTGCCGCTCGACCTGGTGCACCCGGCCGACCGCCTCACGTACATGATCGAGGACTCCCGGGCCGCCCTCGTGGTCGGCACCGAGCCGGTGGCGGGCAAGATCCCCGATGTGGCGGGCGTACCGGCGGTCCTGCTCGACGACCCCGCCACCGCCGCCGAACTGGACGCCCTGCCCGGAACCCCCGTCGACGGCGGCCGGATCGCCCTCGACCAGGCCGCGTACGTCATCTACACCTCCGGATCGACCGGCCGCCCCAAGGGCGTGATCGTCCCTCACGAGGGCATCGCCAGCCTGGTCGCCACGGCCGTCGACCGGATGGGCCTGGAGCGCGACAGCCGCGTCCTGCAGTTCGCGTCCATCGGCTTCGACGTCTTCGCCTTCGAACTGTCCATGGCGCTCTGCCACGGCGGCAGGCTCGTCCTCATCACGGACGAGGCCCGGGTCGCGGGCCCCGCGCTCACCGACTTCCTCCAGGACCAGCGGATCACCCACATGATCCTTCCGCCGTCCCTGGTGTCCGCCCTGCCGCCGGGCTGCGAACTGCCCGAAGGGTCGACCGTCCTGGTCGGCACGGAGACCGTGCCGCCGGACCTGTTCGAGCGGTTCGGCGCCACGGCCCACCTGATCTGCGCGTACGGCCTGACCGAGGCGACCGTCAACTCCACGCTCTGGCCCGCACGCGAGCAGACGGGCCGCCCGACCGGCCGGGTGCCCATCGGCCGGCCCGACCCGAACACCCGCTGCTACGTCCTCGACGACCATCTGCGTCCCGTTCCGCCCGGTGTCGCCGGCGAGCTGTACGTCTCCGGACGCGGCCTCGCCCGGGGCTACCTCGGCAAGGCCGGGCTGACCTCCGAGCGGTTCGTCGCCGACCCCTACGGCCCGCCCGGCAGCCGGATGTACCGCACCGGCGACCGCGCCCGCTGGCGCGCGGACGGCAACGTCGACTTCCTCGGGCGGGTCGACACCCAGGTGAAGGTGCGGGGCTTCCGCATCGAACTGGGCGAGATCGAGGCGGTCCTCGCCTCGCACCCGTCCGTGGCCCAGGCCGCCGTCGTGCCCGACCGCGACGGCGACATCGTCCGCCTGGTCGGATACGCCGTCCGGGAGGCGGGCGAGGCCGGGGAAGCGGCGCCGCACGAGCTGCGCGCCCACGTGGCCGGCGTCCTGCCCGAGTACATGGTCCCGGCGCTCGTCGTCCCGCTGGACGGCCCGCTCCCGCTGACGCCCAACGGCAAGCTCGACCGCAAGGCGCTGCCCGCGCCGGACTGGGCCGCCATGACCGGCGACACCCGGCCGACGAACGGGACGCAGGCCAGGCTCGCCGCACTGTTCTGCGACATCCTCAAGCTGGACAAGGTCGGCGTCCACGACAACTTCTTCGCGCTCGGCGGCCACTCCATGGCCTCGATGCGGCTCCTGGGCCGCATCCGCGCCGAGTTCGGGGTGGAACTGAGCATCCGCGACGTCTTCGACGCGCTGACCGTCGCCGGACTGGAGGGCAAGCTGAAGGGCGGGGCGGCCGCCCGCCCGGCGCTGCGCCCGCAGGACGCCGGCCGTGAACCCCTCCCGGCCGCCCCCGTCCAGCGCTGGCAGTGGGACGCTTACCGCCGTACCCCCCGCTTCGACCACGCCCTCGTGCTGCGCTCACCCGGCGGCGGTCTCGACGCGGACGCCCTCCAGAGCGCGCTCGCGGACGTGGCGGGCCGCCACGAGCCCCTGCGGACGGCGTTCACGGAACGCGACGGAACCGTCCACCACCGGCCCGCCGAGCCCCCGGTGCTGGTCCGGGAGGCGTGCGGGGACCTGGAGACCCGCCTGACGGAACTCGCCGCGGGAGCACCGGAGCCGGAGCGCGCGGCACCGCTCGGGGCCCATCTGCTCACGGGAGCCGGGGGAGACCAGGCGCTGCTCCTGACCATGCACTACCTGACGGTGGACGAGTGGTCGGTCGTGCCCCTGTTCCGTGACCTGACGGCGGCCTACGCCGCCCGCACGCAGGGCCGCGCACCCGAGTGGACGCCGCTGCCGGTCACGTACGCGGACTACGGCCGCTGGGCCCGCGAGGTCCTCGGCGACCCGGACGACCCGGACAGCCGCGGCGCGCGCCAGCTCGCCTACTGGCGGGACACGCTCAAGGACGTACCGGCCGGGCTGGCGCTCCCCGCGGACGGCCCGGGCGTGTCCGCCCCCGGCGCCGGCCACGTCGGCTTCGTCCTCGACGAGCGGCTGCACGAGGCCGTGGACGAGCTGGCCCAGGCGACCGGCACCAGCATGTTCATGGTCCTGCACTCCGCCCTGGCGGCGCTGCTCACCGCCCACGGCGCCGGCACGGACCTCCCCATCGGCACGATGGTGGCGGGCCGCACCGACGACCGACTGGCCGATCTGGTCGGCTGCTTCTTCAACACGGTCGTGCTGCGCACCGACACGGCGGGGGACCCGACCTTCGCCGAGCTGCTGTCCCGCGTCCGCGAGACCACGCTCAGCGCGCTGGACCGCCAGGAACTCCCCTTCGAGGAGGTGGTCCGGGCGACCGGGCTGCCCCCGGAGGGTCCGCAGGTCATGGTGATCCACCACGAGCAGGCGGACCTGGAGCAGCTGGAGGGCGGCGTCGGTTCCCTCGACGCCGTGCCGACCGGCTCGACGCGGGCGCGGCTGACCCTCAGCTTCTACGAGCCGCGGGGTGAAGGCCCCGTCCACTGCGGTCTGATCCACGCGACCGACCTGTTCGGAGCCGCCAAGGCACGGCGGCTCGCCGACGAACTCCAGAGGCTGCTGCGCACCGTGGCCGCCGATCCCGAGCAGCCGCTTTCGGAGCTGTTCACCGCCATGTCCACAAGGAGTGAAACCGCATGAGCACCAACCCGTTCGAGGACCCGCAGGGCCGCTTCCTGGTCCTGGTCAACGAGGAGAACCAGCACTCGCTGTGGCCGTCCTTCGCGGAGGTACCGGCCGGCTGGCGCACCGTCTTCGGGGAGGACACGAGGGAGGGGTGCCTGGCGTACGTCGAGTCCCACTGGACGGACCTGCGCCCGGCGAGCCTCGCGGCGGAACAGGGCTGACGCCCGCCTGCCGGACGCCGCCGCCCGGAGAGGGGGTTCCTCTCCGGG